>NZ_AEJC01000061.1 GCF_000317595.1 Streptomyces ipomoeae 91-03 | reverse complement strand
GCCCCTTCGGTTCAAGCCCAGCGCAGCGGCTAGGCCTCCTTGCTCAGATTGGGCCCGGCGCCGCCCGCCGCCTGCTCGATCGGCGGGACGTCCGGCAGCGCCGACTTCTCCTCACCCCGGAAGGTGAAGGTCGCCGCGTCGCCGTCGCCCTCGGTGTCCACGACCACGATGTGACCGGGGCGCAGCTCGCCGAAGAGGATCTTCTCCGACAGCGAGTCCTCGATCTCGCGCTGGATCGTCCGGCGCAGCGGCCGGGCGCCCAGCACAGGGTCGTAACCCTTCTTGGACAGCAGCTCCTTGGCGGACTGGGAGAGCTCGATGCCCATGTCCCGGTCCTTCAGGCGCTCGTCCACCTTGCCGATCATCAGGTCGACGATCCGGAGGATGTCCGCCTGGGTCAGCTGCGGGAAGACGACCACGTCGTCGACGCGGTTGAGGAACTCGGGACGGAAGTGCTGCTTCAGCTCGTCCGACACCTTGTTCTTCATGCGCTCGTAGTTGGTCTTCGTGTCACCCGAGGCCGCGAAGCCCAGGTTGAAGCCCTTCGAGATGTCCCGGGTGCCGAGGTTGGTCGTCATGATGATGACCGTGTTCTTGAAGTCCACGACCCGGCCCTGGGAGTCGGTCAGGCGACCGTCCTCCAGGATCTGCAGCAGCGAGTTGAAGATGTCCGGGTGGGCCTTCTCGACCTCGTCGAACAGGACCACCGAGAACGGCTTGCGCCGCACCTTCTCCGTCAGCTGGCCGCCCTCTTCGTAGCCCACGTATCCGGGCGGGGAACCGAAGAGACGCGACACCGTGTGCTTCTCGCTGAACTCCGACATGTCGAGGGAGATCAGCGCGTCCTCGTCACCGAACAGGAACTCGGCGAGCGCCTTGGACAGCTCGGTCTTACCGACACCGGACGGGCCGGCGAAGATGAACGAACCACCGGGACGCTTCGGGTCCTTCAGACCGGCACGCGTACGACGGATCGCCTTCGACAGCGCCTTGACGGCGTCGTCCTGGCCGATGACCCGCTTGTGGAGCTCGTCCTCCATCCGGAGCAGACGGCTGGACTCCTCCTCGGTGAGCTTGAAGACCGGGATGCCCGTGGCCGTGGCCAGCACCTCGGCGATCAGCTCGCCGTCGACCTCGGCGACGACGTCCATGTCGCCGGCCTTCCACTCCTTCTCCCGCTTGGCCTTGGCGGCGAGGAGCTGCTTCTCCTTGTCGCGCAGGGAGGCGGCCTTCTCGAAGTCCTGCGAGTCGATCGCGGACTCCTTGTCCCGACGGACACCGGCGATCTTCTCGTCGAACTCGCGGAGGTCCGGCGGCGCGGTCATCCGACGGATCCGCATCCGGGAACCGGCCTCGTCGATCAGGTCGATCGCCTTGTCCGGCAGGAAGCGGTCCGAGATGTACCGGTCGGCCAGAGTGGCGGCCTGGACCAGGGCCTCGTCCGTGATGGAGACGCGGTGGTGCGCCTCGTACCGGTCACGGAGACCCTTGAGGATCTCGATCGTGTGCGGCAGGGACGGCTCCGCGACCTGGATGGGCTGGAAACGGCGCTCCAGGGCCGCGTCCTTCTCCAGGTGCTTGCGGTACTCGTCCAGCGTGGTGGCGCCGATGGTCTGCAGCTCACCGCGGGCCAGCATCGGCTTCAGGATGGAGGCGGCGTCGATGGCGCCTTCCGCGGCACCCGCACCGACCAGCGTGTGGAGCTCGTCGATGAACAGGATGATGTCACCGCGCGTGCGGATCTCCTTGAGCACCTTCTTCAGGCGCTCCTCGAAGTCACCGCGGTAGCGGGAGCCGGCGACCAGGGCGCCGAGGTCCAGGGTGTAGAGGTGCTTGTCCTTGAGGGTCTCGGGCACCTCGCCCTTGACGATGGCCTGGGCGAGGCCCTCGACGACGGCGGTCTTGCCGACGCCGGGCTCACCGATCAGGACCGGGTTGTTCTTCGTACGGCGGGACAGCACCTGCATGACCCGCTCGATCTCCTTCTCGCGCCCGATGACCGGGTCGAGCTTGGACTCACGAGCGGCCTGGGTGAGGTTCCGGCCGAACTGGTCGAGGACCAGGGACGTCGAGGGGGTGCCCTCGGCAGGCCCGCCGGCGGTGGCGGTCTCCTTGCCCTGGTAACCGGAGAGCAGCTGGATGACCTGCTGCCGGACCCGGTTGAGATCTGCGCCCAGCTTGACCAGGACCTGGGCGGCGACGCCCTCGCCCTCACGGATCAGGCCGAGCAGGATGTGCTCCGTGCCGATGTAGTTGTGGCCCAGCTGAAGGGCCTCGCGGAGCGACAGCTCCAGGACCTTCTTGGCACGGGGGGTGAAGGGGATGTGCCCGGACGGGGCCTGCTGCCCCTGCCCGATGATCTCCTCCACCTGCTGGCGGACCGCCTCGAGCGAAATCCCGAGGCTCTCCAGGGCCTTAGCGGCGACACCCTCACCCTCGTGGATCAGGCCCAGGAGGATGTGCTCGGTGCCGATGTAGTTGTGGTTGAGCATCCGGGCTTCTTCCTGAGCCAGGACGACAACCCGCCGCGCGCGGTCGGTGAACCTCTCGAACATCGTTTATCGCTCCTCAGAGCGGTCAGGCACTGAGGGGACGCTCCCCTCACTGTCCTTCCGCAGCTTAGTCCCGCAAGCGGGGACCGCTCATTCCAACTGCCGACACCGTCCGGATCACCTCCGCTCTCGCGGAGACAGAGTCGCTGCCTCCTGAGCCCGAACGCCGACATCTGCTCCAACCCGATGGTGCGAGACGATGTTCCCGCAGGCCAGGTGGTTACCCTCACCATCAGTACGCCGATGGCGAACGCGAGACACCTTTTCCTGCGTGTCGCCCCCTCCCACTAGGGATGTCTTACCCGTAGGCACTGACACTCCATGCCGGATGCACCGGTTCCCTCCGCTAAGGGCGAACATCCTTGCGCCGGTTCCCACCGCGGATCGCCACCTTCTCCGGCACTGTACGCATCCGCACCGACACCCAGCGTAACTCCGGGCCTCTTCGCACGGTTGCTGCTGACATGACCATCGTCCCCCCTCCCCGCCAACCGCTCGACCCGAGCGATGTCGCGGTACGGCAGTGGTACGAGAACGATCTCTGCTGGGCGACCGTGCCCGGCGCACCCGTACACCTCATTACGGGCCTGCGCTTCGATGTGCTCGACGTCCCGGCCGAGGCGGGGTTCGCGGCGCTGAGGCATCTGGGCCCGATTCCGGGGCCCGGCTCGCCGGTGGCGCTGCACGGCGGGCGGATGCGGCTGCTGGTCGCGGCGGGCAGCGCGGAGGAGCTGCCGGGTCTGCTGGAGTGGCTGGACTGGGGCGGCGTCGACCTGGACCTCACGGCCGTGGGAACGGGCGGTCACATGGTGGCGCCGCTTCCTCCGGGCCTGACCGGGGGGCGCGGTACCGGTTCACAGGGGGCCGCCGATTGGCTGCGGCCCCCCGAGCCTGGGCGCGAGGTGGAACCCTCGCTGCCGACGATGTCGGCGTTGGGGGGCGGTGGGGGCGCCCCCGACCTGGTACGAGTGGTGGACACGGTGGCGACGCACTGCCACCGCGTCCGGCTGCGGCGCGCGAGCACCGGGCCGTTGGCCTTCTCTTAGGCTGCTCAGCCGTTGGCCTTCTCGTAGGCCTCGCGGATGGACGCGGGAACGCGGCCTCGGTCGTTGACCTCGAGGCCGTTCTCCTTCGCCCAGGCGCGGATGGCCGCGGTGTCCTGGCTGCCGCCGGAAGTGGCGCGGGCCTTTCCGCGTCCACCCGAAGCACGGCCTCCGGTACGTCGACCGCCCTTGACGTAGGGGTCGAGAAGTCCGCGGAGCTTGTCCGCATTGGCAGTCGTGAGGTCGATCTCGTACGTCTTGCCGTCCAGAGCGAACGTCACGGTCTCGTCAGCCTCGCCGCCGTCGAGGTCGTCGACAAGAAGGACCTGAACCTTCTGTGCCACCGGATTTCCTTTCATCGATAACTTCAGGGCCGAGGGCCGCGGCGCGAGCCGCTGTTTCACGTCCCCTTATATGCAGTACTGCAGTACGTCGGAAAGCAAACCGCTTTTCCAGAGAAAACACAAACCCCTGGGAGAGACCGGGGAGAGACCGAGGAGAGGGCGCGGAGAGACCGCGAGCTCCGGGGAAGACCGGAAACATGCGCGTTTCGGACATAGGGAACCCGGGCACGGCCACCCGCCCGGAATAGGTCCCGCCCGATGATCACAGATGCAGAAGCATCCGGCTGTTGCCCAAGGTGTTCGGTTTCACTCGTTCGAGACCGAGGAACTCCGCGACGCCCTCGTCATAGGAACGCAGCAACTCCGCGTAGACATCCATGTCGACCGGCGTCTCGCCGATCTCCACGAAGCCGTGCTTCGCGAAGAACTCGACTTCGAAGGTCAGACAGAAAACCCGGCGAACACCCAGCCAGCGAGCGGTGTGCAGCAACTTCTGCAGCAACTGGTGACCGACGCCGAGACCCTTGGCGGTGGGGTTCACCGCGAGAGTGCGGACTTCCGCGAGGTCTTCCCACATCACATGCAGTGCGCCGCAGCCGACGACCTCGGCGTTGTCGTCCCGTTCCGCGACCCAGAACTCCTGGATGTCCTCGTAAAGCGTCACCGTCGCTTTGTCGAGCAGGATGCCGCGCTCGACGTACGCGTCAAGGAGGGCGCGCACGTGCGGGACATCGCTGGTCCGAGCCCGTCGGACGGTGATGGCTTTTGCGGTGACTTCGGGACTCTCTGCTCGCATGAGCGGACGCTATCGCCCGGGACGATCCGGGGATTGGCCGGGGGTCCCCTCTGTTTCGCCGGACGATTCGACGGATTCGGGGCCCTGCACGATGCGTACGGCGTCCATGAGGGCCTGCCGCTGTTCCTCGCTCATCATCCCGAAGAAGGCGACGAGAGCGGCGGCGGGGTTGTCGCTCTGCGACCACGCCTCGTTCATGAGTGCGGCGGCGTAGGCGGCCCGAGTGGAGACCGCCTCATATCGATAGGCCCGGCCTTCGGCCTCACGGCGCACCCAGCCCTTCTGATGGAGATTGTCCAGAACGGTCATCACCGTGGTGTACGCGATGGACCGCTCCCGCTGAAGATCTTCCAGGACTTCTCGAACGGTCACCGGGCGGTTCCACTTCCACACCCGCGTCATGACCGCGTCTTCGAGTTCTCCCAATGGGCGAGGCACAGTTACGACGATATCCGGAGAAGGGGAACAAAATGGGCGTACGGCTCGAAAAGCACACGAGTCATACGCCCATGGGGCCTGTCAGGGGCCCAGTGAGGGGCCGGCGCCGAGGGAGCCCGGCGCCGGGCGGGACGTGGCGTCCGGCTCAGGCGCCGGAGTCCTTGCGGCTGGAGGAGGCCTGACGGGCGGCCTCCGCGCGCGCGTACGCCGCGTCGACGGCCGCGTCCTCCTTGGCCTTGTTCGGGCCGCCCTGGGTCTTCACGATCACCCTGATGACGCCGATGAACAGCACGGCCATCACGAAGGGGGGCAGCAGCGCGGAGACGTAGTCCATGCGGCAAGGGTAGCCAGGGCCGGGCGGGCCCGGGGAAGCGGGGCACGCCCCCGCGCCGCCGGGAATCCCGCCATCCCGCCGCATCACCCGAGTGCGCCCGGTCGCGTCACCCGAGTACGCCCGGTGCGAGGCGATACGGCAGCGCGCCGACGCACCGCACCGGGCGGCGCGGGAACGCGCCCCGCGCCCTCCCGAGCCCGCTCAGACGGCCGTCAGCTGGCGGGGCGGGTTCGCGGGCGGGTCGGTGGGCTTCCGCTTGGGCGGGAAGACCTCGCCCGGGGTGGGGATGGGGCGGCGGGCCGGGCGCGGAGCGTCGGGGCGGCGCACCGGGCCCGGCTTGTCGGCGGGCTCCGCGGGGCGGTCCGGCCGGGCGGGACGGGACGGTTTGGGCTTGGCGGGTTCATTGGCGGCGGCACGCGCGCGTGCGCTCCGCTCCGCCAGGCCGCCGGGGAGGGCGGTGAGTCGGCTGCGGGACCGGGGGCCGGTGGCGGAGCGGGAGGCCGGGACGACCACCGCTCCGGCCGTCTGCGCCGCGAAGCGGGCCCGCACGTCCTGTTCCGCGAGGGCGCGGCAGCGGTCCAGGAGGGCGGCGGCGGTGGGGTTGCCGCGCAGGGCGCGCAGCGCGGCCAGGTCGTCCGGCTGGGGACGGTACCCGGTGTCCAGGGCCTCCTCCAGGAGCGCCGCGTAGCTCGTGACCGTGCCCGGGAGCGCGGCGCGGTAGCGGGCGAGGTCGGCCAGCAGGAAGGCCCTCAGACGGGCGTCCTCGTGGGTCGCCTCGTCGACGGACTCGGCGAGCCGGAGACAGTCCTGCACGTCCTCCGCCGAGGCGGGAGTGGGGTTCAGGGCGAGGGCGAGGGCACGGCGGAGCACACGCAGCTCCTCAGCGCCGAACGCCATGCCGCCGCGGGTTCCGTGGGGCGTGGGCATGCACGGAAAGGTACGCGCTAATCAGACAAAAGCGGTGCGATGGGGACGTGTGGCGTGGGCGACCACCCGGCTGGGTGGACGGAGGCGTTCCCGCCCCCGCCCCTTCGCCCCCGCTACGCCTTCGAGCTCGGATGGAAGGGGCGCGGGGAACTGCGCGGCCAACCCCCACCCACCCGCACGTACAACACGCACCGCAGCCACCCCCTCTTCCCCCAGCGGGGTCGAAGGGGCGCAGCCCCTGGTGGGGGTCCCCCCGCTCGAGCGAAGCCGAGAGTGGGGGAGGGACGGGTAGGGGCGGCGGGGGCGAGGAAAACCCTCAGAGGCGAGACACGTTGCGCTCGTACACCAGCCGCAACCCGATCAGCGTCAGCCAGGGCTCGTGTTCGTCGATCACCGAAGACTCGCCAAGGACCATCGGCGCCAGCCCACCCGTAGCGATGACCGTGACGTCCTCGGGATCCTCGGCCAGTTCGCGGACCATCCGGCTGACCACCCCGTCGACCTGCCCGGCGAACCCGTACACGATGCCCGCCTGCATGGCCTCGACGGTGTTCTTGCCGATGACACTCCGCGGCCGGGCCACCTCGATCTTGCGCAACTGGGCGCCCTTGACGCCCAGCGCCTCCACGGAGATCTCTATGCCGGGGGCGATGACACCGCCGACATACTCGCCGCGCGCGCTCACCGCGTCGAACGTCGTCGCCGTACCGAAGTCGACGACGATCGCGGGGCCGCCGTACAGCTCGACCGCGGCGACCGCGTTGATGATGCGGTCGGCGCCGACCTCCTTCGGGTTGTCCGTCAGGATCGGGACGCCCGTCTTCACTCCCGGTTCGACCAGGACGGCCGGCACGTCGCCGTAGTAGCGGCGCGTCACCTCGCGGAGCTCGTGCAGCACGGACGGAACGGTGGCGCAGATCGCGATGCCGTCGATGCCGTCGCCCAGCTCCTCTCCGAGGAGCGGGTGCATGCCCATGAGGCCCTGCAGCAGGACCGCGAGTTCGTCGGCGGTGCGGCGCGAGTCCGTGGAGATGCGCCAGTGTTCGACGATGTCCTCGCCGTCGAACAGCCCGAGGACGGTGTGGGTGTTGCCCACGTCGATCGTCAGCAGCATGGCCCGTCCCCGTCCCTACTCGGCCGCGCGCAGGTCGAGGCCGATGTCGAGGATCGGGGAGGAGTGGGTCAGCGCCCCGACCGCCAGGTAGTCGACGCCCGTGTCCGCGTACGCCTTGGCGTTGTCCAGGGTGAGCCGGCCCGAGGCCTCCAGGACCGCGCGGCCGTCGACGACGGCCACGGCCTCCTCGCACTCGATGGGGGTGAAGTTGTCCAGGAGGATCAGGTCGGCGCCCGCGTCGACGACCTCGCGGAGCTGGTGGAGGGTGTCGACCTCGACCTCGATGGGCACCTCGGGGAACATCTCGCGCACGGCCTTGAAGGCCTGGGCGACGCCGCCGGCGGCGACCACGTGGTTGTCCTTGACGAGCGCCGCGTCGGACAGCGACATGCGGTGGTTGACGCCCCCGCCGCAGCGGACGGCGAACTTCTCCAGGGAGCGCAGCCCCGGCGTCGTCTTTCTCGTGTCGCGCACCTTCGCCTTCGTGCCCTCCAGGGCGTCCGCCCACGCGCGCGTGGCCGTCGCGATGCCGGAGAGACGGCACAGCAGGTTCAGGGCGCTGCGCTCGGCGGTGAGGAGGTCGCGGGTGGCGCCGGTGACGCTGAGGAGCTTCTGGCCGGCCTCCACGCGGTCGCCGTCGTCGACGTGGCGCTCGACCTCGAACTCGTCGGAGCAGGCCACCGACAGGACCGCCTCGGCCACCCTGAGGCCCGCCACGACGCCGCCCTCGCGCGCGGTGAAGTCGGCGGTGGAGCGGGCGTCCTCCGGGATCGTGGCGACCGTGGTGACGTCGACGCCGTGGTCGAGGTCCTCCTGGATGGCGACGTTGGCGATGTCCTCGACCTCCACGGGGTCGAGCCCTGCGTCGGCCAGGAGCTGGGCGAGCGCGGGGTCGAGCCCGCACTCCAGGTATTCGTCGTCCGTCTCGGCGCCGCAGGCGCAGCCGTCGCCGCAGCCGCCGCCGGAGGCGAGGGGAAGTTCGGGGGTGCTCACGTCTGTCACTGCTCCTGGTGATGCGGCCGGGTCGGGGGGAAGTCTGCGGTATCGGTGGTGTGTACGGCGAGCGTCCGGTCCGGATTCAGCCGTACGACGATGTGGCGGCGCCAGTCGGTGTCGTCGCGCTCGGCGTGGTCCTCGCGCCAGTGGCAGCCGCGGGTCTCCTCGCGCAGCCGGGCGGCGGCGACCAGGACGCGGGCCACGCACAGGAGGTTGGTGGTCTCCCAGGTGTCGACGCCGGGCTCGGCGGTCTTGCCGTTGACGTCGAGGGCGTCGCGGGCGTCGGCGTGCAGCCGGTCCAGGGCCGCGGCGGCGGTCGCCAGGGAGGCCTCGGAGCGCAGCACGCCGGCGCCCTCGGTCATGGTCCGCTGGATCGCGAACCGTATCTCCGGGGCGAGCAGCGGGTGCGCGGGCGTCTCGGCGTACGGGACGGGCTGGGGCACGCGCGCGTGGAGGCCGTTTTCGGCGTGCCCGGCGGCGATGTCGGCGGCGATGCGCTCGGCGTAGACCAGGCCCTCCAGCAGGGAGTTCGAGGCGAGCCGGTTGGCGCCGTGGACGCCGGTGCAGGCGACCTCGCCGCAGGCGTAGAGGCCCGGGACGGTCGTACGGCCGTGGGAGTCGGTGCGGACGCCGCCGGAGGCGTAGTGGGCGGCCGGGGCGACCGGGATGGGCCGGGTGACCGGGTCGAGGCCGTTGGCGCGGCAGGCGGCGAGGATCGTGGGGAAGCGGTGCTCCCACATGTCGGCGCCGAAGTGCCGGGCGTCCAGGTACATGTGCTCGGCGCCCTGCTCCTGCATACGGCGCATGATGCCCTTGGCGACGATGTCCCGGGGGGCGAGTTCGGCGAGTTCGTGCTGCCCGATCATGAAGCGCACTCCGTCGGCGTCGACCAGGTGGGCGCCCTCGCCGCGTACCGCCTCGGAGACGAGGGGCTGCTGGCCCTCGGCGTCCGCCCCCAGGAACAGCACGGTGGGGTGGAACTGGACGAACTCCAGGTCGCTGACCTCGGCGCCCGCGCGCAGTGCGAGGGCCACGCCGTCGCCGGTCGACACGGACGGGTTGGTGGTGGCGGAGAAGACCTGGCCCATGCCGCCGGTGGCGAGGACCACGGCGGGGGCGTGGACGGCTCCCACGCCGTCGTGCTGGCCCTCTCCCATGACGTGCAGGGTGACACCGGCCGTGCGGCCCTCGGCGTCCGTCAGGAGGTCCAGGACGAGCGCGTTCTCGATCGTCCTCACGCCCGCCCGTCGCCCGCCACCCCCCTTGGCCGGGAGCGCTTCGCGCTCGCCGCTTCCGATCGCGCGTACGGCCTCGACGAGTGCCCGGGAGATCTCGGCGCCGGTGGCGTCGCCGCCCGCGTGGGCGATGCGGCGGCGGTGGTGGCCGCCCTCGCGGGTCAGCTCCAGGCCGCCTTCCTCCGACTCGTCGAAGTGGGCGCCGGTGGCGATCAGGCGGCGTACGGCGTCGGGGCCCTCGGTGACCAGGAGCCGGACGGCGTCCTCGTCGCACAGGCCCGCGCCGGCCACCAGGGTGTCGTCCAGGTGCTGTTCGGGGGTGTCGCCCTCGCCGAGGGCCGCGGCGATGCCGCCCTGGGCCCAGCGGGTGGAGCCGTCGTCCAGGCGGGCCTTGGTGACGACGACCGTGCGCAGGCCGGCGGCCTCGCAGCGCAGCGCGGCGGTGAGGCCGGCGACGCCCGATCCGACGACCACGACGTCGGCGGCGATGGACCATCCCGGGGCGGGCGCGTGCAGTCGTATGCCTGTGGTGGTCACGAGGCGGCTCCGAAGGTCAAAGGGATGTTGTCGATCAGCCGGGTCGTGCCCACCCGGGCTGCGACGGCGAGGACGGCTTCGCCCGTGAAGTCGTCCGGGATCTCGGTGAAGTCGGTCGGGTCGACCAGGGCCAGATAGTCCAGGGTGAGCGGCGGCTTCATGCGCAGGGCGTCGTCGAGGACCAGGCGGGCGGCGGCGCGGACAGCGGCCGGGCCACCCGGCGCGGCCTTCGCCATGGCGTGCGCGTCGGCCGCCGCGCGGGACTCGCCGATGGCGCTCAGGGCCTCGGCACGCGCGCGCGTGGCGGGCGTTTCGCGGGCACGCGCGCGTAGGGCCTCCTGCGCGGCGTGCCGGTCGCGGCCGGCGAACAGGGCCTGGGAGAGCGCGAGGGCCGTACGGCGTTCCGCGGCGGACAGATAGCGGTTGCGGCTGGACAGGGCCAGGCCGTCGGGCTCGCGGACGGTCGGGACGGCGACGATCTCCACGCCGAAGTTCAGGTCCCGGACCATACGGCGGATCAGGGCGAGCTGCTGGGCGTCCTTCTGCCCGAAGAACGCCACGTCGGGGCGGGTGAGGTGGAGCAGCTTGGCGACGACGGTGAGCATGCCGTCGAAGTGCCCGGGGCGGGCGGCGCCCTCCAGGCGCTCACCCATGGGACCGGCGGTGATGCGGACCTGCGGCTCACCGCCGGGGTAGACCTCGTCCACCGAGGGGGCGAACACCACGTCCGCGCCCGACTGTTCGGCGAGCTTCAGATCGGCGTCCAGGGTGCGCGGATAGCGGTCCAGGTCCTCGCCCTCGCCGAACTGGAGGGGGTTCACGAAGATCGTGACGACGACCTCGCCGTCACCGCCCGCGGTCTCGCGCGCGGTGCGGATGAGCGTGGCGTGGCCCTCGTGCAGGGCGCCCATGGTCATCACGACGGCGCGACGGCCCGCACGCGCGCGTGCGTGCAGTTCGTCGGCGGTGCGCAGCACAGTGGTGGTCATCCGGCGTTCCCTTCGGTCCCGGTGGTCCCGTTGGCTCCGTTCGCGAGTACCCCGAGAAGGTCCTCGGCCAGCTCCGGCTTCAGCAGGCCGTGGGCGAGGGCCCGGTCGGCGGTCGCGCGGGCCATCGCGAGATACCCGGCGACGGTCGACGGGGCGTGCGCGCGCAGCTCGGCGACATGCGCGGCGACCGTGCCGGCGTCCCCGCGCGCGACGGGTCCGGTGAGGGCCGCGTCCCCGGAGCGCAGGGCGTTGTCCAGGGCGGCGCCCAGGAGCGGGCCCAGCATGCGGTCGGGGGCCGCCACACCGGCCGTGCGCAGCAGCTCCATGGACTGGGCGACGAGGGTCACCAGGTGGTTGGCGCCGAGGGCGAGGGCGGCGTGGTAGAGCGGCCGGTTCTCCTCGGCGATCCACTCCGGTTCGCCGCCCATCTCGATCACCAGCGCCTCGGCGGCCAGCCGCAGCTCCTCGGGCGCCGTGACCCCGAACGAGCACCCGGCGAGCCGCTGCACGTCCACGGGAGTGCCCGTGAACGTCATCGCCGGGTGCAGCGCGAGCGGCAGCGCCCCTACCCGCAGCGCCGGGTCCAGCACCTTCGCGCCGTACCGCCCGGAGGTGTGCACCAGCAGCTGCCCCGGCCGTACGGAACCGGTCTCCGCGAGGCCTTCCACGAGCCCCGGCAGGGCGTCGTCCGGCACGGTCAGCAGGACCAGGTCCGCGTGTTGCAGCACGTCGGCCGGGGACATCAGCGGCACGCCGGGCAGCAGCGCCCCGGCCCGCCGCCTGGAGGCGTCGGAGACCCCGGAGACGGCCACCGGGCGGTGCCCCGCCAGTTGCAGTGACGCCGCCAGCGCGGGACCGACCCGACCGGCACCGACGACACCGACGGTGAGCCGCGCGGGGCGGTCCTTCGGCTCTGGTTGCTGGAATGTACTCACTCGCTGGTGGCCTTCCCGTTCCAGTCCGCTCTGGGTACCGGACGATTTCTCGTCATGTTAACGCGATTGGTTCGAGGGTCGATCGGCTGTCCACAGGCTGTGGGTTTTGCCAGGAAATGTCCGCAGGTCTCGCGGGGACGAAAACCCGATGACGGGTGGTGCGGCGCGAGGGATGATCCAGGGATGACCGACACGGCGGATCAGGCGGCGGGAACGGCACACGGGCAACCGCTTTCCGGGAGCGAGGAGTCAGCGGTGCGGGACCGGTCCGGCGAGGAGGCCGCCGGGGAGGAGTCGACGGCCATGGCCCGCTACAAGCGGCGCCGCATCGCCCATCGGGCCGCACAGCGGGTGCTGTCGCGGACGAGTGCCCTGGCGACGGTCCGCGAGCGGCTGGCGCTCCTGGACGCGGCCGGGGACGTGTACGACCTGGACGAGTCGGCGGATCTCTACGGCAACGGGATCGTCGAGACGCTGGAGGAGCGGACCGCCGCGCTGCTCGGCATGGAGGCCGCCGCGTTCTTCCCGACCGGCACGATGGCCCAACAGGTGGCCCTGCGCTGCTGGGCGGCCCGTACCGGGAACCCGGCCGTCGCCCTGCACGCCCTTTCCCACCCCGAGATGCACGAGCGGAACGCGTTCAGTCAGCTCAGCGGGTTGCGGCCGGTCCGGCTGACCGGCGAGCCGCGGCTGCCCACCGCCGACGAAGTGCGCGACTTCGACGAACCCTTCGGGGCGCTGATGCTGGAACTGCCGCTCAGGGAGGCCGGTTTCGTGCTGCCCTCCTGGGAGGAGCTGACGGAGGTCACCGAAGCGGCACACGCGCGTGACGCCGTGGTCCACTTCGACGGGGCCCGGCTGTGGGAGTCCACCACCCACTTCGACCGCACCGTGGACGAGATCGCGGGCCTCGCGGACAGCGTCTACGTGTCGTACTACAAGTCCCTCGACGCGTTCGCCGGTGCCGCGATCGCGGGCCCCAGGACACTGATCGACGAGGCGAAGGCCTGGCGGCACCGGTACGGCGGCCAGCTCTTCCAGCAGTTCCCCACCGCCCTGTCCGCCCTCGTCGGCCTGGAACGGGAGTTGCCCCGGCTGCCGCACTACGTTCGCCACGCGCGCGTGGTCGCCGCCGCGCTCCGCGAGGGCTTCGCCGAGGCCGGACTCCCCTGGGCCCGCGTGCATCCCGAGGAACCGCACACCAACGAGTTCCAGGTCTGGCTCCCGTACGACGTCGACGTCGCCGCGGAGGCCGCGGTCCGCCAGGCCGAGGAGACCGGGACGGTCCTCTTCGCCCGCCCGTGGGACCGGGGCGGCCCGGGGCTGGCCGTCACCGAGGTGGAGATCCGGGCCGCCGGGCTGGAGTGGACGGCCGAGGACGTACGGAAGGCGGTCGCGGACTTCGTGACGCGGGTGGAGAAACTCCGCGGCGAATAGGGCCGACCAGTCCGTGCGGGGGCGTTGCTGCTGCGGTGGGGGCGGGCACGCCTGGTACGGCCGAGGCCGGCCGTCAGTCGAACCTGATGTGCTTCACCCCGATCCGCGCCTGCCGCAGCCGGGTCCGCAGCGCGCCCTCGTTGTTCGGCCTGAGCCTCAGCCCGGCCAGGACGGCGATACGGTCGGCGGTCTTGGGGACGGTCGACCGGTCGGTCCACAGGTGCTCGGCGAACTCGGGTCCCTGGAGCCGTTCGAGACAGTGGTCGAGTTGCCGGACCGCCCAACTCTCCCTGCGCAGCGAGCCGCGCTTTCCCGCGAGATACGGGAAGAGGTGCCCGAAGCCGCGTTCACGCAGTCGCCTCAGTACGGTCTCGCGCTGGGCGAGGAGGGCGAAGTGCCGTACGTCGTGGCCGAGTTCGCGCAGACGGCCGACGGTCTCTTCGAAGTAGGCGGGGTTGGTCACCGTCATGGGGGCGATCACCACGCCGTCGTGCTCGGTGAGGGCGAGGTCCAGCACCTCGACCACGCCCTGCCGCCAGGAGGTCAGGTCCTGGAAGTCTCCGCGCAGTTCGGGCGGCAGCATGCGGCGCAGGCCGAAGCCGGGGTGCTCGGGGTCGCAGATGACGCTGCCCGGCAGTCGGCGCTGGAGCTCGTGTGCCGTCTGGGTCTTGCCGCCCCCGAAGGGCCCGTTGATCCACAGGAGCATGCGCGCACCCTAGTCGGCGATGATTACACCGGGGTCACGCTCACCTGTGGCTCAGGCTCAGCCCTGTCCTCCGGCCCGTACCAGCCCCGTCTCGTACGCCAGGACGACGACCTGGACGCGGTCGCGCAGGCCCAGCTTGGTCAGGATGCGGCCGACATGGGTCTTCACGGTGGCCTCGGAGAGGACCAGGCGGGCGGCGATCTCGCCGTTGGAGAGGCCCTGGGCGACGAGGATCATGACCTCGCGTTCGCGTTCGGTGAGCCGTTCCAGCTCCTTGTGCTGGGGTTCGGTACCGGTGCCGGGCAGCATCGGGGCGAACCGGTCGAGGAGCCGCCGGGTGGTGGAGGGCGCCACGACGGCGTCACCGCTGTGCACGGAACGGATCGCGGCCAGCAGCTCGCCGGGCGGCACGTCCTTGAGCATGAAGCCGGAGGCACCCGCCTTCAGCCCGGAGAAGGCGTACTCGTCGAGGTCGAAGGTGGTCAGGATGATCACCTTCGGCGGATCGGGCTCGGCACAGATGCGACGCGTGGCCTCGACACCGTCCAGCTTGGGCATGCGGACGTCCATGAGGACCACGTCCACCTCCGTCGACCGCACCACCTGAAGGGCCTCGACGCCGTCGCCCGCCTCCGCCACGACCTCCATGTCCGGCTGGGCCGCCAGCACCATCCGGAACCCGGTGCGCAGCAGCACCTGGTCGTCGACGAGCATTACGCGGATCGCCATCGGGGTCCTCTTCCGTGTCCGTTGCCGGGATGTCCGTTACAGGTGTCAGTGACTGACATGGCTGTGTCAGTGTGCGGGCTTCAAGGGCAACAGGGCGCTGATGCGGAAGCCGCCGCCGGGGCGGGGGCCCGCGTCCAGCGTGCCGCCGACCATACCGACACGCTCACGCATACCGATGAGCCCGTGTCCCCGCCCGTCGGCGCCGCCCTCCTCGTACAGCTCGTGGGGCGCGCCCTTGCCGTCGTCCTCGACGAGCAGGCCGAGGCCGTCGTCGAAGTAGACCAGCCGGACGCTCGCACCCGCGTTCGGGCCGCCATGCTTGCGCGTGTTGGTGAGGGCCTCCTGGACGATGCGGTACGCCGTCAGCTCCACACCGCTGGGCAGGGGGCGCGGGGTGCCCTCGACCTTGAAGTCCACGGGCAGTCCTGCGGTGCGGCACTGCTCGACGAGGTCGTCGATCTGCTCGACGTCGGGCTGCGGGACGTACTCGCCGCCCTCCTGGTGCTCACCGGTGCGCAGGACGCCCAGCAGGCGGCGCATCTCGGCGAGGGCCTGGCGGCCGGTGGAGGAGATGGTCTCCAACGCCTTCTTCGCCTGGTCGGGGGCGGCATCGAGGACGTACGCGGCGCCGTCGGCCTGCACGACCATCACCGACACGTTGTGCGCCACCACATCGTGCAGCTCACGGGCGATCCTGGCGCGCTCGGCGGCGACCGCGACCTTGGCCTGCGCCTCGCGCTCCCTCTCCAGCCGGGCGGCGCGCTCCTCCAGCTGGGCGAAGTACGCGCGCCGGGTGCGCAGCGAGTCGCCGAGCACCCAGGCGAGCACGAACGGCACCGTCAGCACCACCGCGAGCGCCACGTTGCCCACGGTGCCCGCCCGGTCCTCGGACCAGCGCATCTGCGCCAGTGACGACGCGCACAGGGCGCCGACCAGGGCGAACCGGGAGGCCCAGCGGGCGCCGTTCGCCGCGACCGTGTAGATGATCACCAGCATCGCGAAGTCCGCCGGCATCCTCGGCACGTCGAGGACCAGCTGCGCGACGCCCGCCACGGTGGCGAGCACCAGCATCTTCTCCGGCATACGCCGTCGCAGCGCGATCACCAGGCAGAGCAGCGACGTGATCGTCACGACCGCGGCTTCGTTCAAGTCCGACGCGTAGTCCGGGTCGACCGATCCGACCACCAGGGACATGCCGAGCAGGACGAGGGCCCAGAAGCCGTCGACCCATGTCGGATGCCTGCGGAGGAAGTCATAGAGGCGCTGCACGTAACCCAGCGTAGGGAAGGGGGCCGTGTGCGGGGGTCAACCGGAGGGTCGATCCGTGACGGGGCCACGTACTCCCCAAGGTGGAGGCCGTGTTGTCCCTTCCGCTTAGGCTGACGTGGTGAGGGATCGCCTGAGAGGCCGGGAGGACATGTCGTCTCGGGAGGACATGTCGTCTCGCGACTGCGGGTGGTACGCGGCTGGTCGCGCCCACGCGGCGGAGCCGCGTCTGTCTCAGCCCCACACCCCTGATGGGGCGCGGCCTTGGCGGGTTGCGGTCGAGGAGGCGCTGTACGGGCCGGGCGGCTTCTACCGGCGGCCTGAGGGGCCCGCTGGGCACTTTCGGACGTCTGTGCATGCGTCCGCCCTCTTCGCCGGGGCCGTCGCGCGGCTGCTCTGTCGGGTGGACGAGGCATTGGGGCGGCCGGAAGAGCTGAGCTTCGTCGACATGGGTGCCGGGCGTGGAGAACTGGTGAGCGGGGTGTTGGCCGCGCTGCCGGCCGATGTGGTCCCCCGCACGCGCGCGTACGCCGTGGAAGTCGCCGAGCGGCCGGGCGGGGTCGACGAGCGTGTCGAGTGGGTCGCCGAGGCGCCGGAGCGGATCAGCGGGCTACTGTTCGCCAACGAGTGGCTCGACAACGTGCCGGTGGAGGTCGTCGAGGTCGACTCGGCGGGCGTACCGCGACTGGTTCTCGTACGGGAGGACGGGGTCGAACGGCTCGGGGAGCCCGTCGGCGGGGAGGACGCGGAGTGGCTGGCGCGGTGGTGGCCGTTGGCGCCGGAGGAGGGGCTGCGCGCCGAGGTCGGGCTGCCCCGGGACCGGGCCTGGGCCGCCGCCGTGGCGAGTGTGGGACGAGGACTCGCCGTCGCGGTCGACTACGCGCACCTCGCCGGAGCCCGACCGCCCTTCGGGACACTCACCGGCTTCCGGGAGGGGCGGGAGACCGCGCCGGTCCCGGACGGTTCGTGCGACATCACCGCGCATGTGGCGCTCGACGCGTGTCTGGGGGCGTCCGCGCCGCCGGGGGCCCGGCTGCTGAGCCAGCGCGAGGCCCTGCACGCCCTGGGCGTCACCGGCGGCCGTCCCCCGCTGTCCCTGGCCACCACCGATCCGATGGCGTACGTACGGGCCCTCGCGAGCGCGGGCGAGGCCGCCGAGCTGACGGCGACCGGCGGACTGGGCGACTTCGGCTGGCTGGTGCAGCCGGTTGGAATTCCGAACCCGCTTGACGCCTAGCTCCGCCGGACGGTTGGAATTCCAAACCCGCTCGACACCCGGACCGGCCCGGCCCCACGAGGCGGTTGGAAATCCAAACCCACCCCGTCGCCTACTTGTCGAGGTCCCCGCCTACTTGTCGATGTCCCCCACCACGAAGAACAGCGACCCCAGGATCGCCACCATGTCGGCGACCAGCGTGCCCGGCAGGAGTTCGGTGAGGGCCTGGATGTTGTTGTACGAGGCGGAGCGGAGCTTGAGGCGGTACGGGGTCTTCTCGCCCTTGCTGACGAGGTAGTAGCCGTTGATGCCGAGGGGGTTCTCGGTCCAGGCGTAGGTGTGGCCCTCGGGGGCCTTCAGAACCTTGGGAAGGCGCTGGTTGATGGGCCCGGGGGGCAGTTCGGCGAGGCGGTCGAGGCAGGCGTCGGCGAGGGCGAGGGAGACGTGGGTCTGCTCCAGGAGGCACTCGAAGCGAGCGAGACAGTCCCCCTCGTCGCGCGTGACCACCTTGAGGACGTCCTGGAGTTCCCCGTACGCCAGGTACGGCTCGTCGCGCCGCAGGTCGAAGTCGACGCCGGAGGCACGGGCGATCGGGCCGCTCACCCCGTACGCGTGCACGGTCTCCGGGGCGAGGACGCCCACGCCGCGCGTACGGCCCCGGAAGATCTCGTTGCCGAGGACCAGGTCGTCGAAGACGCCCATACGGGAGCGGACGTCGGCGACGGCGGCACGCGCGCGTGAGGCCCAGCCCGCCGGAAGGTCCTCCTTGAGACCCCCCACGCGGTTGAACATGTAGTGCATGCGTCCGCCGGAGATCTCCTCCATGACGTTCTGGAGCTCCTCGCGCTCCCGGAAGGCGTAGAAGACGGGGGTGATGCCGCCGAGCTCCAGCGGGTACGAGCCGAGGAACATCAGGTGGTTCAGGACCCTGTTCAGCTCCGCGAGCAGCGTGCGCATCCACACCGCGCGCTGGGGCACCTCCATGCCGAGCATGCGTTCGACACCGAGGACGACGCCCAGTTCGTTGGAGAAGGCGGAGAGCCAGTCGTGGCGATTGGCGAGCATGATGATCTGGCGGTAGTCGCGCGCCTCGAACAGCTTCTCCGCGCCCCGGTGCATATAGCCGATGACGGGCTCCGCGTGCGTGATCCGCTCGCCGTCGAGGACGAGCCTCAGCCGCAGCACACCGTGGGTGGACGGGTGCTGCGGCCCGATGTTCAGCACCATGTCCGTGCTCTCGGCGGCACCGCCGATACCGACCGTCGTCTCTCTGGTCTCCGTCGGGGGAGTCATGAACACAGTCTGTCGTACGTACGCTGGCGGAATGGAGACGGGGACCTTGGAAGACGGCGCCGAGCGCGGCGATGACGGCACCGGGCACACGGACCACAGCACCGGAACCGGCACCGGCACCGGGCACGCGGACGGCGAACCGGTCTGGATCGGGCTGCCGCGCCCGCTGTTGCGGATGAGGCGGCTGTTGCTGGTGCTGTGGCTGGGCCCGATCACGGTCGCCGCGGCGGTGCTGCCGGGCTGGCTGGCCGGGCCCGCGTGGGGGGCCTTCGCGCTGCTGCCGCTGGGCCTGATCCTGTGGTGCTGGTCGATGCTGGACCGCAACTGGCGGTCCTGGCGGTACGCCGAGCGGGCGGACGACCTGCTGATCAGCCGGGGCGTGCTGTGGCACGAGGAGACGGTCGTACCGTACGGCCGTATGCAGCTGGTCGAGGTCACCTCCGGGCCGGTCGAGCGGCACTTCGGGCTGGCGAGCGTACAACTGCACACCGCTGCCGCCGCCACGGACGCCCGCATCCCCGGCCTCGAACCGGCCGAGGCCGAACGCCTCCGCGACCATCTCACCGAACTGGGCGAGGCCCGATCGGCAGGGCTGTGACCATGCCGACGCAGGACGCCGACGACGCGGTACGCGAGGGGAAGCCGGACGTGGCCGGGAAGCCGGACGACGCCATGGGGGACGACGCCATAGGCCCGGACGCACCCGGAAGCTCACCGGTGCCGGTGCCGGTGCCCGAGCCGACGCCGGAGCCGGCGTTGGAGCCGGCGTTGGAGCCGGCGTTGGAGCCGGAGTCAGTGCCGGTCGTCGAGCATCGGCTGCATCCCGTGACCCCGTTCCGGCGGGCGTGGGCGCCGGTGACGGTGGTGATCGGCTGGGCGGTGCACGATCCCGACGGGGCCCAGCGGCACCTCACCCGGCTCGACACGACCACCCTGCTGATCGGGCTGGCGGTGCTGATACCGGCGGCCGGTCTGTACGGCTTTCTGACCTGGTGGTTCACCCACTTCGCGGTGACGGACAGCGAACTGCGCATCCGTACCGGCCTCCTCTTCCGCCGCACCGCGCACATCCGGCTAGAACGCATCCAGGCCATCGACGTCACCCGCCCCCTGCTGGCCCGGATCGCGGGCGTCGCCAAACTCAAACTCGATGTCGTCGGCACCGACAAGAAGGATGAACTGGCGTATCTCGGCGAGACCCACGCCAACGCCCTGCGGGCCGAACTCCTCGCCCGCGCCGCCGGTTTCGCCCCCGAGACCGCGCACGAGGTCGGCGAAGCACCGGCCAGGCAGCTGTTGAAGGTCCCGGGCGGCGTACTCGCCATCTCGCTGGTGCTCACCGGCGGCACGTGGGGAACGCTGGTGGCCGCGATCGTCGTCCCGTCGGTGCTGTGGCTCGCCACGGAGAGCGTGTGGACG
The DNA here is from genome assembly GCF_000317595.1 of Streptomyces ipomoeae 91-03. Taxonomy (GTDB): domain Bacteria; phylum Actinomycetota; class Actinomycetes; order Streptomycetales; family Streptomycetaceae; genus Streptomyces; species Streptomyces ipomoeae. Next base: position 67,276 of record NZ_AEJC01000061.1, on the reverse strand, counting down.
GTCCTCGCGACCGCGCTGCCGCTGATCGGCGCGGCCGGGGCGAGCACGGTGGGACGGTTCGTCGGGGAGTACGACTGGACGGTGGGCGAGTCGCCGGACGGCCTCCGCATCGACCACGGCCTCCTCGACCGCACACACGAGACGGTGCCGCCGGGACGCGTCCAGACCGTACGGATCGTCGAACCGCTGCTGTGGCGGCGGCGCCGTTGGGTGCGGGTCGAGCTGGACGTGGCCGGGTCCTCGAACTCCGTGCTCGTACCGGTCGCCCCGCGCGAGATCGCCGAGTCGGTGATCGCGCGCGTACTGCCGGGGGTGACCGTGCCGGACGCCGCCACGCTGGTACGCCCGCCGCGGCGGGCCCGCTGGTGCGTGCCGGTGTGGTGGAAGGGATACGGACTCGCCGTCGACGACACCGTGTTCGCGGCGCGGCACGGGTTGCTGCGGCGCCGACTCGACCTCGTACCGCACGCGAAGGTCCAGAGCGTACGGCTGTCGCAGGGGCCGTGGGAACGCGTCAAGGGTCTCGCCGACGTCCATGTCGACACCGGGGCGAACAAGACGGTGACGGCGCGGTTGCGGGATGCCGGGGAGGCGGCGGAGCTGCTGCGCGCGCAGGCCGAGCGCTCACGTACGGGGCGGCGGGAGGCGCGGCCGGACCGCTGGATGGCCTAGGGCCTCGCGGTGGGTCGCCCGGCGCCTGGGGCTGAGCGACTGGGGCAGCCGGACCGCGCCCCGCAAGGGGCGCGGGCAACCGCGCGACCAGCCACGAACGACCCGCGGTCGCCGAATCACACTCACACCCGAGCCATTGGGCGCCCGGCGGTCAGGCGCCTGGGCGCCCGGCGGCAACTACGACGCCGCCGTACGCAACCCCTGTACGTCGATCTGCTCCGTCTCGTCGTGGGCCGTCAGGTCGATGACCTGGCCCACCCCACGCGACGCCTCGTCGGCCCGCTTGAACCGCGCCTCGGACTCGGCCTTGTGCAACGCGAGGGCCTCCTGGCCGACCACGTCGGCGAGGTCCTCGTTCTGCACGGCCGCGATGGTCTCCGCGCCCTTCTGCGTACCGAAGAAGTCGAACCCGCCCTCGACGGCGGCCCTCCGCTGCGGCGCGGCCGGGACGACGGCCACGGCGGTCGGCACGGTGAAGTGCCCGGACGGCCGAGCGGCCGGCAGAGCCGGAGCCGAGGCCTCGGACTGCGCGGGAACGGGCTCGGCGGCCGCGTGCTCATGCCCGCCGACCGCCCCGGGCTGCCCCGCCGGATCGTCCTCCTCCACGGCGGCAACCGGCACCGGCTCCGTCTGGACCTCCTGGGGACGCCCCTGGCGGGACCCCCCACCGGTCGGCCCGTCCGGGTCCCCCTTGGGGGAACCGTCCTCACCGGAGCCGTCCTTCGACGAACGCCCCTTGGCGGGTCCATCGACGGCGGGTCCATCGACGGAGGCGTCGGCGGACACGTCGTTCGAAGGCGCGCTCGCGGGATCGTTCGCCTGCTCACCAGCCCGGTCGGCGGCCTCGCCGACGGGCTCCTCCCCGGCCTCCGACTTGACCTCGGGCTCGGCCTCGTCCTCCGACACGGCCTGCTCCTCGGCCTCTACGCCGGCCTCAGGCTCGTCCCCGTTCTCGACGTTCTCGACCTCAACCGCGTCCTCGGCACCGGTCTCCGACCCACTCTCGGCCTCGACGTCAGAAACGCCCTCGATCCCGGTCTCGGCCACAGCCTCCGCTTCGACCTCAACCTCGTCGGCCTCCCCCTCAGCGGCCCCCTGCTCCGCCGCCCGCTGAGTGATGATCCGCTCCAACGCCGAGTTCGCCCGCAGGAACAGCGAGGAACCGGCCGGCGAAAACACCCCGGCGGCCACCTCCTTGCCCTCGGCTCCCTCTTCATCACCCTCGGCCTCGGCCGCGACCTCGGCTTCCGCACTCGCACCCTGACCGGCGGCCGAACCACCGTCAGCCCCACGAGTCCCCCAAGGAACCCCCGGCGCAGGCACCCCCTGCGGCGGCACCGGCGAAGTCTGCGCGAACGTACCGGCACCGACACCGACACCGGCACCGGCACCGGCACCGGCCGACAACGCCCGCCCCTCCCCCGGACCCGTCGTCTCGATCTCCAGCAGACGGCGGCCCTCCAGGGCGCTCGCCCGCTCGGTCTCGGCGGTGGCGTACCGACGCAGCAGCGCGGCATGCTCGTTGCGGAGGTTCGCCAACTCGGCCCGCTTGGCGCGCAGCTTGTGCTCCAGCTTGGTGCGCAGCTCGCGGGACTCCTCCAGGTCGGTCTCCAGTTCGGCGACCTTCTCCTCGTGCCGCCACTCGTCACTCGCCCGCGCGCGCGTGAGGTCCGCGACGCGTTTGCCCGCCTCGACGTCCCAGCGGCGCATCACGGCGGCGCCGACGGCCGCGGTCGCCGCGGCGACGGCGGCGGAGACCCGTAGCACCGCCGGCTCGGAGAACATCCAGGGCCCGAGGGCGCAGACGAGCGAGACGCCTGCGATCGCCGTGGGGGGCAGCAGCCTGTGCAGAGGCGGTGAATGGCGGTGACGTCCACGTGGCATGGCCAGAAACTTACCGCGCGTAGGCGAATGATGGTGCCCCGGGCCGTAAAAACTCAGCCGCCCCCTAAGCTCTCACAAGCCCTCACAAGCTCCCTCACCACCCCGGCACCAATGCGTCCACCGGCGACTCCTCTACTGGATCAACTCCCGCGATTCCAGATACGCCTTGGCCACATCGCGTTCTTTCCCCCACGGCTTCCGTACTGCTTCCCGCACGGCGGAATTCCGATGAATTGCGGACCCGCCCCGGGATCCCCCAGTGGTCGTCCCTCATCGGTCACTCAACCGCCCGCTGATCCACTGCAACGTCGCCGGGATCTCCCGCCGCCATGTGTTGAAGTTGTGTCCGCCGCTGTCGAGGATGATCGACGAGATCCGGGTCGGCTGTTTGTCCTTCACCAACTCGATGAACTTCAGCGTGGACTTGTAGTTGGTCTCTCCCTGCCTGCTACTGGTGACCAGCAAAGACGTGTCGGGCGCCGGCCGGTGCTTCAGGTACCAGAAGAGATCGGCCTCGTTCTTCAGCGTCTTGTTCCCCTGGAAGAGATCACCCGTCGTCGGGTCGATCGGCGCCTTGTAGTACGGCGAGAGGCCCGCCCCGGCGGCGTACGTCTCCGGATGGTGGATCGCGAGTTTCAGCGCGCAGTATCCGCCGGTGGAGTCGCCGACGATGCCCCAACTCCCGGGTTTCTTCCCGACCCGGTAGTGGTGGCCGACGGCGTCCGGGAGGTCCTTGGCGAAGAACGACTCGGTCTGCGGCCCGCCCGGGATGTCCACGCACTCGGTGTCGCGCGGCGGCGCGACGGTCGGCCGCAGCATGACGAGGATCATCGGCTGCGCCTTGCCGTCGCGGGCCAGCCTGCGGGCCGTCTGCGGATAGCGCAGGCCCTTGATGAGGGCCTCGGCGGTGCCGGGGTAGCCGGTGAGGACGACGGCGGCCGGGAAGGTGCGGGTGCGGTACCGGGACTGGAAGTACTCCGGCGGCAGATACACGTACGCGGGGCTCGCGATCCGTGACGTACGGCCCACGATCTCGACCTTCTGGATCTGGCCGCCGACCTGGGGCCGGGCGCCGCCCGCCGAGTTGATCCGCCGGGTGTCGAGCACCCGCAACGGCCCACCGGTGTCGGCCCCGTCGTGGTCGACGACGACGCCCTGGCCGGTCTCCTGGCCGAGGAGGTCGGCCCAGCTGGCGTAGAAGCCGAAGGCCTGGTTGGCGGCGAGGCCGATCGCGGCGAAGACGGCCACCTGCGTGGCCAGCAGGACGCCGATCCGGCCGCCGACGGCACGCCAGCCCCGACGGGCCAGCTTCGGCCACAGCCACACCGTGCCCATGAACAGCAGCACGGCGGCCACAACCGCCAGCGCCAGCGCATTGTTGCTCGTAAGACCCATCGGCTCGTCCCTCGCCGCCCCTTCTTTCCTCGTTTTTCCTTGACCTTTGGTTCAGCTTTGCGGTGCAGAGTGAACCTCCCTCGCCAAGGCACCGTCCTAGAGGGCGCAATGTCGCCGGATGCCGGAAAGGCACCGGATCCAAGGTCTCTCGCGGAACTACGGGATGCGATGTCTGTCAGGACAGATAGGGAAATGTCGGGTGAGGTTCCGGTTCGCTCGGGCCGACCCCAGGCTCAGGAGTCGAGCCGACTCCCGTCGAGCGCCGTCCGGCGCGTGAACGGCGCACTGCGCGTGAACGGCGCACTGCGTCGCGCACTGCGCGGACCACGCCCCGAGGCCGTGCCCACGCTGGTCGCCCGGGCCTGCGCGTTCGTCGGGCTCGTGGATGTCGCGGCGGGCGTCTTCCCCCGCTTCCGGCACAGCCGTATGCACACGATGGCCGAGGTACTGCCCGGCGCGCTCGGTCCGTTCGCCGCGGCTCTGTCGCTGAGCGCGGGCGTTCTGCTGCTCCTGCTCGCCCACGGTCTGCGGCGGCGAAAACGACGGGCGTGGCGCGCGGCCGTCGTCCTGCTGCCGGCCGGGGCGATCGCCCAGTTCGCCTACCGTCACTCGCTGATCGGCGCGCTCATCTCCCTGGCACTGCTCATCCCGCTGGTGCGCCACCGCGACGAGTTCCGCGCGCTGCCCGACCCACACAGCCGCTGGCGGGCGCTCGCCAACTTCATGCTGATGGGCACCGCTTCGATACTCCTCGGTCTGGTCGTCGTCAGCGCCCATTCCCAGCACATGATCGGCGACCCCAGCCTCGCCGCCCGCCTCGAACACGTCATCTACGGCCTGTTCGGCTTCGAGGGCCCGGTCGACTACACCGGCAACACCTCCTGGACGGTGGCCTTCTCCCTCGGCGCCCTCGGTCTGCTGACCGCCGTCACCACCATCTACCTGGCTTTCCGCCCCGAGCACCCGGCGGCCCGGCTCACCGCCGACGACGAGGCCCGGCTGCGCGCCCTGCTGGACAGGCACGGCGGCCGTGACTCCCTCGGCCACTTCGCGCTCCGCCGCGACAAGGCGGTCGTGTTCTCGCCCAGCGGCAAGGCGGCGGTGACGTACCGCGTCGTCTCCGGTGTGATGCTCGCCAGCGGCGACCCGATCGGCGACGTCGAGGCCTGGCCCGGCGCGATCGAACGCTTCATGGACGAGGCCAGGGCCCACTCCTGGACCCCGGCCGTCATGGGCTGCTCGGAGACGGGCGCCGAGGTGTGGACCCGGGAGACCGGCCTGGACGCCCTCGAACTCGGCGACGAGGCGGTGGTGGATGTCGCGGATTTCTCTCTCGCCGGGCGCGCGATGCGCAACGTGCGTCAGATGGTGAAGCGCATCGAGCGGCTCGGTTACGAGACCCGGGTACGGCGCGTCCGTGACCTCGGCGAGGCGGAGCTGGACCGGATCCGCCGCGCCGCCGAGGACTGGCGCGGCACCGACACCGAGCGCGGCTTCTCCATGGCGCTCGGCCGCATCGGCGACCCGACCGACGGCGACTGCCTCATAGCCACCGCCCACAAGGCCGACGAGACACCCGGCCCGTACGGCGACCTCAAAGCCGTACTCCACTTCGTCCCCTGGGGCCCCGACGGCGCCTCCCTGGACCTGATGCGCCGCGACCGTTCCGCCGACCCCGGCATGAACGAACTCCTCATCGTCGCGGCCCTCCAGGCGGCCCCCCGTCTGGGCGTGACACGGGTGTCGTTGAACTTCGCGATGTTCCGCTCGGCCCTGGCCCGCGGCGAGAAGATCGGCGCCGGCCCGGTGCTGCGCGCCTGGCGCGGTCTGCTGGTCTTCCTCTCCCGCTGGTTCCAGATCGAGTCGCTGTACAAGTTCAACGCCAAGTTCTGCCCCCGCTGGGAACCCCGCTTCGTCGTCTACGCCGCCTCCCGCGACCTGCCCCGCATAGGCTTCGCCGCCATGCAGGCCGAAGGCTTCGTCAACCTCGCCCTCCCCCGCCCCCTGCGCCGCCGCACCAAGGCCCCCAGCCCGTGCGCCCACCGGGTGGCGGACCACGCGCTGACCGAAGGAGGCGTACGAGCGGCCTAGGGTGCGTTTTGAAAGTGCTGGTCACAGCCACTCGTTGATGGCTGCGACCAGCACGGTCGCCTCGTAGCGAACTGCCAACTTGTCGTATCTCGTGGCGACAGCGCGGTGCCGCTTGAGGCGATTGATTCCGCACTCGACCGCGTGGCGCTCCTTGTAGTCGGCCTTGTCGAACTTAGGTGGCCGGCCGCCGTGGGAGCCGCGGTTCTTGCGGTTGGCGATCTGGTCGCGCTTCTCCGGGATCGTGCAGCGGATACCGCGCTTGCGCAGGTAGGCACGGTTCGCGCGGGAGCCGTACGCCTTGTCGGCACGCACCTTGTCCGGCCGGGTGCGCGGGCGGCCCGACCCGAGCCGGGGCACCCGGATGCGGCCCAAGACCACCTGGAACTGCGGGGAATCACCGCGCTGTCCTGCCGTGATGACCAGCGACATCGGTTTCTGGGCCTGCTCGACCGCCAGGTGGAGCTTGGTTGTCAGCCCGCCCCGGGAGCGTCCGAGCCCGTGGTCGTCGGGCTCGATGAACACACCGCCTGGCGGCTCGATCTGCAGATCCCCTTTTTGCGGGCGCCGGCCGCATGCTGGTGGGCGCGGGCGATGGTCGAGTCCACCGAGACGTCCCAGGTGATCAGTCCCTCGGCGTCGGCCTGGGCCTGCAGCTGTTCGAAGATGCGGTGCCAGGTGCCGTCCCGCTGCCAGCGGCGGAACAGGCCGTAGACCGTCTCCCACGGGCCATAGCGCTCGGGCACGTCCCGCCAGGAAGCACCGGCGCGGGTGCGCCACCGTATGCCGTCTATCAGTTGCCGCTTGGTGTGCACCGGTGGCCGTCCAGGCTTCTTGCCGACCGGGAGCAGGGGCTCCAGCTTCGCCCACTGTGTATTCGTCAGATCATGCCGCCCCACGAAGTGGGATCTTGACACATCAAGATCCACATATGAAACGCACCCTAGCACGGGCCCCCGGAACAGACCTGGGCGAGAGCCTCACAGCTACCCCCGTGCCCCGGGGCTCTCGCTCAGGTCGCAGACGAACCGGCAGCGAAGGCAAGCAGAAGAATGCAAGCAGAAGAATGATCGGTCACAGGGCCTAGGCTTGACGCATGAGCAAGCAGAACCGGCGCGGCCGGGTGGCCGGAATGCCCCTGTGGGACCGTTGCGCGGTCATGGGCGTCGTCAATGTCACCCCGGACTCGTTCTCCGACGGCGGCCGCTGGTTCGACACCGCGGCGGCGGTGAAGCGCGGTCTGGACCTGGTCGGCGAGGGCGCGGACCTCGTGGACGTCGGCGGTGAGTCGACCCGCCCCGGTGCCACCCGCGTCGACGAGGCGGAGGAGCTCAAGCGGGTCATCCCGGTCGTCCGGGGCCTGGCCTCCGAGGGCGTCATCGTCTCCGTGGACACCGTGCGCGCCTCCGTCGCCGAGCGGGCGCTCGCGGCCGGGGCCGTCGTCGTCAACGACGTCAGCGGCGGCCTGGCCGACCCCGCGATGATCCCGGTCGTCGCCGACGCGGGCGCCCCCTTCGTCGTCATGCACTGGCGCGGTTTCATGGAAGGCGGCAACGTCAAGGGCATGTACGAGGACGTCGTCGCCGAGGTCGTGGACGAGCTCCACGCGCGCGTGGAGGCCGTTCTGGAGGGCGGTGTCGCGGCGGACCGCGTCATCGTCGACCCGGGCCTCGGCTTCTCCAAGGACGCCGACCACGATCTCGCCCTGCTCGCCCACCTCGACCGGTTGCACGGCCTCGGCCACCCCCTGCTGGTCGCCGCCTCCCGCAAGCGGTTCCTCGGCCGGGTGCTGGCCGGACCGGAGGGCCCCCCGCCGCCCGCGCGGGAACGTGACGCCGCCACCGCCGCCGTATCCGCCCTGGCCGCTCAGCAGGGCGCCTGGGCGGTTCGCGTGCACGAGGTGCGCGCCACCGCCGACGCGGTCCGTGTCACCCGTGCGATCGAAGGGGCCCGGGAGCGGTGAGCTCGGCCCACACCGATGTCGAGCAGGTCGAACTCGCCAACACCGCCTTCTACGAGGCACTGGAGCAGGGAGACTTCGAGACGCTCTCCTCGCTCTGGCTGGACCCCGCCGACCTGGGCGTCGACGAGGAGTACCACGACCCGGCGGAGACCGGCGTGATCTCCTGCGTGCACCCCGGCTGGCCGGTCCTCACCGGGCGGGGCGAGGTGCTGCGGTCGTACGCGCTGATCATGGCGAACACCGACTACATCCAGTTCTTCCTCACCGATGTGCATGTCTCCGTCACCGGTGACACCGCTCTGGTGACCTGCACCGAGAACATCCTCAGCGGTGCCCCGGCGCCGGACGGCAGCGACGAGCTGGGGCCGCTCGTGGGGCAGCTGGTCGTCGCCACGAATCTGTTCCGGCGCACGGCCGACGGCTGGAAGCTCTGGTCGCACCACGCCTCCCCCGTGCTGACCGAATCCGGTGACGACGAGGGCGAGGACCCGCCGTCCTGAGAAGTGATCGGTCCGCCGCCCTGCAGAAGTGATCGACCCGCCGTCCTGAGAAGTGATTGGAAACACGGTCTGCGGGTAGGGGCGGCTTCCGACCCGTGAGCCGCCGTCTTCCCCCGGGGGAAACGCCCGATGAACCCGGTCTGTACAGGTGCCGGAACCGGGCGTCGGTGGGTGAGCGCTGTCAGTGGCCGCAGGTAGATTCGATGGTGGCCGGTGTGGCGACCGCACACGGAGGACACCGGCCGGGGTCCCGGCCCGCGGCGCAGCCGCTGTGTGTACGGGCCGGAAGAGCACCGCCCGACGACTGCAGGAGTGATTCGCGTGGATCGTGTCGCGCTGCGCGGCCTCAGGGCCCGTGGGTACCACGGAGTGTTCCCGCACGAACGCGAGGAAGGCCAGACCTTCGTCGTGGACCTGACGCTGGGCCTGGACACCCGGCCGGCCGCCGCCGCCGACGATCTGACGAAGACCGTGCACTACGGGATCGTGGCGGAGGAGGTCGTCGCCATCGTCGAGGGCGAGCCGGTGAACCTCATAGAGACGCTCGCCGAGCACATCGCCCAGGCGTGCCTGAAGCACGACGGGGTCCAGGAGGTCGAGGTCAGCGTGCACAAACCGAACGCGCCGATCACGGTCCCCTTCGACGACGTGACCGTCACCATCACCCGGAGCCGAGTATGACCGCGTTCTTCACCGAGGGTCAGAGCGACCCGACCGTACAGCCGGTGCCCGCCTCCGTCGTGGAGAAGGTGGACGCCGCCGACACCACCCTGCACAACCCGCGACGGGCCGTGATCTCCCTGGGCTCCAACCTGGGCAACCGGCTGGAGAACCTCCAGGGCGCCATCGACGCGCTGGAGGACACCCCCGGCGTCCGCATCAAGGCCGTCTCCCCGGTGTACGAGACGGAGCCGTGGGGCGTGGCCCCCGGCAGCCAGCCGAGCTACTTCAACGCCGTCGTCGTCCTGAAGACCACCCTGCCCCCGTCGTCCCTGCTGGAGCGCGCCCACGCCGTCGAGGAGGCCTTCCACCGCGTACGGGACGAGCGGTGGGGACCGCGCACCCTCGACGTGGACATCGTCGCGTACGCCGACGTGGTCTCCGACGACCCGGTGCTGACCCTGCCTCACCCGCGCGCGCACGAACGGGCCTTCGTCCTCGCCCCCTGGCACGACGTCGAGCCCGAGGCGCAGCTTCCGGGGCGCGGCGGTGTGGCCCAGCTCCTCGCCGACATCACCAGGGAGGGCGTGTCGCCCCGCGCCGACCTGGAACTCCAGCTGCCCGCGTAGTCGTTAAGGTCTACCGGGTCGGGATCGTCCCCGGGACCGTCCGGAGCTCCTCCGGACCGCTTCCGGACGGCCGCCGGACCCGTACGGACCGTCTGGCTCATCGAAGGGGCATCGTGAAAGAGCTGCGCATCAGGACGCTTGCCGCGGTGTTCGTCGTGGCCGGGGTGCTGTCCTGGGCGGGAGCCCGGCTGTGGAACTCGGTGGGGACCCTGCCCAGCGTCCCGCTGGCCGCGCCCATCGTCCTCGCGCTGATCGCCGCCGTCCTCACGGCCACGGCCCTGTCGATCCGCAACCGGCTCAAGGCCCAGCGGGAGCGCCGGCCCGACGCCAAGGGGGTCGACCCCCTGATGGCCGCCCGCGCGGTCGTCTTCGGCCAGGCCAGCGCCCTGGTCGCCGCGCTCGTCGCCGGGATGTACGGCGGCGTGGGCGCCTTCCTGCTGGAGTACCTGGAGGTCCCGGCCCGCCGCGACCAGGCCATCTACGCCGGCTCCTCCGTCGTCGCGGGCATCGCCGTCATAGTGGCCGCGTTGTTCCTGGAGCGCGTGTGCAAGCTTCCGGAGGACGACGACGACAACGGGAGCGCGGCACGGGCGGCGTAGCCGGTCACCAGGGTTTGACGGTCCGGCGGGTCAGCGCGCCAGTATCAGACTCATCGCCTCGGCGCGGGTCGTAGCGTCCCGAAGCTGGCCGCGCACCGCCGAAGTCGTCGTCTTGGCGCCCGGCTTGCGGATGCCACGCACCGACATGCACATGTGCTCGGCCTCGATGACGACGATCACCCCACGAGCCTCGAGGATCTTCATGAGGGAGTCGGCGACCTGCGTGGTGAGTCGTTCCTGCACCTGCAGACGACGAGCGAACACCTCGACCAGCCGGGCAAGTTTCGACAGGCCTGTGATCTTGCCGCTTTCCGCCGGAATGTACCCGATGTGAGCTACACCATGAAATGGCAGCATGTGATGTTCACAGAGCGATACGATCTCGATGTCTTTGACCAGGACCATCTCGTCATGCCCGATATCGAACGTGGTCGTCAGGACGTCCTCGGGCTCCTGCCCATGTCCCGCAAGGAGCTCTCGATAGGCCCGAGCCACCCGCGCCGGCGTCTCCCTGAGGCCCTCCCGGTCGGGGTCCTCCCCGACCGCGATCAGCAACTCCCGTATGGCGTTCTCGGCGCGTTTCCTGTCGAACTCGCCGATGGTGCCCTCGCCGTCGAGCGTCACGGGGTCGGTCATGTGGTGCCTCGCTCCTGTGCCTGCGACGCATACGGATTACGCGTCTGCCGTACGGCCATACGTAATGCCGCGCCCCCCAGGCTAGAACCAGGGGGGCACGGCATCCATTCCGGACCTGGTGAGACGGCCGTGGGCCGGGAGCGGGGCTTCCGGTGGCCGGCTCTCACCGCGGGTGTCAGCTCTCCGGACGCTCCTCCGCCACGGCGTCCACGGCGGCGTTGGCCGTGATCGCCGGGCTCGCGCCGTTGGCGCCGTTCGTCAGTGCGAGCTCCTTGGGGGAGAGCACCGGCGGACGGGTGGAGGGGGTGCGGCGGGAGGAGCCGGTCCAGGCGGGCCGGGGCGGGCGCTTGACGACGGGGGCGAAGATCTCGGCGATCTCCTCCTTGCCCAGTGTCTCCTTCTCCAGCAGCTGGAGCACCAGGTTGTCGAGGACGTCGCGGTTCTCGACCAGGATCTCCCAGGCCTCGTTGTGCGCGTTCTCGATGAGCTTCTTGACCTCTTCGTCCACCAGGGCGGCGACCTCTTCCGAGTAGTCGCGCTGGTGAGCCATCTCACGTCCGAGGAACGGCTCGGTGTTGTCGCCGCCGAACTTGATGGCGCCGAGACGCTCGGTCATGCCGTACTGGGTGACCATCGCGCGGGCCAGGTTGGTGGCCTTCTCGATGTCGTTCGCGGCGCCGGTGGTCGGGTCGTGGAAGACCAGTTCCTCGGCGGCGCGACCGCCCAGCATGTAGCCGAGCTGGTCGAGCATCTCGTTGCGGGTGGTCGAGTACTTGTCCTCGTCCGGCAGGACCATGGTGTAGCCGAGGGCACGGCCACGGGACAGGATCGTGATCTTGTGGACCGGGTCGGAGTTCGGGGAGGCCGCCGCGACCAGGGCGTGGCCGCCCTCGTGGTACGCGGTGATCTTCTTCTCCTTGTCCGACATGATCCGGGTCCGCTTCTGGGGACCCGCGACCACGCGGTCGATCGCCTCGTCCAGCATCTGGTTGTCGATCAGCTTCTTGTCGCTGCGGGCCGTCAGAAGCGCGGCCTCGTTCAGGACGTTGGACAGATCGGCACCCGTCATGCCGGGGGTACGGCGGGCGACGGCGGAGAGGTCGACGTCGGGCGCGACCGGCTTGCCCTTCTGGTGGACCTTGAGGATCTCCAGGCGGCCCTGCATGTCCGGGCGGTCGACGGCGATCTGCCGGTCGAAGCGGCCGGGGCGCAGCAGCGCCGGGTCGAGGATGTCGGGGCGGTTCGTCGCGGCGATGAGGATCACACCGCCCTTGACGTCGAAGCCGTCCATCTCGACGAGGAGCTGGTTCAGGGTCTGCTCGCGCTCGTCGTGACCGCCGCCGAGGCCGGCGCCGCGGTGGCGGCCGACCGCGTCGATCTCGTCGACGAAGACGATCGCCGGGGCGTTCGCCTTGGCCTGCTCGAACAGGTCACGGACCCGGGAGGCACCGACACCGACGAACATCTCGACGAAGTCGGAACCGGAGATCGAGTAGAAGGGGACGCCCGCCTCGCCGGCGACGGCGCGTGCGAGGAGCGTCTTGCCCGTACCGGGCGGGCCGTAGAGCAGCACACCCTTGGGGATCTTGGCGCCGACCGCCTGGAACTTGGCGGGCTCCTGCAGGAACTCCTTGATCTCGTGGAGCTCCTCGACGGCCTCGTCCGCGCCCGCGACGTCGGCGAACGTGGTCTTCGGGGTGTCCTTGGTGATGAGCTTGGCCTTGGACTTCCCGAAGTTCATCACCCGGGAGCCGCCGCCCTGCATCTGGTTCATCAGGAACAGGAAGACGACCACGATGAGGACGAAGGGGAGCAGCGAGAGCAGGATGCCGACGAAAGCGTTCTGCTTGGTCGGGGAGACCGTGTAGCCCTCGGGGATCTGCTTGTTCTGGAACTTGTCCTGCAGGGTGTTGGCGAGGGTGAAGCCCTGGTCGCCGATGTAGCTCGCCTGGATCTTCGAGCTGCCCTCGATCTCCTCACCCTTCTTGAGCTGGACCTTGATGGTCTGCTCTTCGCCAGTGGTGAGTTTGGCTTCTTGGACCTTGTTGTCGTTGATCGCCTGGACGACCTGGCCCGTGTCCACCGTCTTGTAGCCGCCGGACGAGCCGACGACCTGCATCAACACGACCACGGCAAGGACGGCCAGCACGATCCACATGACTGGCCCACGGAAGTATCGCTTCACGTCCATCCATACGGAGCGGTGCCGCCCCGTCCCTCCTGCCATAGTGAGTTTGATAAAGACTGTTCTTCGGACGGTACCCCAGCATTGTCACCCGAAGCCGCATGGGAGCCGTTCGGGACTGATGGCAATCCCGTCCTCGCATCCTCCAACGGCGCGGAACCCGCTGGGGTTCCCGAGCGTCTTGGGAAGACCGGCCCGTATTCGTGACGAGGACGACACCTGCCTCGTGACGAGGGCGTTGCAGCCGCCGCAGACGGCGTCAGCCGCCGTAGACGTGAGGCGCGAGCGTACCCACGAACGGGAGGTTGCGGTACTTCTCGGCGTAGTCGAGGCCGTAGCCGACGACGAACTCGTTGGGGATGTCGAAGCCGACCCACTCGACGTCGAGGGCGACCTTGGCGGCGTCGGGCTTGCGCAGCAGGGTGCAGATCTTCAGTGACTCGGGCTCACGGGAGCCGAGGTTGGAGATCAGCCAGGACAGGGTCAGGCCGGAGTCGATGATGTCCTCGACGATCAGGACGTGCTTGCCCTTGATATCGGTGTCGAGGTCCTTGAGGATCCGCACCACACCGGAGGACTGGGTGCCCGCGCCGTAGGAGGACACCGCCATCCAGTCCATGGTGACCGGGGTGGACAGCGCCCGGGCGAGGTCGGCCATGACCATCACCGCGCCCTTGAGGACGCCGACGAGAAGCAGGTCCTTGCCCTCGTACTCCGTGTCGATCTTCGCGGCCAGCTCGGCCAGCTTCGCGTCGATCTCTTCCTTGGTGATGAGTACCTGCTTGAGGTCCGCACCCATGTCTTTCGCGTCCACCCGCATCACTTTCGGTCGTGCCCCATTTTGGCTCGCTCCGGGGCGCCCGCCGCCCCGCGCGAGGGGGCTCGGGGCCCGTGTGAGGGGCCCCGCCGGGAGTCCGGTTTCAGCCTTGCCGAATCACCAGTCTGCCACCCTGCCGTTGGGCGACGACCCGGCCGGGGAGATTGATGGCTCCCTGGCCGCGCCAGCCGGTGATGAGCCGGTCGACTTCCTCGATGTGGCGGGCGAAGAGGGAACCGGCCGGGGCGCCCGCCTCGATGGCGGCACGGCGCAGGATGCGGCGGCGTACGGCGGGCGGTAGGGCGTAGAGCTTGGCGCACACCAGGAAGCCGGAGGCGTCGCGTACGGAGTCCTCGGCCTGGCGGGCCCAGGAGTCGAGGGCGTCGGCGTCGTCGCGGGAGAGCTGGGCCGTACGGGCGAGGGCCTCGACGACGCCCTTGCCGAGCGCCTTCTCCAGGGCGGGCAGGCCCTCGTGCCGCAGTCGGGAGCGGGTGTAGGCGGGGTCGGTGTTGTGGGGGTCGTCCCAGACGGGGAGGGACTGGACCATGCAGGCCTTGCGGGCGGTCTGCCGGTCGAGCCCGAGGAAGGGGCGGCGGTAGCGGCCGTCGGCCCCCGAGACCGCGGCCATACCGGACAGGGAGCGGATGCCGGAGCCGCGGGCGAGGCCGAGCAGGACGGTTTCGGCTTGGTCGTCGCGGGTGTGGCCGAGCAGGAGGGCGGTGGCGCCATGGCGTTCGAGGGCGGCGTCCAGGGCGGCGTAGCGGGCGTCGCGGGCGGCGGCCTCGGGGCCGCCGTCACGGCCGACGGTCACGGCGACGGACTCGGCAGGGTCGAGGCCGAGTTCCCGCAGACGCAGGACGACTTCCTCGGCGCGCAGCTCGGAGCCCGGCTGCAGTCCGTGGTCGACGGTGATGCCGCCGGCGCGGATGCCGAGCTTGGGCGCCTCGAAGGCGAGGGCGGAGGCGAGCGCCATGGAGTCGGCGCCGCCGGAGCACGCCACGAGCACGAGCGGCGGGAGGGGCTGCTCGTGTGCGGTGGCTGCGACGATCGCGGGCTCCGCGCCCCGAGGCTCGGCGAACGCGGGCCGTGCGGACTTCGACCCGGCGGACACGGCTGCGGGGGGTACGGCCGTGGGGGGCGCGGGCTCCGGTTGTGCGCCCGTGACGGGCGGCGCGCCGGGGGTCGCGTAGGCGGGCGTGCGACGGGTCGTGTTGGCGTGGTGTTCGGTGAGGATGTCGTGGAGTACGCGGCGGACCGCCAGGCGTATCGCCGCGACCGCGGGGTGGGGACCCATGTCCGGTTCCCTTCATGAAATTGTCGGGGGGTGAGCCCGAGGTCGGTCACTCAGAGTGTGTAGATGGTGACAGAACCGAGCCGTTCCCCGAGCATTGCACGCCTACCCATCGCTCACGGTCCCTCGAACGGGTGACGGGAGGAGCGTTCGCCCGCCGTCGGCCGGATTCGTTCACCACGCTCACGCGCAGCTCACGATTCGGCCTTGCGGTGCACCCGCGCGATCCAATCCGCCGGTTTGGCGATCTCCGCCTTGGTCGGCAGGGTGTTCGGGGAGGTCCACACCCGGTTGAAACCGTCCATGCCGACCTGTTCGACGACCGCCCGTACGAACCGCTCCCCGTCCCGGTACTGCCTGAGTTTGGCATCCAAACCCAGCAGCTTGCGCAGGGCGAGGTCCAGGCGTGAGGCGCCCTTCGCGCGCCGCTGCTGGAACTTCTCGCGGATCTCGGCGACCGAGGGCACGACCGCCGGGCCCACGCCGTCCATCACGAAGTCGGCGTGTCCCTCCAGGAGCGACATCACCGCGGTGAGGCGGCCGAGGATCTCCCGCTGGGCCGGGGTCTGTACCAACTCCACGATCGAGTGACCGTCGTCGCCCGCCTCTCCCTCGGGTCGGCCACCCGCGAGTGACTGGGCGGCCTCCCGGATGCGCTCCAGGAAGGTCATGGGGTCGACCTCGGTCTCCCCCAAGAACGACTGGATTTCGCCCTCCAGGTGGTCTCTGAGCCAGGGCACCGCCGTGAACTGCGTCCGGTGCGTCTCCTCGTGCAGACAGACCCAGAGGCGGAAGTCATGGGGCTCCACGTCGAGCTCGCGCTCCACGTGCACGATGTTCGGCGCGACCAGCAGCAGCCGGCCGCCGCCGTTCTCCCCGGCCGGAAGGTCACGGGTCGCCGGGGCGAACGTCTCGTACTGGCCGAGGACGCGGGAGGACAGGAACGACAGCAGCATCCCCAGCTCCACGCCGGTGACCTTGCCGCCGACCGCGCCCAGCACGGCCCCGCCCGGTGTGCCGCTGCGACGTTCCTGCATCTTGTCCAGCAGCGGCTTCAGCAGCTCACGGAAGCCTGCGACGTTGGCCCGGACCCAGCCGGGGCGGTCGACGACCAGGACAGGTGTGTCGTCGGCCGTGTCGGGGAGCATCCGCGTGAACCCGCGGACGTGCTCCTCGGACGCCTTCGCGTGTCGGCGGAGCTCGGCGACGATGGCCCGGGCCTCGTCGCGGCTCACCTCGGGGCCCGGCCGTACCAGCCGGGTCGCGGTCGCCACCGCGAGATTCCAGTCGACCATCTCGGCACCACCGATGCGAGTCATTCTTCAACCGTACGGGAGCGCTGCCGCTTGGGGCAGGCCGTGAGGTGGGGGGTGGGTGCCTGTTGTTCTCCGGGTGCGGGTGGTCTGTGGTTGCTCGCGCAGTTCCCCGCGCCCCTTGAAGCACGGGGCTGCGCCCCGGCTTTCCAGAGTGCGATCACTCCACGGTCAGCGGCAACCGCAGGCTGCCACCGCCGAGGCTGCCGCGTCCAAGGCCTTTGGGGCTGCCTCTCGGTCTGTTGTGTCCGTGGCCAGGAACGCGAAGGCCAGGAGGCGGCCGTCGGCGTCCACGACCGTTCCCGCCAAGGTGTTGACGCCGGTGAGGGTGCCGGTCTTGGCGCGGATCACTCCGGTGCCCGAGGCGTCGGGGGTGTAGCGGCCGGTGAGGGTGCCGGTGAAGCCGGCGACGGGGAGGCCGGTGAGGACTGGGCGGAGTTCGGGGTGGGCCGGGGTCGCGGAGGCGGCCAGGAGGGTGGTGAGGAATTCGGCGGTGAGTTCGTTGCCCCGGCTGAGGCCGCTGCTGTCGGCGAAGTCGACGCCGTCCAGGGGGAGTTCGAGTGTCTTCAGCTGCTTCTTGATCGCCGCCGCGCCGCCTTCGAAGCTCGCCGGTTCGCCCGTCGCGATCGCGACCTGGCGGGCCAGGGCCTCGGCGATGTCGTTGTCGCTGTTGGTGAGCATGCGCTCGACGAGGGCCGAGAGGGGTGGGGAGGAGACCGAGGCGAGCTCGTCGGCGTTCTTCGCCGCCTTGGCGGAGCCCTTCGAGGTGGTCTTGATGCCCCGGTCCTCCAGGAGGGCCGCGAATTTCGCGGTCGCGTCCGCCGCCGGGTCGGTGGAGCGGGTCGCGGTGCCGCTGGTGGAGTCGTCGAGGCGGGCCTCGTCGACCATCAGCGGGGTGACTAGGGCGATGTTGCCGTCGACGCCGATGGTGTGGAGTTCGGGGCCTTCGTAGAGGGAGGTGTCGTAGGTGAGGGTGATCTCGTTCAGGTGGCGCTCGGCGAGGGCGGCGGCCGTCTTGTCGGCGAGGGTGCGCAGGCTCGCATTGCCGGCGCCGTCTTCGCGAGCGGTGAGGGTGGGGTCGCCGCCGCCCACGAGGACGACGTCGGCGGAGTCGGGCTTGAGGACCGTACGGGTCTCGATGCGGTGGTCGGGGCCGGCGGCCGAGAGGGCCGCGGCGGCTGTGGCGATCTTGGTGGTGGAGGCGGGGGTCAGCGGCTTGTCGGCGCCCTTGGCGTAGAGCAGCCGGCCGGTCGCCACGTCGACGACGGCCGCGGCGGGGTGGGGGCCGAGCGCCGGGGCGCTCAGGAGCGGGTCGAGGGTGTCGGCGAGCGCGGCGGCGCCGGGCGCGGATCCGGAGCCGGCGGCGCCGCCCAGCGCGGCGAGCACGGAGGGGGCGCTCGGCGCGGGCTTGGGCGCCCCCGCGGACCCGGACGACGTACCGGAATTACGTCCGTGATCTGCGCCACCCTGGCGACCCCGCGACGCGGCCCAGTCGTGCTCGGCCGTACGCTGACCGGAGGAGTCCCAGGGTCCGGCGGCGGTCACCACCCCGGCGGAGAGCACCAGTCCCAGGGTGGCGGCGCAGGCGGTGAGCTGGGGGGTCGTGAGCTTCTTCGTACCCCTCGCGAGCTGCGAAGAGCCGGCTGTGACGGCGCTCGCGGCGCGTACGACACCGGGTTTCACGGCCTGTGCGACGCGCGCGGCGCCGGGCCGCACGGCGTGCGTGACGCGCACGACGCGCGGTTTCACGGCGCGCGCGACCCGCACCACATGCGGTCTCGCGGCCCGCCAGACCCTCGGCTCAGGCACGACCACCAGCCCCTTTCGCGATCACACACCAGCGTGAGGGACACTTAACCACCAGAACTATGTGTTGATCATGGAGGAGCCACCGGTGGAGTTCGACGTCACGATCGAGATCCCGAAGGGTTCGCGCAACAAGTACGAGGTGGACCACGAGACCGGTCGGATCCGCCTGGACCGTCGTCTCTTCACCTCGACCGCCTACCCGACCGACTACGGCTTCGTCGAGAACACCCTCGGCGAGGACGGCGACCCGCTGGACGCGCTGGTCATCCTGGACGAGCCGACCTTCCCGGGCTGCCTCATCAAGTGCCGTGCGATCGGCATGTTCCGGATGACGGACGAGGCCGGCGGCGACGACAAGCTGCTGTGCGTCCCGGCGACCGACCCGCGCGTGGAGCACCTGCGTGACATCCACCACGTCTCGGAGTTCGACCGCCTGGAGATCCAGCACTTCTTCGAGGTCTACAAGGACCTGGAGCCCGGCAAGTCCGTCGAGGGCGCCGACTGGGTCGGCCGCGCCGAGGCCGAGGCCGAGGTCGAGAAGTCGTACAAGCGCTTCAAGGAGCAGGGCGGTCACTGACCCCCTGGTCCCTGTGGACTTCTTGCTCGAACGGGCCGTGTGCCCCCTCGTGGGGCACGCGGCCCGTTCGCGTGTGTGTACGTATCGGGGGGTAGCTGTGCGCATACTGAGGCGTACCGAGAGGTGTCGTACAGGGAGCGCGGCGGAGTGGGAGTGACGGAGCGCGAGAGCGACCGCAAGCCGGTGTCGGACGAGGCGGGTGAGGCCTTCGAACCGGTGGACATCACCCCGGTGCCGGGGGCGCCGGGGACCCTTGGGATCGACGGCGAGTCGTCGGTGACGTCGGAGTTCGCGATCCCCGTCGGGCTGGATGTGTCGGCCGTCGCCACGGAGTCCGAGTCGCAGACGACATCCGAGTTCGCGCTGCCCGAGGGGCTGGTGCCGCCCGAGCCGATGTCCGGGGAGCCGGAGGGGTCGGCGTTCAGCACGCCGCGTACGTACCGGGTGAGGGACGCGCCGCCCGCGTTCACGCCGCCCAGCGGGATACCGGCCGTCAGTCTGACCAAGGACGTGCCCTGGCAGGACCGGATGCGCACGATGCTGCGGATGCCGGTGGCCGAGCGGCCCGCGCCGGAGCCGGTGCGTGTGGAGGGCGAGCACGGGCCCGCCGTGCCGCGTGTGCTCGACCTGACGCTGCGCATCGGCGAACTGCTGCTCGCCGGCGGGGAGGGCGCGGAGGACGTGGAGGCGGCGATGTTCGCCGTGTGCCGGTCCTACGGCCTGGACCGCTGCGAGCCGACCGTCACCTTCACCCAGCTGTCCATCACCTACCAGCCGTCGCTCGTGGACGATCCGGTCACGGCGTCCCGGATCGTACGGCGCCGGGCCACCGACTACACACGGCTGGCGGCCGTGTTCCGGCTGGTGGACGACCTCAGCGAGTCGGAGACGGCGATCTCGCTGGAGGAGGCGTACGGGCGGCTCGCCGAGATCCGGCGCAACCGGCACCCATATCCCGGCTGGGTCCTGACCTCGTCCAGCGGACTGCTCGCGGGCGCCGCCTCCACGCTGGTCGGCGGTGACGCCGTCGTCTTCGTCGCCGCCGCGCTGGGCGCCATGCTCGGCGACCGGCTCGCGTGGCTGTGCTCCGGGCGCGGGCTGCCGGAGTTCTACCAGTTCCTGGTCGCCGCGATGCCCCCGGCGGCGATCGGGGTGACGCTGACCGTGGCGCGCGTCGACGTGGCGGCGTCCGCCGTCATCACCGGTGGGCTGTTCGCGCTGCTGCCCGGGCGGGCGCTCGTGGCCGGTGTCCAGGACGGGCTGACCGGGTTCTACATCACCGCCTCCGCCCGGCTGCTGGAGGTCCTGTATCTCTTCGTGGGCATCGTGGTGGGGGTGCTGGTGGTCCTCTACTTCGGCGTGCAGTTGGGCGCCGAGCTCAACCCCGACGCCGCGCTCGGCGACATCGAGCGGCCGGTGTGGCAGCTCGTCGCCTCGATGCTGTTGTCGCTGACCTTCGCGGTGCTGCTTCAGCAGGAACGATCCACCGTGCTGGCGGTGACCCTCAACGGGGGTGTCGCCTGGGCCGTTTACGGTGCCATGCACTACGCCGGGGGAATCTCGCCGGTGGTCTCCACCGCTGCGGCTGCCGGGGTGGTGGGGCTGTTCGGGCAGCTGTTGTCCCGGTATCGGTTCGCGTCCGCGTTGCCTTATACGACGGCCGCGATCGGGCCCCTGTTGCCGGGGTCTGCCACGTATTTCGGGCTGTTGGGGCTGGCGCAGAACGATGTGGACGCGGGGTTGGTTTCGCTCACCAAGGCTGCGGCGTTGGCCATGGCCATCGCCATCGGGGTGAACCTGGGGTCGGAGTTGTTCCGGCTGTTCCTGCCGGGGGCGGCTCGGGCGGGGCGGAAGGCCGCGAAACGGACCCGGGGGTTCTAGCGCCCAATGGCTCGTGGACGACTGGATTGTTGGCGACCGCGGCTTCGTCGTGGCTGGTCGCGCGGTTCCCCGCGCCCCTGAAAAACCACCGCGCCCCTCGGTGACAAGGGGCGCGGGGTCCTGGTTGTCAGTACTGCGGGTAGTTCTGGTCCTGGGGGTACTGCTGCTGTTGCGGATACTGCTGGGCGTACGGCTGCTGTTGGGGCTGTTGCTGGTAGCCGTAGTCCTGGTGGTTCTGGTTGCCGTAGGGCTGGTTTCCGTAAGCCTGGTTCTCGTAGCCCTCGTTGCCGTAGGTCTGGTTCTGGTTGTACGGCTGCTGCTGCGGGGCCTGCTGGTGGTACGGCCGGCCGGGGTTCTGGTCGGCCGACGGGATGCGGCGGAGTTGGGTGGTCGCGTCGTCCATGACCTGGGGGGCCGGGGCGGGCGCGGGCTGGTTCTTCTTGGCCTTCCTGGCCTTCCAGAACTCGAAGATGATCGGGAGCACCGAGAGGAGGACGATCAGGATCAGCATCGCCTCGATGTTCTTGCGGACGAAGTCGATCTGGCCGAGCCAGGAGCCGAGGAGGGTGACGCCCGCGCCCCAGAGGATGCCGCCGACGACGTTGAAGACGAGGAACGAGCGGTACCGCATGCCACTGACGCCCGCGATGATCGGCGTGAACGTGCGCACGATGGGCACGAAGCGGGCCAGGATCAGGGACTTCGGGCCGTGCTTCTCGAAGAACTCGTGGGCCTTGGTGACGTTCTCCTGCTTGAAGAGGCGGGAGTCCGGCCGCTTGAAGAGGGCGGGGCCGACCTTCTTGCCGAACATGTAGCCCGCCTGGTCGCCCAGGATCGCGGAGACGCAGATCAGCACGATCGCCAGCCACAGCGGGAAGTCCAGCGTCTTGGCGGTGATCAGCATGCCGGCCGTGAACAGCAGCGAGTCACCGGGCAGGAAGAAGCCGATGAGCAGGCCGGACTCGGCGAACACGATCAGGAGCAGGCCCCAGATGCCGAATGAGTCGAGCAGATAGTCCGGGTCCAGCCAGCTCGGTCCGAGGGCGATCGTCGTCACGGTTCCGGGCTCCTGGGGGTGAGGGAAGTGAAGGCCTTGGGCATGGACCCAAAGGGGTGACCAACGCTATCAACGCTCGGTCACCCCACTAGGTTCCACCGGCTCCCCCAGAGTGCACTGTGCGCGCACTGAGACCAAGCTGTGCCGTCGGCCGGGGGATCAGGGGCGGCGACGGGCCGCGTTGGCGGTGATGGCCTCCTTCAGGTGTTCCGCGAGGCCGGGGCGCATGGAGTCGTAGAACGCCTTGAAGCGCTCGTCGGAGACGTACATCTCGCCGAGGCACTGATGCATCTCGTACGGGCATTCGTAGTACCACGTGCCGATATGCCGCCGGTGCTCCTCTGCCATGTCCATGGCCCGCTCACCGGTCGGCGGCACGCCCTCGGCCATCAGGGCCGTGTAGCGCTCGGCCCAGTCGTCCGCCTCGGCCATCAGGCGTTTCCAGTCCTCCTTGGTGTACGAGGCGGCACGGCGCTGCGACTCGGCGTACGCCTCCGTGCCGCCCCAGCGCTGTTCCGCCTCGTCGGCGTACTGTTCGGGGTCCTTGTCCCCGAACACCTCGAACCGTTCCTCGGGGGTGAGGTTGATGCCCATCTTGCGTGCCTCCATGGCGTGCTCCACGGCCGCGGCCATCTTCTGCAGCTTCTCGATCCGGGCGGTCAGCAGGTCGTGCTGGCGGCGCAGGTGTGCGCGCGGGTCCGCGCCCGGGTCGTCGAGCAGGGTCGCGACCTCGTCGAGGGGGAAGCCGAGCTCCCGGTAGAACAGGATCTGTTGGAGCCGGTCGAGGTCGGCGTCGCCGTAGCGGCGGTGGCCCGCGTGGGTGCGTTCGCCCGGTACGAGCAGGCCGATCTCGTCGTAGTGGTGCAGGGTGCGCACCGTGATCCCGGCGAATGCGGCGACCTGTCCCACGGTGTAGCTCATGCTCCGCTCCCTTGTCCCTTTCTCGGTACGCGCTCCAGGCTGGGTCCTCACGCCACGTGAGGTGCAAGCCGTGCACTTCGCTACGTCGCCGGGTTGTCGAAACGCACTGCGTACGCGGCGGAGGCGGTTCGCAGTGCACTCCGCGAAGCCGCGCCCCGCAGACCGTGCACTTGTGCAATGGTCCACTGCCCGGCGGGCTTCCTAGGGTGGGTCTCGTTCAACCGGAACCGTCCCGTCGTGAGGCCGGGACATCGGTCGCTGCTCGATCGGCTGGTTCCGTGGGCGAGACGCGTGGCCCGTCACGGGGGTGCGGGCCAGCGGATCGTCCATGGGCGGGACAGTGGCGCCTCTCTCGGGCCCTCCACCCCCATGAGAGGAACTTCCTTGACCCAGAGCAACGTCGAGGGTGTCTCGTTCGCCAGCATCAGCGCCGCGTCGGAGGGGGTGGACGGCTCGCAGCTGTCGATCGTGCCCCTCTTCGCGGGCGACGGCGGCAGGTTCACCGCTCATCTCGTCGTGTGGCCGCCCGACTCGGAGCGCCATGAGTGCCTGCACGAGGACTTCGCGGAGGCCGCGCACATCGTCGCCGGAAGCATCGTCGACGAGGACGGCACCGAGCACCGGGCGGGTGAGCTGTGGATGCGGCCGGCGAACCACGTCCACCGTCCGCGTGCCGGGGCCGAGGGGGCCCGTCTCGTGCTGTGGCGGGTGAACGTACCGGCCTCGTGAGTCGGTCGCCGCTCCGGGACGGCCGTGATCACCGGGTCATCGGATCACGGATCACGGGTCACGGGTCACGGGTCACGGGTCACGGGTCACGGGTCATCGGATCACGGGTCACGGATCACGGATCAGGGGTCATGGCTCACTGGATCACCGGAATCACCATGATCGCCTGCGCATGTGTTGGGGCACGTGCGCAGGCTTCCCGGCCGGAGACGCCGGAGATGCCGGAGACGCCGGAGGCTCGGTGGTGGGGTCAGGGGCGGGGCGGCTGGGTCAGGGGCGGGCGGCCGAGCAGGACGTGCAGGGCGAGGGCGATGTCCGCGACGGTCATCACATCCGTGTCGTGGACGCCGATCATCTTCGTGGAGAAGTCCATGCCGAGGAGCGTGGCCGCGTCCCGGGTGTGATTGCGGACGGTGGCCTCCGAGAGGCCGAGGGCGCGTGCCGTTTCCTTGGTGCTGAGATTGTTTTCCAGCCATACGCAGAGGGTCTCCACGAGATCCCGCTGATCGGCCTGTACGGGTCCCAGCCGGTCCTCCGCCCAGGCCTTGACCGTGCCGTCGGCGGCGCCGGTCATCATCAGCGCGGCGAAGTCGGGGGCGTCGACGGGGTCCGCCGGGTCGTCGTCCGGGTTCGGCAGGGCCAGTATGTCGAGCGCGAGAAGGGTCAGGACGCGGTCGTTCATCGAGCCGCGGAGGTCGAGGGAGAGGATCTTTCCCGCTCTGTTGAGCCGCTGCGTGACCGTGTTGCGGTGGACACCGAGGCCGCCGGCGGCTTCCGTGTGCTTGAAGCTCAGGGCGGTCGGGAGGGTTTCGAGCAGCAGTTTCTGCTCGTCGCCACGGCCGGTGAAGTCGTTCAGGAGCGGGGCCATGAGGTGGGCGGCCCAGGCCTTGGCCTCTCTTCTGGGCAGCAGCGGGGCGAACTTGACCTCGGACCCGCCCAGACTTATTCGCTGCGGGGTCGCCGCCGCGTTGCCCACCGCCGACAGTGCCTCCATGTAGCCGACGGCGGTCTCGGCGAGCGGGTGCAGTCGGCTCTGGCCCATCAGATGGCCCTGGCGTTCCGCGATCAGGTCCCTGAGGACCGTCTCGACCCGGTCGTGCTCACGCAGGGGGTCGAGGACGAGGATGTGCTTCGGCTTGCCCGGGCAGGCCGACACGATGGCCTGGTCCGCCAGGGCCCTCTCGCACCACCGCAGGGTGTCCTCCCGGTCGTGGGGGCCGGTGTCGACCACGTAGACCCGGGCGGTTTCCGTGTCCAGCAGGGCTTGCGCGGCGCCGGTGTAGACGACCTGCGCCAGCACCGTCTCGCCCCGCATGAGCAGCTGGAACGCGGCGTGCCGTACCGAGCGCGGTGTCTCGACCTCGGTCCGGTGCTCCCGGCGGGCCTGGTCGCACAGGCCGAGGAGTTTCGCCGCGTGCTGGATCAGCGTCGCGGCGGCGGTGTCGAAGGGGGTGTGCGAGGCGATGGCCAGCCGTGCCTCGTCGTCGGAGTCGGGAGCGCCGGGGGAGATGGACACGATCCGGGTGTGCATGGCACCGGGCCCCGGCGGGGTGGCGTTGTGGGTCTCGGTGATCACGGCGTGGGCCAGTCCGGCCGGCGCGCTGTCCGGGGCCGCCGCGAGGACACCGCGCCGGGCCGAGGTGACGAGGACCTCCGCGTCCAGGGCCACGGAGAGCCAGTCGGCGATGCGCCGGGTCGCCGTGGGGTCGGCGAGCCGGGTCGGCAACCGGCTGAGCAGCCCGTCGAGGTGCTCGACCTGCCGCTCCGCGAACCGGGCGCGCTGTACCTGTAGATCCTCGTTGACCCGCTCCCACGCGGTGGCCTCCGCGGAGGTCGTCAGCAGGGGGAGTTCAAGGCTGTTCGCGACCGCCTGGGTGGGTTCCGGGAGGGCGTGCAGGTCCTGGCCGTGGGCGGCCAGGACGAGCCCGGCCGCCTTGTGCCGGGCCAGCAGTCGGATCAGGTGGTCGAGGGCCTGGGCGGTGGGCCGTGACGGCGCGGGGGTGTCCAGGGAGACCAGGAACAGCGTCCCGTTTCCGGTCGAGGAGTCGGCGAGCCCGTGTTGAAGGTCGGCCATGGGTCGTGCGACGACCTCGGTGACCCTGGTCGGGCCGAAGCGGGACGAGTGGGCGGGCTGGAGGAACCGCAGTCTCAGCTGCGGCCTTTCCTTGATCAGGTACTCAAGGGTGGGCAACTCCGCTGTCCTCCCTCGGGACACTTGTGGATCCGCAGATCACCGAACTCCGTCCGCCGTGTGTGCTTTTGCCACGCCCACGGTGCCCCCGCGTCAGCGTAATGGATGGGTGGGGGCTGGTCGCTCCCGCGCGGCGGAGCCGCCCATCGATCCGCCGCCGCGTCGTGCGACGAGAACGCCGTCGGGTCGTGGGTGTCCTCGGGGCCACCTTCGACGGGTCGGGGGTGCGGCCGGGTTTTCTCGCCCCCGCCGCCCCTACCCGTCCCATCCCCCAGGGGCTCTGCCCCTTCGACCCCGAACCGGCCCGGGGGCCGAGCCCCCAGCACCGCATCGGCACTCAGCCCCCAGCGGGCCCCGGCCCCGCCCCCATCGGCCTCCGGCCCAATATCGCCCCCCCCCAACTCCCCCATCAGCCTCCGGCTCAACATCACACCCAGCCCCTCCTCGGCCCTTGGCTCGACATCACACCCAGCCCCGCATCGGCCTCCGGCCCAACAACGCCCCCGACTCCCCCATCGGCCCCGGCATCCCATCAGCCCTCAATTCCCCCCTCGGCGCCAGCGCCCCACCGACCCCGACTCCCCCAGCGGCACCCGACCCACCCATCGGCCCCAGCCCAACAGCACCCCCGGCCCCCATCGGCCCCAACTCCCCCATCGCCCCCCAACCCAACAGCCCCCCTCCCCCAGCCCTCCGACCCCGTCCTCAACCGTGGGGCGGACCAGGTGTGCATCTGGCCGCTCGGGCTATTTGCTCAGCCGTGTGAACCTCCGTACCGCCAGGGGGAAGAAGACCGCCAGCAGGGTCAGGGGCCACAGTGTGGCGGGCCAGATGTGGCCCGGCTCTCCACTCGGGGCGGCGAAGAGGTCGCGTACGGCTGTCGCGGTGTGGGACAGGGGGTTCCACTGGACGGCCGTGCCGAGCCAGCCGGGCATGGAGTCGGGGGTGGCGAAGGCGTTGGAGAGGAAGCCGACCGGCCAGACGAGGATCTGAACGGCCGTCACCAGCTCCGGTTTTCCGGCCACCATCGCCAGGTGGATGCCGATCCACAGCATGGCGAAACGGAACAGCAGGAGGAGTCCCAGCGCGCCGAAGAAGGCGCCGGGCCCGCCGTGCGCGCGCCAGCCGAGCGCGTACGCGACGCCGATGAGAACGGTCATGCCCAGCGCGGACTGGAGCATGTCCGCGATCGAACGGCCCACCAGGACGGCCCCGTTGGTCATCGGCATGGCACGGAAGCGGTCGATCACCCCCTTGTTGAGGTCCTGGGTGACGGCGAGCAGCGTGCCCTCCAGACCGAAGGCCATGGTGAGCGCGAGCATGCCGGGGAACAGGTAGTCGAGGTAGTCGCCGGTGACTCCGCGACCGCCGCCGACGAGGTAGCCGAACATCAGCAGCAGCATCACGGGGAAGACGATCTGGACGACCGACTGCACCGGCTGCCGCGCCCAGTGGGCGAGTTCGCGGCGGGTCATGGTCCAGGAGTCGGTCAGGGCGTACGTGGTCACACGGCCTCCTTCACCCGGTGGTCCTCGGCCCTGCCGTCCCCGGTGAGGTGCAGGAACACCTCGTCGAGTGTCGGACGGCGCAGGGCGATGTCCTCGGCCTCGACACCGGCCTCCTCCAGGGCCCGTACGACGGCGGAGAGGGCCGTCATGCGGTCGGTGACCGGGGCGCTGAGGAGGCGGCGGTCGGCGTCCACCGCGATGTCGTCCTTGGGGACGGGCAACAGCGCCACGGCGGCGCCCAGTTGGCCGGCGTCGCGCAGGACCACGTCGATACGGTCGCCGCCGAGCGCGCTCTTCAGCTCGTCCGCCGTGCCGTCGGCGATGACGCGGCCCCCGTCGACGACCGAGACACGGTCGGCGAGTTGGTCGGCCTCCTCCAGGTACTGGGTGGTGAGCAGGACCGTCGTACCGCCGCCGACCAGGGACCGTACGGAGTCCCAGACCTCGGCGCGACCGCGGGGGTCGAGGCCGGTCGTGGGCTCGTCCAGGAAGAGCACCTCCGGTTCGCTGATCAGGGACGCGGCGAGGTCGAGGCGGCGCCGCATGCCGCCGCTGTACTGCTTGACGGGCTTGCGGCCGGTGCCGGCGAGACCGAAGCGGTCCAGGAGTTCGGCGGCCCGCACGCGCGCGTGGCGGTTGCCCAGGTGGTAGAGGCGGCCGAACATCTCCAGGTTCTGCCGACCGCCGAGTTCCTCGTCGAGTGCGGCGTGCTGGCCGAGCAGGCCGATACGGAAACGCACCTCACGCGCGCGTGCCACCACGTCGTGGCCCGCCACCTCGACACGGCCCGCGTCGGGCTTCAGCAGGGTCGACAGGATCCGGACCAGGGTCGTCTTGCCCGCGCCGTTGGGCCCGAGCACCCCGTGCACGGTGCCGCGGGCGACCAGGAGGTCGAGCCCGTCGAGAGCGACCTTGCCGCCCTTGCCGCCGTATTTCTTGCGTACCCCTTCGACAGTGATCGCCGAGTCGACCATGAGACCCCCTTGTTAGTCAAACTTGACTACTTGGAGTTGAAGATAAGTCCGAGGTCCCGCACTAGTCAAACTTGATTAACAAGCCACCGGTCGAGCGGTAAACCCACTCAGCGGACGTCCTGCCTGGTCAGCAGTCATCCTCCGGGTAGCGGTTCTCCGTCGCGTACGGGTTCTTCTGGCCCTCCGCCAGGACGCCGACGAACGGGTCGCCCTCGCCGGCGAAGGTGTAGGCGCCGGCGCGGATGCGTTCGATGAGGCCGCGGGTCCACCGGGCGCCGGTGTCGGCGGAGGTGACCCAGTAGTTCATGATCTCGCCGATGTGGCCGAGCTGTTCGGGGCCCTCCTCGGGCGTGTAGTACTCGGTGACCGACTTGCGCCACTCCTCGATGCCCCGCACCCGCTCCGCGAGGAGTCCGAGGACCTCCTCGCGGTCGAGGTCGACCATGCAGCCGAGCGCGGCGGAGAACACATCCGGCTTCTGGTCGTAGGTGGTGAGGGACTCGCGCACCAGCCTCAGGTATTCCTCGGTGCCCTTCTCCGTGATCTCGTACTCGGTACGGGGCGGTCCGCCGACGGTGGAGGGGGCGATCTCGTGCGCGTGCAGGAGGCCCTGTTTCGCCATCTGCTTCAGAGCGTGGTAGATCGAGCCGGGCTTGGCGTTGGACCACTCGTGCGCGCCCCAGTACTCCAGGTCGTTGCGCACCTGGTAGCCGTGGGCCCGCCCGTGCTGACGCACGGCGGCGAGCACGAGAAGACGGATCACTGACATGGGGTCCAGAGTAGGACGCAGGAGGTCAACGGCAGGCCGGGCCCCGCGGACGGGCGACGACCTCGAAAGCCGCCGCTCCTCGCCCCAGGGACCGGGATCGGCTCACGCGCCGGAGCGGCCGTCAGAACGGGAAGTGGCTCCGCCCGTGCTGGACCGAGATCCACTTCTGGGTGGTGAAGACGTCGACCGTGGTTTCGCCGTTGAGGCGGCCGATGCCGGAGTGCTTCTCGCCGCCGAAGGGGACGAGGGGCTCGTCGTGGACGGTGCCGTCGTTGACGTGGAACATCCCGGTCTCGATCCGCTTGGCGAAGGCGACGCCGCGCTCGATGTCCCCGGTGTGGACGGAGCCGCTGAGACCGTACGGGGTGTCGTTGACGAGGCGGACGGCCTCCTCCTCCCCGTCGAAGGGGATGAGGAAGACGACGGGGCCGAAGACCTCCTGCTGGAGGAGGGGCGAGTCGGCCGGGAGGTCGGTGAGGACCGACGGCTCGACGAGGTTGTTGGTGGTGGTGCCGTGGACGAGGGCCGTGGCGCCCTCGGCGATCGCCTGCTCGACGACGGCCGTGACGGAGTCGGCCTGGAGGGAGTTGATGACCGGGCCGATGACCGTCTGCGGGTCACGCGGGTCGCCGACCTTCAGGATCTTCACCTTCGCCACGAACTTCTCGGTGAACTCGGCCCGGATCGAACGGTCGACCAGGACCCGGTTGGCGGCCATGCAGACCTGGCCCTGGTGGACGTAGCGGGAGAAGACGGCCGCGTCGACGGCGTAGTCGATGTCCGCGTCGCCGAGCACCACCAGTGCGCTGTTGCCGCCCAGTTCGAGGATCGAGCGCTTGAAGTGCGAGGCGCAGACGGTGGCGACATGGCGGCCGACCCGGTCGGAGCCGGTGAAGGAGATCAGCTTGGCGACCGGGTGCGCGATGAAGGAGTCGCCGATCTCGGCGCTGTCGGTCACGACGACGTTGAACAGACCGCCCGGCAGGCCCGCGTCCTCGAAGATCTTCGCGAGCAGGGTGCCGCCGGCGATCGGGGTGTTCTGGTGCGGCTTGAGCACCACGCCGTTGCCGAGGGCGATGGCCGGGGCGACCGACTTGAGGGAGAGGAGGAAGGGGAAGTTGAAGGGGCTGATGACACCCACGACGCCGACCGGTACGCGATAGAGGCGGTTCTCCTTGCCGTCGATCGGCGAGGGGATGATCCGGCCCTCGGGACGCAGCGCCAGATGCATCGACTCACGCAGGAACTCCTTGGCGAGGTGCAGTTCGAAGCCGGCCTTGAGGTGCGTACCGCCGAGCTCGGCGATGATCACCTCGGTGATCTCCTGCTCGCGCTCCTCTATGAGCCGCAGGGCCTTCTCGAAGACGGCGCGCCGCGCGTACGCGTTGACCTTGGCCCACTCCTTCTGGGCGGCCTCGGCGGCCCTGAAGGCCGCGTCCACTTCGTCGACCGTGGCGATCGTGATCGACGCGAGCTTCTCGTCGTCGTACGGATTGAAGTCGATGATGTCCCAGGAACCGGAGCCCGGGCGCCACTCCCCGCCGATGTACTGCTGGGCCAGGTCGGTGAAGTAGGACGACATGTGATCCTCAATCAGTCGGCATTGATCAAAGATTGATCACACGTCATCGTACTTCTGAGAAAAGGGAGTTGGAGAGTTAATCGGGGGACTCTGCGAAGACTCTCAGGCAGGCCGCCGACGCCCAGGAGCAGGCAGACCGCCGCCGCTCAGGAGCAGGCAGACCGCCGCCGCTCAGGAGAGCTGCAGCAGACCCCGCAGCAGGTCCCGGCTCTCCGCCGGGGACGGGCTGTCGTCCTGGAGCTGCTTGATCGCCCGCTCGTACTGGGTGACGTCCTCGCGCTTGTCCAAGTACAGGGCACTGGTGAGCTGTTCGAGGTAGACGACGTCGGAGAGGTCGGACTCCGGGAAACTGAGCACGGTGAAGGCGCCGCTCTCGCCGGAGTGGCCGCCGAAGCTGAACGGCATCACCTGGAGCCGTACGTTCGGGCGCTCGGAGATCTCGATCAGATGCTGGAGCTGGCCCCGCATCACTTCCCGGTCGCCGTACGGGCGGCGCAGCGCGGCCTCGTCGAGGACACAGTGGAACTCGGGGGCGCTCTCGGCGACCAGATACTTCTGACGCTCCATGCGCACGGCCACCCGCTTGTCGATCTCGGCCTCGCTCGCGCCCTTCATCCCCCGGGCGACGACCGCGTGCGCGTACGCCTCGGTCTGCAACAGGCCGTGCACGAACTGCACCTCGTACGACCGGATGAGGTGCGCGGCGGCTTCGAGGCCGACGTAGGTGGGGAACCAGCTGGGCAGGACGTCCGAGTAGCTGTGCCACCAGCCGGCGACGTTGGCCTCTTTGACGAGGGAGAGAAGGGAGTTGCGCTCGGCCTCGTCGGTGACGCCGTAGAGGGTCAACAGGTCCTCCACGTCACGGGTCTTGAAGCTGACCCGGCCGAGTTCCATACGACTGATCTTCGACTCGGAGGCGCGGATCGAGTACCCGGCCTTCTCCCGGGTGATCCCCTGCGCCTCGCGCAGCCGCCTGAGATGCGAGCCCAGCAGCATCCGCCTCACCACCGACCCACTCGATTCACCGGCGCCCACGTTCGTCCAGCCTCCCCAACCTTCTTCAAGGGCCGCAGTCTGCCACTAAATCACTCCGATCCGCACTCGTCCGGTTACAGAAATGGAAAGTCTTCAACAGGTGAGACGGGGGGTACGCGTGGGGTGCGGCGGTCGGGCAACCGGCGGGAGTTGACCGGAAAACACAGGGAACGGCCAGAGAGCCGTCCGGCGGTGCCCGGCATCCGGCAACAAGAGGGCGGAAGAAATGTCCAGGAAGCGGTACCGTAGGGTCCATTTCGGGCGCGTGCACGTGCATCTGCCCTTGCATCTGCTGTACGCATCGGAAACCATGGTCCCGCGCCACCGCTGCTGTCTCGCAACGACCGCGATCGATCACGGGGAGTGCCTCGCATGGGGACGAATGGATCGACCATGCTCGAACCCTTACGGCAGGGACTTCCACCACTTGATCCCGCGACCGTGTCCAACGCCGCGTCCTGCGCGCTGCCGCCCCGCTACGAAGCGGTGCGCGAGGCGAGACAGTTCACCCGGGGCACCCTCGACCAGTGGCACATGGGCGACCGGTTCGACGACATATGCCTCGTGGTCTCGGAGCTCGTCACCAACGCGCTGCGCCACGGCCTGCCCACGGCCGCCGGCGCCGGCCCCGCCCAGGAACCTCCCGTACGGCTGCATCTGATGCGCTGGACGGAGCGGTTGGTGTGCGCGGTGCGCGACCCCAGCCACGACAGCCCGGTCGCGCGCGACTCGGACGACTTCTCGGCGGAGTCGGGGCGCGGACTGTTCCTGGTGGAGTCGTTCGCGGACAGCTGGGGCTGGCATCCGCTGGCCGGCACGCTCAGCGGCAAGGTGGTGTGGGCGCTGTTCCGGGTGCCCCCGGTGACCGCCGGGCGGTCCGACCGATGAGGAACCGCGGCGCTTTTCGGCGCCGCGGTTCTACGCGTGTCACGGCGGCCGACGCCGCGCCCGTGAGCAGGTGTTATCCGACCAGGTGGTCGAACTCGCCGTCCTTGACGCCCAGGAGCATGGCCTCTATCTCGGCGCGGGTGTAGACGAGCGCCGGGCCGTCCGGGAAGCGGGAGTTGCGCACCGCCACGTCGCCGCCGGGCAGCCGTGCGAACTCCACGCAGTTCCCCTGCGAGTTGCTGTGCCGGCTCTTCTGCCAGGCCACCGCGTGGAGCTCGGTCAGCTCCGTCGCGGCCATGCCGTTGTACACGTCATCCACGCCGTACACGTCGTGGTCCACAGGTAGCTCCCCGGGTGGTGCAGTGATGTGCAGTGGTGTGCGTGCTGGTGCGCACTGGCTCTGGTGTGGCCATTGGTGTTGCTGATGCTGCGGTCAACTGCCCCGGATCATAGCTTTGTTCACGTGCGGATGCATGGACAGATGCATATGCGCATGCACTGGCAGATGCACGTGCACGAGCCATGACCCTCGGTTACGACAACTGCCCTCGGTTACGGCATCTGTGAGACGTATGACGGGGCGTTCCTGTTCCATTCGGGGCCGAGTCGGCTTTCCGGCGCGGTCTCGTCATAGCTACGCACGCTGTTCAGGGCTGTGCCGTTCAGCGAGAAGGTGCGAACGCCCGCAGGTTGGCGGAAAACGAGCGGCCCCGGGGAGGTGGTGGGACCTCCCCGGGGCCGGGTGGGGGTGGTGGACGGTGGGCGGTGAGTGGCGGTCAGGGGGCGCGGTCGATGGTCGACCGCGGGTTCAGCGGGAGGAGTACGGCAGGAGGGCCATCTCCCGGGCGTTCTTGATCGCGCGGGCGAGTTGGCGCTGCTGCTGGGCCGTGACCCGGGTGACCCGGCGGCTGCGGATCTTGCCGCGGTCGGAGATGAAGCGGCGCAGCAGGTCGGTGTCCTTGTAGTCGATGTATGTGATCCCGGCCTGGTCCAGCGGGTTCGGGCGGGACTTGGCGGGCTTGCGCTCGTGCTTGCGGACCATCGGGGTCAGACCTCCAGGAAGGTGTCGAAGGGGCGCGGCAACCGTTCCCAGGCGTCGCGCCCGGCGGCGTACTCGGCGTCGGTGAGCAGGCAGGACTCCAGGAGCCGTTCGAGTCCGTCACGGTCCAGGCCCGGGGAGGTGAAGACGAGGTGCTGGCAGCGGTCGCCGTGTTCCGGGTGCCAGTCGAGGGCGGCGGCGGCACGGCGTACCGGCGGGACCATGTCCCACGCCGCGTCCGGGAGCGAGGCGAGCCAGGGGCCGGCCGACTCCACGCAGAGGGCTCCGCCGGCGGCGTCCCAGTGCAGCAGGGTGTCCGGGCGCTCGGCCAGCCAGAACCGGCCCCGACTGCGGGCCGCCGCGCAGCACAGGTCTTCGAGGGCGGCGTAGAGGCGCTCGGGGTGGAAGGGGCGGGTGCGGTGCCAGACGAGTGTGGTGACGCCGTGTTCGTCGGCGTCGGTGGGGAGGAGGGCGCAGGCGGGGTGCTGGGCCGCGGCAGCCGCCTCTACGTCGAAACCGGCGAAGGCTGCCGCGACGAGCGCCGGGGAGCGCCGTGGGGGTTGTTGTACGTCGTCGGGTGCGGGTGCGTCGTGGCCGGTCGCTCCACCGCTCTCGGCTTCGCTCGAGCGGGGGGACCCCCAACGCGGCGTAGCCGCGGATGGATGCTGCCCCGCGCTTCTGGCGGTGCTGCCCGCGCCCTCTTCGGCAACGCGCGCCTCGAACCAGTTCACCCATGTGTCCGCCCCGTGTCCGGCGTCGTCGCCCTCGATGGGGACGCGGTGGGCCGTCGGGTGGAGTTGGGCGAGCAGGGCCCTGTCCTCGTCGTCGGCCTCCGGCGAGTCCAGTACGGCCAGGACGGGGGCGTACTCCAGCTGGCGGGCGAAGGTGTCGGCGACGGTGCGCTGGTCGGTGGTGGCGGCGGCGAGGCCGCGTTCGGCCAGGTCGTCGCCGTTGGCGAGGTAGGGCAGAAGGAGGGCCGGGTCCACGGCCGTGATGACCGAGGTGAGCCGCAGCCCGCCGGCCGCGACCACCTCGGCCATCGCCTTGGGCTCCACCGAGTCCCACAGTTCGACCACGGCGAGCCGGGTCAGGCCCGCGTCGGCGAGCCGTTCCAGCTCGGGGACGAGGTCCTCGCGGAGGGCGCAGCACGCGCAGTCGTTGACGAGCGGGGTCTCGCCGGTGGAGACGAGGCCCGTGGCGTCCCGGACGGTCCGGACGACCTTGGCGTCGGGACCGTCGGTCGCGGTCGACAGGTCGTGGTGCAGCGCGACGCTGCCCGGGACCCCGGCGAGCAGCGCCTCCACGGCGGCCCGCCGGGCATCGGCGTGCAGACCGCCGACGATCGCGACAGACAGCTTGGTCACGTCCGTCAGCCCCGCTTCTTCCCGTACCGCTTCTCGAACTTCTCCACGCGCCCCGCCGTGTCCAGCACACGCGCGGTGCCCGTGTAGAAGGGGTGGCTGACGTTGGAGATCTCGACGTCGACCACGGGGTACGTGTTGCCGTCCTCCCACTCGATCGTCTTCTCGCTCGTCATCGTCGAGCGGGTGAGGAAGGCGTGGTTCGCGGCGCGGTCCCGGAAGACGACGGGCCCGTACGACGGGTGGATGCCCTTCTTCATCGCGGGTCAGCGCTCCTCTCGGAAGTCGACGTGCCGGCCCACCATCGGGTCGTACTTGCGCAGCGTCAGCCGGTCCGGGTCGTTCCGGCGGTTCTTGCGGGTGACGTAGGTGTAGCCGGTGCCGGCCGTGGACCGGAGCTTGATGACCGGACGGAGTTCGTTGCGTGCCATGCTGGTACCTTACTGAAAATGAATTCCATTTACACCACCCGCCAGAGAGAGGTGCATCACCCTTGTCCGCCCACTGCATGCTGACCGGCGCCCAGCCCGGCTTCGGCAACCGGATCTCGCACTCCCACCGGCGCACCTCCCGCCGCTTCGACCCGAACATCCAGTCGAAGCGGTACTGGCTGCCCAGCGAGAACCGGTACGTCCGCCTCCGGCTGAGCGCCAAGGGGATCAAGACCGTGGACGTGATCGGCGTCGAGGCCGCCGTGGCACGGATCCGTGCCCGTGGCGTGAAGATCTGAGAGGACGGGTCCGATGGCGAAGAAGAGCAAGATCGCGAAGAACGAGAAGCGGCAGGAGATCGTGGCGCGGTACGCCGAGCGGCGGGCCGAGCTGAAGGAGATCATCCGGCGGCCGTCCTCGACGGATGCCGAACGGGCCGCCGCCCAGCGGGAACTGGGCCGGCAGCCGCGTGACGCCAGCGCCACCCGCGTACGCAACCGGGACCAGACCGACGGCCGGCCGCGCGGTTACTTCCGGGCGTTCGGGCTGTCCCGGGTGAGTCTGCGGGAGCAGGCGCACGCGGGGTTCCTGCCGGGGGTGCGGAAGTCGTCCTGGTAGCCGCCCGGGCGTCCTGGTGGCCGCCCGGGCGTTCGGGGAGGCGTCCGGGCGTTCGGGGAGGTGTCCGGTTCCCGGGGAGGCGTCCGGGCGTTCGAGAGGCGTCCGGTTCCCGGGGAGGCATCCGGGCGTTCGAGAGGCGTCCGGTTCCCGGGGAGGCATCCGGGCGTTCGAGAGGCGTCCGGTTCCCGGGGAGGCGTCCGGTTCCCGGAGAGGCATCCGGGCGTTCGAGAGGCATTCGGTTCTCGAGGAGGCGTCTGGTTCTCGGGGAGGCGTCCGGTTCGTCGTCACAGTTCCGGTGAGTGGTTCTCACAGTTCCCGGCCATCTTTCGGAGAGCGCGTCCTGGTAGCTTGCCGCTGTCGCCGCGGCGACCGGATCCGGCCAGACCTTTGGGAGACCTGCAGTGAGTACGGCGATGACGGCAAGGACCGTGACGAGGGCGACGTCCGCTCGTCGGCGCATGCGTGTCGCGGTCGCGGCGGCCGGACTGGCAACCGCGCTCGTACTGACCGGGTGCAGCAGTGACGACGGCGGCTCCGAGGCCAAGGAGCCGTCGGCCATCCCGTCGGCGACGGAGGCCGCTGACGGCGACGGCGGCTCCGGGGGCTCCTCCGGCGCCCAGTCCGAACTGCAGGGCAACTGGCTGGCCACCACCGACGGCAAGGCGGTCGCCCTCTTCGTGAACGGCGACGAGGCCGCGGTCTTCGCGGGCACCTCGGTGTGCAGCGGCAAGGTGACCGACGAGGCGAACATGCGGATGATCGGCCTCAAGTGCACCGACGGCAGCAAGGACCGCACCGAGGGCATGGTCGACTCCGTCAGCTCCAAGTCGCTCACCATCACGTGGGAGGGCGATGTCGGCAAGGAGACGTTCCAGAAGACCGAGGGGGCGCTGCCCTCGGGGCTGCCGACGGATCTGCCGACGGCGACCGCCGGGTCGTAGGTGACGGCCGCCGGGTTGTGGACGGCGGCGACCGCCGGGTCGTAAACGACGACCACCGGGTCGTCGACGGCGTAGATCATGTCCGGGGCGAGCCGCGAGTGGTTTGTGGATCGTGACTACGGCGAGCCTCGGATCGTGGATCATTTGTCGGGCGGGCCGCGGAACCTCCGGGTTTCGCGGCCCGTTCGCACACCCTCCACCACCGGCTGCGACAGCAGCCATGAACCCCCGGGAACCGACTTCATGCGCACCGCTTCCTTCGCCACCGCCGCCGCGCTCCTCGCGGCCCTCACGCTCACCGCCTGCAGCAGTGGCAGCGACGACGGGGACGGCGGTGGAAACGGCGGGGACACCGCCACCACGGGTGCCAGTGGCTCCGGTGGCGCCTGTACGGCGAAGGGCCTCGCCATGGAGGTCGGTCCCAGCAGTGCCGCGCCGGCCGCCGGGGACGAGGGTGCCGTGCCGGTCACGGTGACCAACAAGGGTGACGCCGCCTGCACCCTGAAGGGCGCCCCCACTGTCGAGCTGTCCGCCGGTGACAAGTCCTGGAAGCTCCAGCCGCAGGAGGGCGTGTCGCAGGACACCGAGCTCAAGCTGGAGGCGGCTCAGACGGCGACCTTCACGGTCTCGTACGTACGCGGGGTCGCGGGTGACACGGCCAAGAGCGCCGCGGTGGACTCGCTGAAGGTCACCCTGCCCGGGGACAGCGAGGCGAACGGCTTCAAGTGGCCGGACCCCGAGGTCGCGGTCAAGTCCGAGGACGCGTTGGACGCGACGGTGGGGCCGTTCCTGCCGGCGGGCGACTGACTCAGGGGTTCGCGGGGGTTGGGGAAAAGCGGTGCCCACCATCGTGCAGCTGCCGACCGGCGACGCCCGCTCGGTCCGGAACCACGGGATCGGGGTGGGCAAGACCGCCGAGCGGCTCGGCGAGGCCCGGCCGCCGGCGGCGGTGCTGTCCTGGCTTGCCTGGTGCCGCGAGGGCGACCACGACGCACCCGCCGTGCCGACCCGGGCGAAACGGCTCGCCGTGCCGGGCTCGGAAACCCCGGCACGATCGAGATGGTGATCGACCGGCTGATCGCCCGCCGCGAGGTCCACATGCGGCGAGAGGTCCACATGCGGGAGGAGACCTTCTACCGGATGCTCTACGAGACGGTCGGCACACCTCGGTGCGCGGACCCGGTACCGGCTGGGATCTGCACGAGTACCGCCGCTCCGCCCTGACCCACCTCGGCGAGCAGGGCGCCTCGCCGCTGATGCTCATGGCGAAGTCTCGGCACAAGAAGCCGGAGAAGGTCCGCCGCTGCTTCAAGCCGTTCCCCAAGGCAATCGCCGAGCTCACCAGCCTGCTCGCGCCCGGCAGCAGCACGCGGTGACGACGCTCACCGCGTCTCGATGTCGTAAGTGGTGCCGTCGGCGACGGCCTGGAGTTTGTCCGGGTTGGCCACGTTGTGGATGGCGGTGATGCGGCCGTCGGCGTCGAAGTCGAAGGTGACGGTGGCGATCACACGTCCCGGCCCGCTGAACACCATGCCCGGCCCGCCGTTGATCTCGACGAGTCCGGCTTTCATGTCGGCGGGCTCGACGCCCTGGTAGGTGACGGTGCCGATGGCCGCGAACCAGGCGGCCACCGTGGCCGCGCCCACAACCGGGCGCAGGGCCTGGCGGACCTTGCCGCCGCCGTCGGTCCACAGGGTGACGTCCGGGGACAGCAGTTCCATCAGGGCGTTGACGTCCCCGCCGGTTGCGGCGGCGAAGAACCGCTCGGTGGCCTCGCGCTGCCGCGACCGGTCGGCGGCGAAGCGCGGTCGCCGGGCCCGCACGTGCTCGCGGGCTCGGTGCGCGGCCTGCCGCACCGCGGCTTCGGAACGCTCCACCGCCTCCGCGATCTCGGCGTGGCTGAAGCCGAAGACCTCCTTCAGCACGAACACCGCGCGCTCCAGCGGACTGAGCGTCTCCAGCACCACCAGCATGGCCATTGACACCGACTCGGCGTCCGTGACAGCCTCGGCGGCATCCCCGCCGGTGAGGATGGGCTCCGGCAGCCACGGCCCCACATAGGTCTCCCGCTTGTGCCGGGTGGAGCGCAGCCGTTCCAGCGCCAGGTTCGAGACGATCCGCGTCAGGTACGCCTTGGGGTCGGCCACCTGCGAGCGGTCCGCGGCAGACCACTTGATCCAGGCATCCTGGACCGCGTCCTCGGCATCGGCCGCGCTGCCGAGGACGCGGTAGGCCACGGAGAACAGCAGCCGCCGGTGCTCGTGGAAGACCTGATGGTCCGGGTGGGCGGACAGGCCGGTCACTTGGCCCCCCGGACACGGGTGAAGCGGCCCCCGCGGGGCCAGAACGCACCAGAGGCAGGCATCTTCGTCATACGGCCATACGTCGGCCAGGGCGAGGCAGTCACCGTCTCCTTGTACCGGACGGCCATGCGTCCGGTCAGGCAGATCCGGCGCGGGCTGTCGTCGGGCCGGGTGAACTGCACCACCGCGTCGCCTCGCCCCAAGCTCACCGGCGTGTGGTAATAGCCGAAGCGGAACGGCTTGGGCTGCTTGCCCTTGAGTACACGGTCGATCGACAGCGCGGCGTGCACCCCGCTCGGCATGCCGCCCTGGCACGTACCGTGCATGACGCCGTAGCCCTGGCGGATCGCGGCCGCGTCGCCGATCGCGTACACATCGGGGTGGGACACCGACCGCAGCGCGGCGTCGGTGACGATGCGTCCGCGCTCATCGACGGCCAGCCCGGCGGCGACCGCCAGCCGCGACACGCGCGTGCCGCTGGTCCACAGGACTGCGTCGGCGGCGATGCTCTCCCCGCCTGCCAACTCCACCGCGTCGGGCAGCACCTTGGCCACCTCGACACCGACGCGCACCTGGACGCCCAGCCGGTCGAGCGCGGCGCGCAGATACGCCTTGGCCTTCGGGCTCATGGCCGCCCCGGGCTCCTGCCTGCCCAGCAGCACGACGTTCAGCCGCGGGTGCCGCTCGGCGATCTCCGCGGCCGACTCGATACCGGTCAGCCCGCTGCCGGCGACCACCACCGTGCCGCTGCCGAGCCACGCCAGCCGGTCGGCCAGCGACTCGGCGTCCTGGGCACTGCTCAGGGTGTACGCGTGGTCCTCGGCCCCCGGCACCGCCGAGGTGTCGGCGACCCCGCCCAGCCCGTACACCAGCGTGTCGTAGTGCAGGACCCGGTCGTCGTCGATCCGCACGGTCTTCGCGTCCGCGTCCACCGCCGTGACCCAGCCGCGCACGAACCGTGCGCCCGTGCCCTCCAGCAGCTCCGGGATGCTCAGCTCGGCGAGCCGCTGCCCGGTCGCCGTCATGTGCAACCGCATGCGTTCGGTGAACCGCTCCTGCGCGTTCACCACGGTCACCTGCACATCCTCGTGCCGCTTGGCCCGCGCCGCGAGCTGGACGGCCGCGGCCATGCCTGCGTATCCCGCCCCCAGGATCGCCACGCGGTGCGCGTTCGCCGTGCTGGTCTCCTGCCGTGCGCTCATCGTTCCGTCCTCCTCGGCTCGCTTACTGACGCCCACCAGATGGGAGCAGGCGGCCTGGACGTGACATGGGCCGGATGTGACGCGCGACACAGTCCGAATCGGGGCCCGCCGGAAGGTGGTCGAAGGGGTCCGCGAAGCCGCCCTGGCCGGCGGCTTCGTCACGATGAGCACCGCCGGCAGGTCCAGGGCGTCGTCGACCGCCCGGGTCGTCAAGCAGGTCGCGGTGGCCGGCAGGGTGGCCAGGCGCCGGGAGTCGTCGTGCCGCTTGAGCAGGGACGCCTTGCCGTCCACCCCATACCGGGACAGCTCCGCCGGCCGGCGCGGCGGTATCGCCGAGACGTCGGCCTCGCCCATCCCCAGGTCGGCGATCTCCTGCGCCCGCTTCAGCACCCGCTTCCTCTGCGGGCCGGAGATCCGTACGGCTTGGCGCCGGTTCTCGTTCCGGTGTTCCTCAACCCCCTTTACGGCAGCCGGGGCCGGGCCCTGACCTGGGCTCGGTCCGCTGCCTCCGTGCCCTGTCGCCAGCCGGTGGCGTCGCTGACACCTCGTACGCGGGTGGTGACGGTGTCCGGGAACATGTGGGTGAACCGGTCGCGGACGGCGACGTCTCGGGCGGCGAGGACGGGGAGCAGGTCGCCCGCGTCCTCGGCGCCGGTTTCGGCCACCTGCGCATCGGCGACCTCGGCCAGCCTGTCACCTATGCGGTGGGCGTAGGCGGCCAGGAAGGACTGCCGGAAGGTCTTGGTCCGCTTGCGGCCGCCCTTGCGCTGGGCCGCCTCCGCCTTGGTCATCGCGGTGGTGGCCTGGACGAGGAGCGAGGTGTAGAGCAGTTCGACCGCCTCCAGATCGGCCTCGAAACCGACGACCGTGGAGAAGCCGAGGGCCTCGCTCCAGACGGCCTCGCAGCGGTTGGCGCGGGCGACCGCGTCGAGCAGTACCGCCTTGGCCGTCTCGTACGGCGGGTCCACGCCGATGCGGCAGGCGCCGGGCGCGTCCTTGGTGTGGGTGCGGGCGGCGAGCAGCGCCTCGTCGATGCTGTGCCGCGCCATCAGCTCCTGCGCCTTCGCGCTGAGCGCCTCCGCCTCCTCCGGGAAGCCGGTCGCCTCCGCCTTGGCGAGCAGGGCGCGGATACGGGTGAGCATGCGGGACTCGGGGTCGCGGGGGGTGGGGGCGGTCTGGGGCCGGTCCCGGTCCAGGGGTTCCAGGGCGGGCAGACGGAGGAGCAGGCGGTACAGCTCCAGGGTGGTGGTGGCCTGTGAGAAGCGGTCGGTGTGGGGGGTCGGCCCGGGTTTGAGTTCGGGTTCGGGTTCGGCGAGGGTTCTGACCTCGTCGAGCTGGGCGGACCAGCGGGGGGTCGGGGGCGGTCGGTCCCCTGCCTGGTGCTCGTCCACGACGAGCCGTGCGAGCAGGCGTACATGCGGGCCCTCCAGCTCGCGCCGCGCGAACCGTACGACATCGGCGGGCTGCCAGCCGCGTCGCCAGGCGCCCGCGACGAACTCCCGGCCTCGCCGGGCGAGTTCCGCGTCGGCCGACGGGTCGGCGGCGAGCAGCGAGGCGCCGGTGTCGAGGGCGGTGTCGGTGTCGGCGTAGAGGGCGGCCTCGAAGGCGC
Source organism: Streptomyces ipomoeae 91-03 (assembly GCF_000317595.1). GTDB lineage: Bacteria > Actinomycetota > Actinomycetes > Streptomycetales > Streptomycetaceae > Streptomyces > Streptomyces ipomoeae. Next base: position 25,219 of record NZ_AEJC01000061.1, on the reverse strand, counting down.
GGTCCACGGTGGGGGTCGTACTGCTGGATCTACTACTGCTACTACTGCTACGGCTACGGCTGCTGCTCACGTCTTCGATCGTGTCATGGGGGGGTGGGGGTGCCCCCGGGGGCGGGTGGGGCTGCTCCGGGGCGGGTGGGCAGTCGACCCGGCTGCCCGGCTGCCCGTGGCTCGGTTGGAATCACGGCCGTGTGAGGTAGGGCCGGCCATACCGGTAAGACGCCCTTCAGGGGGCGGGGTGGGGGCGGTGCTGGGGCTGGCGGTCGGGGTGGTGAACCTGGCCGGGTTGGCGGGTGCGTTGGGGTGTTGGCGGCGCCGGTGGGGGTGGAGGGACTGGTGGGGTGGAGGGACTGGTGGGGTGGAGGGGGACTGTGCACCGGGCGTTCCGGTCCGTGAAATCGGGTCGCCGTTCTTCGGGGCGGCGGTCAAGCATGGCGGGCATGGTCGACACATCTCTCTACGCAGCGTTTCTCGTCGCGGCCTTCGCCCTCTGTGTGACTCCGGGGCCCGACATGATGTTCATCGTGGCCGTCGGGGGGCGGGGTGGGCCGGCGGCCGGGGTGATGGCCGCGGCGGGCGTGGCGAGCGCCATGCTCGTGCACTCGGTGGCCGCGATGCTGGGGCTTTCGGCGCTGTTCGAGACGTTGCCGGCGCTCTATTACGTACTGCGGTGGCTGGGGGCGGCGTATCTGCTGTACCTCGCGGTGAAGGCGTTCCGGGATCGGTCGGTGCCGGGTGAGGAGGGCGCCGGTGAGGGGGATGCCGGTGCACCGGGCCCCGGTGGAGGGACGGGGACGTCGGCCGGGCGTCGGCGGGGGCTGCGGCGGGCCTTCTGGCAGGGGGCCATCACCAATCTGCTCAACCCCAAGGTGATCCTCTTCAACGTGGCGTTCCTGCCGCAGTTCGTGGACCCGTCGCTCGGTCATGTGCGAGGGCAGCTCCTGTTGCTCGGCGTCACCATCGTGGTCATGGGCTTCCTGTGGGACGGCACGATCGGGCTGCTCTCCGGCCGTCTCTCCCAGTTGCTGCGGCGCAGCCGACGGGTGGCCCGGGGGCTGAACATCTTCACGGGGACGGTTTTCGCGGGGTTGGCGGTGCGGTTGGCTACCTCACCGAAGTGAGAGGGACGCCGCAGGGCGCCTCAGCATGTCAACTTGAGGTTGACAGTGATGCACTGTCAACCTACGGTTGACACATGACGACGAACCCACGAGTTTCGGCTTCCGTGCGTCTCGACGACCTCATCGAAGCCATCAAGAAGGTCCATCCGGAACCGCTCGACCAGCTTCAGGACGCGGTGATCGCCGCGGACCACCTCGGTGACGTGGCCGACCATCTGATCGGCCACTTCGTGGACCAGGCGCGGCGGTCGGGCGCGTCCTGGACGGACATCGGCAAGAGCATGGGGGTGACCCGGCAGGCGGCGCAGAAGCGGTTCGTGTCGAAGGCCGAGAACGACCTCGACCCCAACCAGGGGTTCGCCCGTTACACCCCGCGGGCCCGCAACGTCGTTACGGTCGCGCACAACGAAGCCAAGGCCGCGGGGAACGCGGAGGGGGTGCCGGCGCATCTGGTCCTCGGGTTGCTCTCCGAGCCGGAGGGGCTGGCGGCGAAGGCGATCGTGGCGCAGGGGGTTTCGTTGGACGCGGTGCGGGAGGCGGCGCTGGCGGAGCTGCCGGCGACTGTCGCCGAGGTGCCCGAGCTCATTCCGTACGGGGCCGAGGCGAAGAAGGTCCTCGAACTCACCTTCCGTGAGGCGCTTCGGCTCGGGCACAACTATGTGGGGACCGAGCATCTGCTGCTCGCCCTCCTTGAGTTCGAGAACGGGGAGGGCGTGCTGAGCGGGCTGGGGGTCCGCAAGGATGCGACCGAGGCGAACGTGGCGGAGGCCTTGCGGGCCCTGACGGAGGGGCAGGCATAGAAGGCGCCCCGGAACCGTGTCTGCGCGTGGAAGACCCCGGAGTCGCAAGGAATGCTCCGGGGCCTTCCGTGCGCTGCTTTCCGAAAAGCGTCAAAGGCTCACGCAGCCGGAACGGAAGCCCGAGGGCGGAGGAGCCGCACCTCCGGTATCCCGGCAGGAGGCCACCGGACCGGCAGCAGCCGACGTCAGAAAAACGACCGGCCGGACCGTCCACTCGACCCACGCGTCACGCGTGTTGAGCGAGAACCCGCACGGCTCACCCCGATGGAGGGCGGCGACGGCGCCCAGACAGCCGCCGCCGTCGATCCAGCCGAAGGCACGGGCCATCTCGCGCGGCGGAAGCGCGGACACCAGTAGCCGTACGTCCACCCGGATCTTGCGGATGGCCTGGGCCGGATTGGTCGTGGCGTACGTCGCCACGGATGTGATCGCGTCGGCGGACAGAGAGCGGTACGTGATCCGCTCACACCAGAAACCCGGCTGTGCGAAGGGCTGCGGCCCGAGGGACCGTTCTACGCGGCGAGACATGAGGCCACCCTTCGAACGGTGCCAGGTGAGGAGACAGGGCGGGCGAGGGGGAGTGGCTCGACCGTGAAGGCGTAGCGGATGCCGTCCTCGTCCTGGGCCAGGAAGAGGTACGGGCGTCCCGCCGTCATGAGGTCCAGCGCCCGCTCGTGCTCACGCGTGTCGCCCAGCCACGCGGCCACTACACGGGCGTACGGCGGGTCGAGCTGGTCCGCCACGTCCCCGGCCCGACCGCGTAACCACCGCAGGGCCAACCGCGGGGTACGGACGCGGTGTTCGCCGAGCGGGGCCCGGCGACCATCGAGCGCGTGGGCGACGACCCGAACGCGGTACCCGTCCCCGGCCTGCCTCCACCAGGGGGTCTGCCACGACGGCGTCATGACAGCGCCCCGTCCGCTCCGTCCGACAGGACCAGCAGCACCCATACGGTCTTGCCGACCCCGTCGCGCGGACTCACACCCCAGTCGTCGGCCAGCGCCTCCACCAGGGCGAGCCCTCGGCCCGCCTCGTCGTCCGTTCCCGCCTGCCTCAACTCCGGTTTCCCCTCCCCCGCGTCGGAGACCTCGATCCGCAACTCCGTTCCGGCCAGTTCGAACCGGACGCCGATACGTCGACCGTTGGTCGTTCTGGCGCGGACGGCGTTGGTGGCCAGCTCGGAGAGCAACAGCAGGGCGCGGTACGCGACTTCGCCGCCCACATCCCATATGGCGAGCTGGTCCCGCAGCACCACCCGAGCACGGCCGACGCTGCGGCGGTGTCTGGGGAAGGTGTGCGCGATGGTCCGCATGGGCGCGGGCGGCACGGTTCCTGCGGCTACAGCTCTTGTGGGCATGGCTCATCCCTTTGGGAGCGGGTTGATAGCACATCAACGTCACCCCTCCGTCACATGCAGCGACGGTGAGTAACTAGATCCAGAGTGCTTTGCGGTTGCCCCATTCGCAACAGACTCTTTGGAAATGTTCCATGATCTTTTTCGGGGGCTACTGTTCTGCTGGCAAAACCCACATGGAGGGGGTACTCGTGGCCGCATCGCGCCCAACAGTTCGACGCCGTCGCCTCGCCGAGTTGCTGGTCGAGTTCCGGGAAGCCGCCGGGAAGAGCGTTGATGAAGCAGCAGAGCGCATCGGCTGTCACCGAACGAAGATCAACCGGATCGAGAATGCTCGACTGGGCATCTCTCTGGGCGAGTTGCGCGACCTGCTGACGTTCTACGGCGTCGAGGACCCTGCTCAGGTGGACGCGATGGTGTCTCTTGCCCAGCGCAGCAGGGAACCTGGCTGGGTGCAGCGCGCAGGTCTGGCGCGGCCGACGTACACGGACTTCATCGACTACGAGAGAACCGCCGACTACATCCGGTCGTACCAAAGCACCCTGATCGCCGGCCTGTTGCAGACACCCGACTACGCGCGGGAGGTCATCGCCGCGACCCCAGCCCCTCTTACGCAAGAAAAGGTGGACGTGTTGGTGGAGGCACGCATGAAGCGCCAAGAGGTCCTGGCGCGGTCCGCCTCTCCGCGGCTGTGCGTCATCGAAGGGGAGGCGGCTCTACGACTCCAGGTGGGCGGCCGAGAAGTGATGCGCAAACAGTTGGAACATCTGGAGACGATGGCTGACCACCCGTCCGTAGAGGTGCAGGTCATCCCCGATCGGGCGGGAGCACACGCCGGTCTGGCCGGATCGTTCGTGCTCTTCGCTTTCCCCAGCCTGTCGTTCTCCGACGTCGTGGCTGTGGAGCACCACACGGGGACGCTCTACATGGAGACCCCCGACGAAACAGCGGACTATACGCTCATCTTCGATTCGCTCCGATCAAGCGCCTTGAGCCCCGGCGACAGCCTCGATCTGATCGCCCGGGTACGGCAGGAGCTGTAGCGGCATGACGTAGAGAGGCACACGAGGGATGAACACCCGCAACCTTGAGATCGTGACCTGGCGCAGGAGCAGTTACAGCGGATCGGGCGGCGACTGCGTCGAGGTCGCCGACGGGTTCCCCGGCATTCTTCCCGTGCGTGACAGCAAGAACCCGGCGGGTGCGCGTCTGGTCTTCGAGGCTCGCGCCTGGGCCTCGTTCATAGGCGCCGTGAAGGCCGCCGGGTTCCCTCCCTTCATCTGATCGCTACGTGTCCCCGTCGCGGCCCCGTAGTGACGACAGGACCAGCCGACTGTCGCGGGTGGTCAGCGCCGCCGCTGTGGCGGCGATCGACAGGCCGAGCGCGATGAGTAGGGGGGACACCGAGTCGTCATCAAGCACTTACCGCTCTGCGCACGGCCACCATTGAGAGCCCGTGCGGAGTTCCGCTTGAGGATCAGATGCCCGTTCCCGTCCGTGGCTCAGTCGTCCTCATCGACGGGTTCTGGTTCGCGGATGTAGGCGAGGTCGAGAACGTAGCGTTCGGTGACGGGGCAGTTGTTCCAGGCTTCGAGGAGTTGGCCGTCGGAGGAGTCGTCGGTGAGCTGGTCGAGGGTGGTGTCGTAGTAGTCGGCGGCTGCCTGTCTGTTCTCCCACCAGGCATGGCCCTCGTATACACCTGGGCGGGGCAGAGTGACGTCGTCGCCGGCGGGGCCGCGGTCGAGTTGGCCGATGACGAGGGTGCCGGTTTCGGACTCGATAGTGATGGCGACGTGACCTTCGGCTTCGGCGGGTGGCGCGGGAGGCGTGTCCCAGATACGAATGGTCACCTGGACGTCCATGTCGGGTTGCAGGCTGAGGAGGTACAGGTGACCATTCGTATCTGGGACACGCCTCCCGCGCCACCCGCCGAAGTCCAGGGCCTCTTCGTCGCCGAGGTAGGCATCGGCGTCGTACACCTCCAGTACGCAACGGCCTGGAGTGGCAGTGACGTTGTGTTCGGCGAGAAGAACCATGGCCAGTGGGCCTTCCTGCTAGTTGGTGATCTTCATGTAGAAGGGGTCGCCGTCCAGAACGCGGTTGAGCGTGTACATCTGAAGAAGGCGCTCTCCGCCCCTTCGGTTGTCCGGGCCGTCGATCAGTCGGACGGAGAAGCGGTTGTCGCCCTTGGTGGAGCCTTCTTTCGTGGAGGCGAAGGGGTACTCGTCGCATTGCAGACCACTGCCGGAGTAATTGCCCCAGACCTTCTCGCATTCCCGAATCGAATTCTTGCGGTTGTTGTCAATCTTGGCCTGGTCGACCAGCCGGTGCAGCGGTTCTTTCGTCCCCGGAACGCTCTTGCCGGGCCAGGAGGGGAAGGTGCGCTCGGGACGGTACAGGGCGTCGTAGATGTGCAGGGCGCTCTCGTTGACCGCCTTGTCCTTGCGGCTCATCACGAGTTCTACACGGGCCTTGGAGAAGACGGTGCCCTTGTGCTTGCCCGCGCTCTTCCCTGCGTAGTCGTAGCGGACGCTCGATGTGTAGGCGTTGCCGCCTCCGGTGAAGGGGGCGGCGTTGGGGGAGCTGACGCTCAGGTCCATCGAGACGGTCGAGAACACGCGCTGCGCGTTGCCCTTGTCGAACAGGGCTCCCTTGTCCGGGGAGGTATAGGTGAGTGTCCAGTGCGGCTTGCTGTCCCACATGCCGAGCAGTCCGTCGCGGGCCTCGGTCTCCGGGGCGTTCACCTTGGGGTCCGGGTCGCTGCTGGAGGCGTTGATGTTGTGGCGGAAGTGCTGGCCGATCCGCCATTTCTTGGCGTCTTCGGTGGGTATCGGCTGGACGCGTATGTTCTCGATGCTGGCGACGTAGTCGACACGGCGGCTGCCGTCGTAGGCGAAGCCGAGGACCCATTGATCGAACCAGAGACGGCCCAGGTTGGTGGTGCCCTTGACGTCCCGCAGGATCAGGTCGTAGGGCCGCTTCTGACAACTTTCGAAGCGGGACTTGATCCAGCCGGTGGCTGTCCTGGCCTTCGCGGCCTGCTTGGCGCACTGCTTCCGCAGATCCTTTTGGTCTGGGGGATCCGCGACAGCCGCCGTCTGCCGCGTCACGCCGTCAACGTCGTGGGAGCGAGCGTACTCGACGTACGGAACCGGCCGGTCAAGGCCGCGTAGTTGGTCGGCGGGGAGCGAGGCGGCATCGACGAAGACACCGGCCTTGGACGCCGAAACGTCCGTGGGCGAGGCGGCGTGTGCGGCAGTGGTGGTGGCTGAGGTGAGCAGTGTCAGGATCGCCGTGGTGGCGGTGGCGCGGGCGAAACGTATGCATGCGGTGCGGAGGGTCACCAGTGGACTCCTTGCATGTGCGGGAAAACGGCAGGGCGTCTGCGGCCTGTGGCAACAGCGGTGATCACAAGGCGTCGCAGAGGTCGCCCCAGCACGCCTCCAGCAGTGCGCCGGTGTGTGCGGAGTAGCGGGCGGTGAAGCCGTCGAAGAGGCGGTCGGTGTTCTGCAGTCCGCGAGTCCGGCTGGTGGAAGTGACCGTCCAGACGGTGGTGCCGGTGTCGTCGGCCGCGCGCAGGTGCGCCTGCAACCCGGTGGGTGAAACGGGCGGCTCGATGGAGAGCGTGCGTGCGGAGACGCCGAAGGCGGCGGCGGCCCGGGTCCGGATATCGGCGGCTGAGACGTCCGCGTCGGGCGTGGTGTTCTTGGTCGTGCCACGGGACAGCAGAGCGGCGGCGTTGCAGACCCGCATGGTGACCACGCACTCCGACAGCCCTGGCACGGTCGACAGGCAGTTGTCCGGATCACTCTCCAGGCACGCCCGCAGGGCCTGCTGGTCCACGCCGTTGAATGTGCTGGGAAGGTCGCCGACGGCGATGTCCCCGCTCTTGGCCGAGGTTGCGTGCGCAGGACCTGGTGAGATCGCCGCGGTGGCCTGTCGGCGCGGCTTGCTCGCCGTCCACTGCGTGAACTTGCTGCCGTCGGTCAGCTTTGTGGTGAAGCAGTTCGGCGGCTTACGGCTCGCGCTGCACGCGGGAAGCGTGACGGACCTGGCCACATTGCCCGTCGCGACCTGCTCCCACACCTTGTTCCCGGTCATGAACTGCATGCGGTTCGCGATGGAGGGGACGTTGATGTACTTCGGCCCCGTCACCTCGAGGCCGACGTCGATACGGTTGGTGCTGCCGCCCAGCACTTTGAGCTGCTTGGCTGTGGAGCCGACCTTGTTGAAGTCGTAGAGCACATCCCACTGGTTGCCGCCGGCCTGGCGGACGGTCATATAGGTGTGGTTGCGCTTGTCCGGCTTGGTCGGGTTGACTCCGGCGGTGATGGCCTTCGTGCGGCCACCGCTGTTGGTCAGCTCCGACCAGCGCGGCCCGTACGTGCGTGTGGTCTTCCCCGTTTTCTCCGCGTACAGCCCGATCTCGATGTTGGGGGCCAGCGGACTGCTTGAGGTGTTCGGGCTGACGCGCAGGTAGTTGGCCACCTGTACGGTCGCGGACCCGGTGTTGGTCTGATCGAATGTGATCGGTACGTTGCGCCAGGTGGCGAAGCCTCCGATCATCGGCTCGCCCGGCTGGCTGCATGTCATCGCCCAGAACGTGATGCGAGCGTTGTACCGGAGGCTGCAAGCCTCCTTGGGAGCTGCGGCACTGGCCGACGGAGCGATACCGAGAACAGTGAGTGCGATGGCTCCGGCGCACGCCGAAGCCAAGAATCTCGCGCGCGAACGCGACAAGGTTCCCCCTATAAATGATCAAGCTTGGTCACAGGGAACCTACATCTACACGATCCTCAACACAGCTTTTTATAAGACAAGTTGTCTGTGTCTCCCGTAGTGATCGTTGCCGCGCCCACCGCGAACGCTCAGGCAGCGCTGGAGGCACCGCCCCCGTGTCGTACGAAGCCCCCTGGTCAGGGGCCGTTGTCAGACCCCCCTGGCAGACTCGCCCCATGACCGACCGATGGGCTCTCGTGTCGGCCGAGGACGGTGGCGTGGAGGTCGCCCCCCTCGGCGCCGCCGGGCTGCCCGCGGGGCCGGCGGAGTGGGAGCCGGATGCGGCGGCGGCGGTGCGGCGCCGGCCGGGTGTGGGCCGATGGGTGTGGCGGGCGACCGCCGAGGTGTACCCGGCTCTGCTCGCCGCGGGGGTCCGGGTGGAGCGGTGCTACGACATCGAGGTCGCCGAGACCCTGCTGCTGGGCCACGAAGGCCGCCTCGGCGAACCCCGCTCCGCAGCCGCCGCCCTCGCCCGCCTCCGCCACACCCCGGTCCCCCCGGACCCACCCCTCCGCACCGCCGGCCCCGCCGCCCAGCCCTCCCTCTTCGAGCCCCGCCCCGTCCACGTACCCCTCACCGACCTCATCGAGGTCCATGCCGACCAGCAGCGGCGGCACGATGCCACCGTCCACCCGGAGCGGATGCGGCTGCTGACGGCGGCCGAGTCCGCCGGCATGCTCGTCGCCGCCGAGATGAACCGCGCCGGTCTCCCCTGGCGCGCCGACGTCCACCGCGAGGTCCTGCACGAACTGCTCGGCGAGCGCTACGCGGGCGGCGGCGAACCACACCGCCTCGCCGAGCTCGCCGACGAGGTCTCGAACGCCTTCGGGCGCCGTGTGCGGCCCGATCTGCCCGCCGATGTCGTCAAGGCGTTCGCGCGGGCCGGCATCCGGATCCGCTCCACCCGCCGCTGGGAGATCGAGAGCATCGACCACCCCGCCGTGAAACCCCTCCTCGAATACAAGCGGCTGTACCGCATCTGGGTCGCCCACGGCTGGTCCTGGCTGCAGGACTGGGTGCGGGAAGGACGGTTCCGGCCTGAATTCCTGGCGGGTGGCACCGTCACCGGGCGCTGGGTCACCAACGGCGGGGGCGCCCTGCAGATCCCCAAGGTGATCCGCCGGGCCTGTGTCGCCGACCCCGGCTGGCGGCTGGTCGTCGCCGACGCCGACCAGATGGAGCCACGGGTGCTCGCCGCCATCTCCCGCGACCCCGGGCTCATGGAGGTCGCCGGCCGCGACACCGACCTCTACCAGTCCGTCTCCGACCGCGCCTTCTCCGGCGACCGCGCCCAGGCCAAGCTCGCCGTCCTCGGCGCGGTCTACGGGCAGACCTCCGGGGACGGGCTGAAGAACCTCGCCGCACTGCGCCGCCGGTTCCCGAAAGCCGTGCAGTACGTCGACGACGCGGCCCGCGCGGGCGAGGAGGGCCGGCTCGTACGGACCTGGCTCGGGCGTACCTGCCCACCGGCGGCCGGCTCCTCCGACGACGCGGCGACCGAGGAAGCCGGCATCCCCCAGGCCGACCAGGACGTCCCCGCCGACCGGGAAGGGGGACAGGGCAACGAGTGGGTGCCCGGCTACGCCTCCGCGAACTCCCGCGCCCGAGGCCGCTTCGCCCGCAACTTCGTCGTCCAGGGCAGCGCCGCCGACTGGACCCTGCTCCTCCTCGCCGCCCTCCGCCGCGCCCTCGCCGGCATGGCCGCCGAGCTCGTCTTCTTCCAGCACGACGAGGTGATCGTGCACTGCCCGGCGGAGGAGGCCGACGCCGTGGTCGCGGCCATCCGGGAGGCGTCGGACCTGTCGGCCCGTCTGACCTTCGGGGAGACGCCGGTGCGGCTTCCGTTCACGACGGCGGTGGTGGAGTGCTATGCCGACGCCAAGTGAGAACGGCCGCGGGACGACCGAGGAAGGCCGTACGGGAGTCGTGATCGATCAGGCGGCGGTCGCCGATCGCTCAGGCGTCGCCCGCCAGCAGTGCCCGGAGTTCTCCCGTCACCGTCGAGGCCGTGCCGTCCAGGGCGGTCAGGGCTCGCCGCCATTCGCGGTGGGCCTCCTCGGTGCGGCCCCGGGCCCGCAGCAGCAGGCCGCGTTGGTGGCGGGCGAGGCCGGCCACGTACTGGTCGGCGCGGCGTTCGGCGAGGTCGAGGAGGTGGGCGCATTCACGGTCGGCCCGGTCCGTCCGCTCCAGCTCCCGCAGCGCCCGTACGAGACCGAGGCGGGTCTGGGACTCGCCCTGCCAGTCCTCGTCGTCGCCGAGGACGCGCAGGCTCTGCTCGAAACTGCTTACGGCGGCGGCCGGTTCGCCGAGCCTGAGGTGGGCGTAGCCGATGTTGCAGTGCGCGGTGTGCCGTACGACGACGCTGTCCGCGACCTCACCGAGGGCGAGACTCCGTTCGTGGTGGGCGATGGCGGCCCGCGCGTCGGTGTGCTTGGCCAGGTTGCCGAGGTGGCTGAAGGTCACGGCCTCGCCGTACGGGTCGCCGAGCTGCCGGGACAGCTCCAGGCTCTGCCGCAGCGTCTCCTCGCTCTCCGCGTACCGGCCGAGGCTCTCCAGCACGAGCCCCCGGTTGTTGAGACAGCGCCGTACGCAGGAGACCACGCCCAGCTTCCGCCACAGGGTCAGGCCCTGTTCGTTGAGGTCGAGCGCCTCCGCGGCACGGCCGGACATGAAGTGCAGCCCCGCCCGGTCGGTCAGCGCGAACGCCTCCGCCTCGTCGTCCCCCGACGACCGCGCCACGTCCAGGGCGAGCCGCCCCAACACGTCCAACTCGGCGAGCCGGCCGCCTCGGTGCAGATAGGGGAACAGATAGCGGACGAGAACGGGCACGTACGCCGCAGTGCCGCCGCCACTGGGGTCGCCGTGTTCACGGGCGCACCGTTCCACGAGGGCGACGATGTTGGGGAGTTCGCGGTCACCCCAGGCGAAGGCCTCCTCGGCGGAGGCGAAGGGCGGCTCGGCGGACCGCGCTTCCTCGGGGTCGGGCACCGTGGCCGTGGCGGTTGTCATCGCCGTGGCCGCTGTGACCGCCGCTGCCGTCGTGATCCCCGCTTCCGTCGCCGTCGTACGCAGCCGTTCGTCGCGCTCGTACCCCGGCGGGAGCAACACCAGCAGGCTCTGCCGGGCCCGCGCCACATACCAGCGCAGGGCCTGTTCGACGGCCCTGCTCACTCCGACGGCCCCGGTGGCCCCGACCGCCCCGACGGCTTCCGCGGCCTCGGCGGAGCCGTTCGTGTCGGCGAGTTCGCGGGCGAAGTGGCGTACGAGGTCGTGGGGGACGTAGCGGCCGTAGGTGGTCTCCTCCAGGAGGGCCACGTCGACGAGGCGGTCGAGGGCGGCCTCGGTGCGGAGTTCGTCGGTGCCGGACAGGCGGGCCAGGAGGGGAGCACCGTACGCCGGCAGATCGAGGGCGCCGATGAGGCGGAGGGTGTGGGCGGCGTCGCGGTCGACCGTGCGATCGGAGGCGCGCAGGGCCTCGTGGGCGACGGCGAGGGAACGGCGGACGCTCAGATCGTCGTATTCGAGGTGATGCAACCGCCCTTCCGTGGCGGCCAGTTGACCGGCCAGCGCGTCGGGTGTGAGCGCGCGCCGGGCGGCGAGGCGGGCCGCGACCACACGGAGGGCGAGCGGGAGCCGGCCGGTGAGCGCGACGAGGGGATGGGTGGCGTCGAGGCCGGCCGCGCGCCCCGACGCGGCCCGCAGCAGCGCCGCGCTCTCGTCGTCCGAGAGCGGGGCCAGCGGGAAACGGTGGGCGCCGTCCAGCGCGGCGAGCGGCGAACGACTCGTCACGATCACCGCGCACCCGGCGCCGGCCGGCAGCAGCGGGCGTACCTGGGCGGCGTTCGCGGCGTCGTCCAGCACCATCAGGGTGCGGGTCGGCGCGAGGGTGGAGCGGAGCAGTGCGGCGGCCTCGTCCGGCTGTTCGGGGATACGGCGGGGATCGGTGCCGAGGTCACGGAGGAGGGAGGCGAGTGCCTGGGCCGGGGTGAGGGGCGTCATGCCCGGGGTCGCGCCGTGCAGGTTGACGTACAGCTGGCCGTCGGGGAAGCGGTCCGCCAGTTCGTGGGCGAGGTGGAGGGCCAGGGCGCTTTTGCCCACGCCGGCCATGCCGCTGATCACGGTGACAGTACGGGTGCCCTTCGGGGCGGTGGGGCGCCCCATGGCTCGGGGGGAAATGTGGTTCGGCGGGTGCGGGTGCGTCGTGGTTGTTCGCGCCCGCGCGGCGGTGGCCGAAGATTCAATGCCGCCCCGCGCCCCTTTCGGGGGCGCGGCCATGTCGAGTACTTGCCGTAGCTGCACAAGCACCTCCTCGCGACCCGTGAAATGCGCCGGCGGAGGCGGTAGTTGAGCTGGGCGCGGCGGCTCCTCGGCAGCTGCCGTCGCCGAGGGCTCCGCCTCCTGCGGACCCTGTTCCCGCAGAACCTCCAAGTGGGCCTCGCGTACGGCCGGGCCCGGTTCCACGCCCAGTTCGTCCAGGAGGCGGGCCCTGAGGTCACGGTGGACGGCCAGGGCCTCCGCCTGGCGGCCGGTGCGGTGCAGGGCCAGCATCAGCAGGCGGTGGAAGGCCTCCCGCAGCGGATGCTCGGCGACGAGCGCGGCGAGTTCGGGGGCCAGCGCGGCGAGAGCGTCGGTCGCCTCGGCACCCTGCGCCAGATGGAGCTCGGCATCGCACCGCCACTCCAACAGCAACAGCCGTGCCTCCTCCAGTCGTTGGACGAACGCCTGGGCGCCGAAGTCGGCCACGGGCAGGCCGCCGAGCGGGGTGCCCCGCCAGAGTGCGAGCGCGGCGGTGGCCTCGCGGACGGTGCGGGCCCAGTCGCGCTCGGCGTGCGCGGCGCGTGCGGCGGCGACGTGGGACTCGAAGACGCGGACGTCCAACTCGCCCTCGCCGACCCGCAGCAGATACCCCGGCGGTATCGCGCGCAGCCGCTCCGGGTCGTCCAACAGCCTGCGCAACCGGGTCACATGGTTCTGCAGGGACGCCTGCGCGGACGGCGGCGGCGCCGCGTCCCACAGCACGTCCTTCAGCGCGTCGACCGAGACGATCCGCCCGGGTTCGAGCAGCAGCGCCACGAACAGGGCGCGCACCTTGCCGCTGCCGACGGGCCGTACCCCGGCGTCGGCGCCCTCCGCGTCGTACAGAACCGGCGGACCCAGCAGTCCGAACCGCAGCCCGTCCCGCATAGAACTCGCCCGCTGCCTTCCCGCACCGACCTACCGGGCCACCCCCGTGGCGAGTTCGCCTCCCGTACGGCTCCGGTGGAGCCGTTGGGCTCATGTTAGCGATCCGTTGGCGAAACCTGATGTGATCACTTCATCGGATCCGGCGCCGACGGCGCACGCGGAAGGCGTAGCTCGGGGGAGCGCCGCCGCCGCTGCCGGGTCCGGAAACCGCACAGCACGAGTGCCCCGGTCGGTGGAGGTGAACGACCGGGGCACTCGTGTGTGTTGCCTGGGCGCCCGAGGGCCTGGCGTGTCCGTGCGGGGGCGCTCGTGTGCGACCACCCGGGGCACAGGATGGGCGACCTCCCGGGTCACAGGATGGGCGGCCTCCCGGGTCACAGGATGGGCGGCCTCCCCAACCGGGTCAGTCGCCACACCGTCCGCCATCGCATGGGGCGTCGCTCGCCGCCCGACTCGCGCCAGCCCTCCGTGAATCCGCCGAACCACGCCCGCAGTCCGCCCGTCGACCGGGTGCGCAGCAGGGTGATGAGGACCCATACCCCCAGGTGAACGGGGATGAGGGGCAGGGGCAGTCGGCGGCGGGCGAGCCAGACGCGGTTGCGGGCGTTGACGCGGTAGTAGATGGCGTGCCGGGCGGGTGAGGTCTTCGGGTGCTGGAGGAGGAGTTCGGGGGCGTAGCGCACGGTCCACCCGGCGTCGATCGCCCGCCACGCCAGGTCGGTCTCCTCGTGCGCGAAGAAGAACTCGGCGGCCCAGTCCCCCGTCTCGGCGAGCATGGCCATGGACAGGGCGTGTCCGCCGCCGAGGAACCCGGTGACCGGCCCGCCCCGCAGCGGGTCCTTGGCCCCGACCCTGGGTACGTGCCGTCGCTGGGTCTCGCCGTGCTCGTCGGCGATCCGGAACCCGACGATGCCGAGCCGGGGGGCGCCCGCGTACAGGTCCCGTACGCGCCGCAGCACATCGGCGTCGACGAGCAGCCCGTCGTCGTCCAGTTCGACGACGACGTCGATGTCGCCGAACTCCCGCAACCGCTCGATGGCCACGTTCCGCCCGCCGGGGCAGCCGAGGTTCTCGTCGACCTCGATGAGCGTGACCTCGCCGGGCAGGCCGAGCCGTTCGGCGAACTCGGGCAGCGGGCAGCCGTTGCCGACGACGACGATCCGCTCCGGCGCGAGATCCTGCTTGGCCACGGAGGCGAGCAACGCGTCGACCTCGGCGGGCCGATTTCCCATCGTCACCACCGCGACAGCGATCCGGGGCCCCGCCTCCACCACGACATCCACCTCATCCGTGTCCGTCCCCGACCGACCGCCGAGGACAGCCGACGCCCCCGCGCACCGACCGACTGACTACGGCGGGGATGCTAGTCGTTCACGTCAAGGACTACTTCAGGACTCCTCAAGTACGCCGATGGCGACGGCGAGTCTCCCGTCCCAACCCGGGCCTACTCTTCCGGCATGGGAGCGCCGAGAGAGCCGCACACGTCGCGTGGGCCGCTGGGGACGCCGGAGGAGGTGGCCTACCGGAACGCCGTCAGGCGGTACGTCCTCCCTCGCGCCGAGCGACGGAGCATCGGGCGCTACGGCGAGTTGATGAGCGGCCGTTTCCTCCGCTTCGAGGGCGCCACGCGCAGACGGTTCCTGCACCCGCTGCTCGTCGACGCCGCGTCGATCACGGACGCCGACCTGAACACCCTGCTCTCCTACGGCTGGCGGCCCCGGCTCACGGCGGCGTGGCTGATCGGCGTGTCCCGCAGGGCGTCGTACCGGGCCCGGATCGGCGAGCTGCTGCTGGACAGCGAGGTGGTGTACGCGGGAGTGGGCTACTGCTTCGCCCTGGCCCGTCTCGGCAGCCACGAGGACGCCGAGATCCTCACCGCCTACCTGAACCGCTATCTGCCCCGCACCGACCTGCACTACGACCAGCCCACCGCCCTGGGCGCCCTCCTGCGCCTCGACAGCCGACTGGGTACGGCCCACGCGGCGCCGTTCACGGAACCCGGCGGCCTCTTCGACCGCTGGGTGGCCGGCGTCGGGCAGATGGGCCATCCCTCGTACTCACCGGCCGAGGTGCAGTCGTACATGGACCGGGTCTGCGACTTCTCCGACGGCTGGACCCTGCCGGGCTGAGGCCCCGGTCCGTCGTCGGGCCCCCGCCGGATCACGCCCGCAGCGGGTTCGTCCGGGTCGCCGCCAGCAGGTACCACGCCGTCGCCCCGGTGTGCCGGTACGGGTAGTAGCCGAAGCCGAAGCCCGTGTCGAGGGGGCTGCTGGCCGAGACGACGCCCGCGCGTTCGGGGAGGGCCGTACCGCCGACCGTCTGGCCGGTGCCGAGGAGGTCCTGGGCGCGTTCGATGGAGTCGAGGAGCCGCCGGGCGCGGGTCTCGTCGCCGCGTGCGCCCCGGTCGCGCAGGGCCAGGGCGAGATGGGCGGTGCCCTCGAACCACACCCCGTTCCGGTCCGGCTTCGGCTGGAACTCGGCGATCGGCGCATCCTCGTTCGCGAGGAGGCTCGCCGAGCTGAAGGTGACGCCCTCGTACGACTGTCCGGCCGGCACCGTGCTGTTGCGCCGCTCGGCGTGGTCGAGGACGGCCAGTTCGGTGGCCGCCCAGTCCAGGGAACGGGAGTGGCGGCCGGAGTCGAGGGCGAGGTGGGTCCAGGTCTGGGTGTCCTCGGGGATCGGGGACGTGTTGACGTTCACGCCGTCGTTGGTGCCGGTGTAGAAGAAGCCGCCGGACGAGCCCTTGGCGGGCTCCCACATCCCCTTCACGAAGGCCTCGGCACGCGCGCGCCGCTCCCACCACACCCGCTCCCCGGTGAGCCGGGCGAGCCGTCCGAACAGACAGATCAGGTCGGTGTTGTGTTCGGTCGAGGTGAACGGCAGCTTCTCGTTCGCCCCGTTCACGCCGAACTTGTAGCCGCCGAGGGGCTCGTCGGTACGACCGTTCCGCTCGATCCACTCACCGATCCGCACCGCGGCGGCGAGGAAGCGCCGCTCCCCGGTCCGCCGGGCCAGGGCGCTCAGCGCGATCCCCGCCCACGCCATGTCCCCCACGGCCGTACCGGTGAAGCCGAACTGGGTGCCGACATTGGCCGTCCCGTCCGCCCGCACGAACCCGTCCGGCTGCGGCACCCCGTCGAAGAAGACGTACGGCCCGACGTTGTACGCCTGGCGCAGCCTGCCGTCGTCGTACGCCGGGTCGTGCTCCTGGGCGTGGATCAGGGCGTCCCCGAGCGCCACGGCCCTGGTCCGGCCCTCCTCGGTGCGCACCGCGAGATGCGCGAGGATCGCCAGCGCGTTGTCGTACGTGAAGGCCGTGCTGAACAGGCCCGCCTGGTCGGTGTAGCTCTGCGTCAGCCGGATCTCCCCGTGGTCCGGGTACGCGTCCATCGCGGCGGCGAGGAAGGCGTACCCGCGCCGCCGGGCGTCCGCCCCGTCGGCGCCGGCCGCACCGGCGGTCCGAGCCTCGCCGACCGCCCGGGCGGTGCCGGAGCCGATGGCGGTGAGCGCCGTCGCGGCCCCGAGCCCGGTGCCGAGGAGCGTACGACGGCTGAGCCGCGGGCCTTGTCCGCCGGTCATGCCGGTCATACCGGTCATGGGGGTCTCCCTTGGAAGGTACGGGGCTTGAGGGCGACCCGCCTTTGAGAGCGCTCTCAAGCACACTGCGCGCTCATTCTGCTGGTGCGCGTGGGACGGGTCAACGCCCATGGAGCGTAAGCCGATTGGCGGGATACGGGTCGGCCGCACGGCCGGGTGCCCGGTCGTGGCGCGAAACCCGGGCGCCCCGCGCACTGCCCCGTGCGTGCGAAACCCAGGCGTCCCGCGCACTGCCCCGTGCGCGGGACGCCGTCGGCCGGAAGCCGGGACCCCCGGTGCTCGCGGACTCCGCTACGCCGCCCCCGGCACCCCGGCTTCCGGCACGCGAGGTCACTCCTCCACGACAGTGATCTCGCGGTCGTTCACCGGCTGGGTCGGCCGGTTGCTCTTGGGGAACAGCTCCTTGTACGTGGCGACCTCGCCCTTGGCGACCGGGACGGACTCCTTCAGCACGGTCCACTTGACGCCCTCGGCGCAGGGCGGGGTCGTGAGGGAGCCGTCGTAGCGGTACTGGTCGCGGTCGCCCGGCAGGAACCTGGTGAGGTCGAAGGCCTTGGTGACCTTCTCGGTGGCGCCCTCCTCGGTCGGCAGCTTCGAGAACAGGTCGGCGAAGGCGGACCCGCCGGACTTCGCGTCGTCCGCGTCATCCGTGTCGTCCTCGGTGTCCATCAGCACGCCCACGACGGCGAGCGCCCCGTCCTTGCCGGCGTGCACGAAGTGGACCTCCATCTCCGAGTGCTCACCGTCCTCGGTGTGCTCGCTCGGCAGGTGGAAGTGGAACTGCTTGAGGTCGTACGTGGTGCCGTCGAGGACGATCCGGCTGCCCTCGGAGACATTGGCCTGGATGGTGTGGCCGTTGTTCACGAGCTCGGCGGTGACGGGCCGGTAGTCGATGGTGACGGCCTTGTTCACCGGTGCGTCGACGGCCTTGTCGTCGTCCAGGTCGATCGGGGACTGCTCCTTGCCCGCCTCGCACGCCTCGAAGTCCTCGGCGAGGGTCGCCCAGTTCGCGGGGCCGTCGGCGCCCTCGTAACCCCAGTGGGCGTTCTCCTTCTTCTCGTCGGCCTTGTCGTCCTTCTCGCCGGTCTTGTCGCCGGCCTTGTCGGCCGCCTCGGACGACGCGGACACGTTCACCCGGCCCTTCGGCTCGGCGTCGTGGTCCGCGCCGCAGGACGTGACCGTGAGGACACAGAGGGCGGCGACTCCGGCCGTCGCGGCCATACGTATGACACGGGAAGACATGCTTGTTCCACCTCGCGGAGGTCGACTGAACGTGGGGGTCGGCCACCCACTGGGTGCCGAACACCACTGTTCGATGTCGTCGAACAGCGCTGGGACAAGCGAGGAACAGGGGAGAGCCAGGCAAGGTAAGAGGACGTACAACATTGGCCCGCCGGCCTCTTTCCCCTCCGCGCCGGACGTCGGGAAGCCGTCCGCGAGTCCGACTTGTCCGTTTCTTGTGCAGCGCGCAGGCTGAGGACTACGAGTGAGAGACCCGGCGCGAATCGAGCAGGAATGGACACCAGAAGGCCGGTTTCCCAGCACGCATCCGGTCACTGTGCGTACGCGGCCGATGCGGCGGCAGCCACCATCAGCCCCGAAGGCATCGTCATGGGCTGGAGCGAGGGGGCTCGACGGCTGCTGGGCCACCGCGCGGCGGACGTCGTGGGGCGTACGGCGGCCGACCTGCTCGTCCGCACGGAAGGGTCCCCGGCGGAAGGCTCCGTCACGCCCCCGTTCTCCCTCGCCGACCTCGCCGACCTTGCCGACCTGCGGGACTCCCCGGACTGGACCGGCCCGGCCACCCTCCGGCACCGGGACGGGCACGACGTCGCGGTGACCCTGCGCGCGTATCCCTCGCTGGACGGGGAGGGACGTGTGCAGAGCTTCGTCGTGACCGCCGCCCCGGCCGACCGCCCCGCCGCCCCGGCCACCGGGCCCGCCACCTCCCGTGCCTCCGACGCCCCCGCCACCTCCCGTACCCTCGACACCCCCGAGGCCGCCCACGCCCGGCGGCTGGTCCAGTGGGCGCACGCGCAGTCGCCGCTCGCCATGTCCACCTACACCAAGGGCCCGCACGGATGGCGGCGGAACGAGGCCGCGTCGGAGAACACCCCGGGCAGCCCCCCAGAGTCGGAGAACACCCCGGGCAGCCCCCCAGAGGTCGACGCGGTCGCCGAGGCGGACTTTCTGCGGCTCGTCGAGCAGGTGGCCGAGGAAGGGCGCCCCATGCGCCACGAGCGCACCACCCCGGGCCCCTTCTCCTCCCGTCAGCAGGCGTGGATCACCGAGATGTGGCCAGTGCGGGACCCCGTCACCGGTGAGGTGTGCGGAGTGGGCACCGCGACGTTCGACAGCAGCGAGGAGCACTGGGCGCGCCAGCGGCTGGCCCTGCTGAACGAGGCCGGCACCCGTATCGGCAGCACCCTCAACGTGCAGCGAACCGCCCAGGAGCTGGCGGATCTGGCCGTCCCCCGGCTCGCCGACTTCGTCAGCGTGGACCTGCTCGACTCCGTACTGCGTGGCCAGGACCCGGCGCCGGGGCCGCTCGACGCGCGGGTGCGGCTGCGCAGGGTCGCGCACCAGTCGACGCAGGAGGGTGTGCCCGAGGCGGCGGTGGCCCTGGGCGCGCTGGACGCGTACCCCTCGTTCTCCCCGCCCGCCCGCGCGCTGGCCACCGGGAAACCGCTGCTCAGCGGCTTCGACGACCCTGACTACCTGCGGTGGATCCAGGAGGACGGCAGGCGGATGGAACGCGTACGGGAGTTCGGGTTCCACTCGATCATGTCCACGCCGCTGCGGGCCCGCGGGGTCACTCTGGGGGTGGTGCTCTTCGCCCGCCGGGAGGGTTCGAAGCCGTTCGAGCGGGACGACCTGGTGCTCGCCGAGGAGCTGTCGGGCCGGGCGGCCGTGGGCATGGACAACGCGCGCCGGTACACGCGGGAGCGGATGAACGCGCTGACCCTCCAGCGCAGTCTGCTGCCCCAGGATCTGCCCAGGCAGGTGGCGGTCGAGACGGCGTACCGCTATCTGCCGGCCGGTTCGGGGGCCGGGGTGGGCGGCGACTGGTTCGACGTGGTGCCCCTGTCGGGCACCCGTGTCGCCCTGGTCGTCGGCGACGTCGTCGGACACGGCCTGCACGCCTCCGCCGCCATGGGACGACTGCGCACGGCGGTGCGCACCCTCGCGGACGTCGATCTGCCGCCGGACGAGCTCCTCACCCACCTCGACGATCTGGTCGCGCATCTCACCTGGAACAACGAGGCCTTCCCCGACCAGATGGAGATGCCGCACGCCGGTGAGATCGGCGCGACCTGCCTGTACGCCGTCTACGACCCGGTCTCCCACGTGTGCACCCTCGCCAGCGCGGGCCATCCGCCGCCGGCCGTGCTGTCCCCGGACGGCACGGTCAGTCTGGTCCGGCTCTCCCCCGGGCCGCTGCTGGGGGTCGGCGGGCTGCCGTTCGAGGCGACCGAGGTCGAACTGCCCGAGGGCAGCCTCCTCGCCTTCTACACCGACGGGCTGGTCGAGGCCCGCGACCACGACATCGGCCTCGGCCTCGACCGGCTGTGCGAGGCCCTGGCCTCGCCGGTCCCCTCCCTGGAGACCACCTGTGACTTCATCCTCAAGGCGCTGCTGCCCGAGACCCCCGCCGACGACGTGGCCCTGCTCCTCGCCCGTACCCGCACCCTGCACACCGACCAGGTCGCCGCCTGGTCCCTGCCCTCCGACCCGGCGATCGTCGCGGACGCCCGCGCGCAGGTGTCCCGGCAACTGGCCCTCTGGGGGCTCCAGGAGGCCGCGTACGTCACCGAACTCGTGGTGAGCGAACTGGTCACCAACGCCATCCGCTACGGCGCCGTCCCCATCGGCCTGCGGCTCATCCGCGACCGCACCCTCATCTGCGAGGTGTCCGACGCCAGCAGCACCGCCCCCCACCTCCGCCGCGCCCGCGTCTACGACGAGGGCGGCCGGGGCCTGCACATGGTCGCCCAGCTCACCCAGGGCTGGGGCACCCGCCAGACCTCCACCGGCAAGACCATCTGGGCCGAACAGCCCCTACCGACCACCTGACGATGACACCCCGAGGACCCGCCACCCCCGCGCCCGACGGCGGCACGCACATCCTCGGGCTCGTCTACCCCCCGGCCGGCCGTGGCCACGACTACACCGGGATGCAGCTGGCGTTCATCGGCGGTGTGGCGGAGGCCGCGACGACGTACGACTACGACGTCCTGCTGTCCCCGGCCAACGAGGTGGACGACCCCTCGTTCCAGCGGATGACCGACGGACGGGTGGACGGCGTGATCGTGATGGAGATCAAACTGGAGGACGAACGGGTCGAACACCTGTCCAGGACCGGCTTCCCCTTCGTCACGATCGGCCGGAACAGCCGGGCGGAGGAGACCAGTTGGGTCGATCTGGACTTCGCCGGACTGGCCCGCGGCTGCGTCTACCACCTCGCCGACCTCGGCCATCGCCGGATCGCCTTCGTCAACAGGTCCGAACAGCTCTTCCAGAGGGGCTACGGCTTCGCCCACCTCGGCCTGGAGGGCTACACCAAGGGCATGGCGGAGCAGGTGCTCACCCCGCACGCGTACCTCTGCGACGACGAGGTCACCGCGGGCGAGGCGGTCCTGGAGCAGATCCTGCGCGACGACCCGGCGACCACGGCGCTCGTCACCCTGAACGAGGCCGCGCTGGAGGGCCTGTACCGGGGACTGATCCGCCACGGCCGCAACGTCCCCCGCGACTTCTCGGTCGTCGGCGTGGCCGCCGGCACCTGGGCGGAGCAGGTCGACCCGCAGCTCACCGCCGCGGAGATCCCGGCCAAGGAGATGAGCCGGGTGGCGGTGGAGCTGATGGTGCGACGGCTCACCTCACCCGACGCCCCGCCCCGGCATGTCCTCCTCAAACCCCTGATATCCCTCCGCGGCAGCACCGGCCCCTGCCGCCCGGTCCCCGGCTCGGAACCCGAACAGGAATTCCCGGACCTGGACCACTTCCCCGATCTGCCCGACCTGCCGGACCTACCGGGCTCCGACTTCTGAGACCTGGTTCCGACGCCCCGTCACCGTCAGTCACCGTTCTCGACACCTCCGTTCTCGACACCTCAGGGAGCAGCGCATGTCCCACCCCCTCGACCGCCGCGGTTTTCTGCGCGCCGCCGGTGCCGGCGTGGCCGCCCTCGGCCTCGGTTCCGCCCTGGCCGCGTGCGGCTCGGACAAGGGGGGCGGCACGGTCACCCTCAGATGGTGGGACTACTTCACCCTGGAGAACTTCCAGCCCGGCATGACCGCCCTGATCAAGGACATCGAGGCCAACGTCCCCGGCGTACGCATCGACCGCCGTACGTTCCCCTTCGCGGACCTCGACCGGCAGATCACCCTGGGCGCGGTCTCCGGCGACCTCCCGGACATCGCCATCGTCGACAACGTCGCCATGAACACGTTCGCCGGCAGCGGTCTGCTGGCCGACCTCACCGAGCGGGTCGAGGAGTGGGGCCAGGCGGACCAGTACTACAAGGGCCCCTGGGACGGCTGCCAGGTCGAGGGCAGGACCCTCGGCATCCCCAACAACAGCAACTGCCTCGCCCTGTACTACAACACCGAGATGCTCGACGCGGCGAACGTGGAGCCGCCGGCCACCTGGGACGAGCTCGCCGACACGGCTCAGCGGCTGACCAGCGGGGGCCGGTTCGGTCTCGCCATGAGCGCGATCAGGACGGAGGAGGGGGTGTTCCAGTTCCTGCCGTTCCTGTGGCAGGCCGGAGGCGACCTGGACACCTTCGCGACCTACGGCACGACCGCGCTCGCCTACCTCGACGACCTCGTCACCAAGGGCTCACTGTCGAAGCAGTGCGTGGGCTGGACCCAGCAGGACGTCAACACGCGGTTCGTCAACGGGCGGGCCGCGATGCAGATCAACGGCCCGTGGCAGCTGCCGACCATCAAGAAGACGAACGTGGAGTACGGCGTCGTCGCGCTGCCCCGCGACAAGGAGGCGGCCACCTGTCTGGGCGGCGAGAACTGGGTGGTGATGGCGAGCAGCGACCACCAGGACAAGGCGTGGCAGGTGCTGGAGTACACCCAGCGCCCCTCGGTCCTGGTGCCGTACCTGGTGGCGTTCGGCAACCTCCCGGCCCGCAAGGACCTGGCCGACACCGGCACCTGGGCCTCCGACCCGGCCCTGCGGCTCTTCCTCAGCCAGTTGCCGGTGGCCCGCCCCCGGCAGTACGGCCCGAACTACGCGGACGCCTCCCAGGCCGTCGCCGAGGCCGAACAGTCCGTGCTCACCGGGACGAGCGCCCCTTCGACCGCCGCGAAGTCCGCCGCCACGAAGATCGACAAGGCCCTGGAGGAGAGGTGAGGGCAGGCCGGCGCACTGGCGGAGAGATGAGGGCGGGCCGGCCCGAACCCCGCCCTCTCTCCACCCGCCGAAGACGCGCCGGTTGTCTCTTCTCCCTCCCCGGCCTGCTCTTCCTCGGCCTCTTCCTGGCCTACCCGCTGCTCTACAACGTGTGGACGTCCGTGCATGCGGTACGCCTGGCCGAACTGCTCGGCGGGAACGCGGAGTTCGTCGGCCTCGACAACTACCGGACGACGGTCGACGACCCGGACTTCTGGCACGCCGTACGGCTCTCGGCGGTGTTCACCGTGGGCTCGCTGCTGTTCCAGTTCACGATCGGCTTCGCGCTGGCCCTGCTGTTCGCCCGCCCGTTCCCCTGGAACGGTCTGCTCCGTTCGCTGCTGCTGGTGGCGTGGCTCCTGCCTCCCGTGGTCAGCGGCACCCTCTTCCGCTGGATGCTCGACCAGGACGCCGGCGCCTACAACGCGCTGCTCCGCGCGGTCGGCCCGGACGATCTCGCCCACGACTGGCTCATCGACCCCGGCACCGCCCTGGCCGGGGTGATCTTCGCCAACATCTGGGTGGGCGTGCCCTTCAACATGCTGCTGCTCCTGGTCGGCCTGCACACCATCGACCCCGAACTCCACGAGGCCGCCGCCCTGGACGGCGCGAACGCCTGGCAGCGCTTCCGCTGGATCACCGTCCCGCTGATGCGGCCGGTCTCGGTGACCGTGCTGCTCCTCGGTCTCGTCTACACGTTCAAGGTCTTCGACATCGTCTTCGTGATGACGGGCGGCGGCCCCGTCGACGCCACCAGCGTGCTGTCCCTCTACGTCTACGAGATCTTCTTCAAGTTCTTCCGCTTCGGCGAGGGCGCGGCGGCCGGCCTGCTCCTGCTGCTCGTACCGCTGCTGGCCGGGGCGTGGTACGTACGCCGGCTGCGCGGGGAGGGGGAGGCGGCGTGAGGCGGGAGGGGACGGCGGAGGGGAGGCTTGGCACGAAGGCACAGGGGAGACTGGGCGGCCGGGTGGGCAAGCGGCGCCCGCGACGTGGTCGGCCCTGGCTGCTCACCGCCTACGCCACCCTCCTCACAGCCGCCTTCCTCCTCCCGGTCTACTGGATGGTCAACACCAGCCTCACCAGGCCGGACCGCATCCTCGCCGAGACCCCGCAGTGGTTCCCCACCCCGCCCACCACGCAGAACTACACGACGGCCCTGTCCGACGACGCCCTGCTGCGTGCCCTGCTCAACAGCGTGGTGATCTCCTGCGGGGTGGTCGCGCTGACCCTCCTCCTGGGCGTCCCCCTCGCCTACGCCCTCGCCCGCGTCCGGATGCGCGGCTCCGGAACGATGGTGTTCGCCCTGCTCATCGCCCAGCTCCCGCCCAGCATCGTGCTGGCGGCCCCGCTGTTCATCCTGGAGCGCCGGGCCGGGATCGACGACACGTACATCGGACTGATCGCGGCGGACACCACCCTCACCCTGCCCTTCGCGGTGATCGTGCTGCGTCCCGTCCTACGGGCCGTGCCGAGGGAGTTGGAGGAGGCGGCCCTGGTGGACGGCTGTGGTTCGATGGGGGTGCTGCTGCGGGTGGTCCTCCCGATCATGACCCCCGGTCTGGTGGCCGTGTCCGGTCTCTCCTTCCTGATCGCCTGGGGCGAGTTCGTCTTCGGCCTCACCCTCGCGGCGGAGCCGGCTGTCCAGCCGGTCACCGTCCTCCTCAACGCCTTCGTCGGCACCCACGGCACCGCCTGGGGCGCCCTCATGGCCACCGCCACCGTCATCAGCATCCCGGTGGTCTGCGTCTTCGCCGCGTTCCAACGCTTCATCGTGGGCGGGCTGACAGCGGGGACGACGAAGGGGTGAGGCGGACCGGGGGGACCATGGCGGTGCGGGGGGCGGGGCCGGGGAGTCGGTGTGGTGCAACGGCTCCCGTGAGCGGCCTCCGCCCCGCATGACGAGGGGCGCCCCCTCACTCCGTGCGCAACGCCGTAGCCGTACCGGCCCTCGCCGCCCACCCCGCCGGGAGCAGCGC
>NZ_AEJC01000060.1 GCF_000317595.1 Streptomyces ipomoeae 91-03 | reverse complement strand
GGTCTGGGACGCTGCCGGCCTTCGTGGAGATGACCAGGTCGCGGCGGGGTACGAGGCCGTCCATCAACTGCCCGAGCAGATACTCGGCCTCGCCGTCGCCGTACACGTCAGCCGTGTCCACCAGGCTGCCGCCGGCTTCCCAGAACACCTTCAACATGTCCGCGGCGTCGTGTTCGTCCGTGTCGCGGCCCCATGTCAGGGTGCCGAGCCCGATTCGGGACACACGCAGGCCGGTGCGGCCGAGATGCCTCTGCTCCATGGATGCCGACACTACTGTCCAGACTTCGCCACGTGGGTGCCTGTGGACAACGGATTTCCGCCCCCGCCGCCCTCACCCGTTCCCGTCCCCGGGGGCGGCTGCCCCTTCGACCCCGCGTTCCTGGGGGTTGCCGCCCCCAGACCCCCGCGGCGTGTTCTGGGAGGGGTGTCTGTGGTGGGTG
>NZ_AEJC01000059.1 GCF_000317595.1 Streptomyces ipomoeae 91-03 | reverse complement strand
CCTCTGTGCGTTGTACGGCCACTGCGCGGCACGGCCTACTGCGCGCCGGGGCGCACCAACCCGCTCTCGTACGCGTACACCGCCGCCTGCACCCGGTCGCGCAACCCCAACTTGGTGAGCACATGGCCCACATGGGTCTTCACGGTCGTCTCGCTGACGAACAGATCGGCCGCGATCTCCGCGTTCGACAGACCCCGCGCCACCAGCTTCAACACCTCGACCTCACGGTCCGTCAACGTGTGCAGCGTGTCCGGCACCGGCTCCTCCCCCGACGGCAGATGCACCGCGTACTTGTCGAGCAGCCGACGCGTGATGCTCGGCGCGAGCATCGCCTCACCCGCGGCCACCACCCGGATCGCCTGCACCAACTCGTTCGCCGGAGCGTCCTTCAACAGGAACCCGCTGGCCCCCGCCCTGAGCGCCTCCACCACGTACTCGTCCAGATCGAACGTCGTCAGCACCAACACCTTCGCCGGGCCGTCCCGTTCCGGCCCGGTGATCTGACGCGTCGCCTCCACCCCGTCCATCCGGGGCATACGGATGTCCATCAGAACCACATCGGGCTGCAACGCCCGCACCTGGTCGAGCGCCTGCAGACCGTCACCGGCCTCCCCGACGACCGCGAGGTCCTGCTCCGCCTCCAGAATCATCCGGAACCCGGTACGCAGCAGCGGCTGGTCGTCGACCAGTAGGACGCGGATGGCCACGAAAGTCTCCTTCGCTAGTCCGGGCCCATTCTGCCCTGCGCCTTCTCGACGGTTCGCGTCGGCTCACGGGCCGGCGGACTCACGGGACGTCACCTGAAGGGGGTACGGCGGGGGAGTGCCACCGAATTCCGGACATACCGATCGGTGGTCGCACCAGCCGCACAGCTTCGTCGGACGGGGCCGCCAGTCACCGGTCTCCGTGGCCGCCCGGATCGCCTCCCACAGCGCCAGCAGCTTCCGCTCCACCCGCTCCAGATCCGCCACCACCGGGTCGTACGTCAGCACATCCCCACTGCCCAGATACACCAGTTGCAGCCGACGCGGCACCACCTGCTTCAGCCGCCACACCACCAGCGCGTAGAACTTCATCTGGAACAGCGCGCCCTCGGCGTACTCCGGTCTCGGCGCCTTCCCCGTCTTGTAGTCGACGATCCGCACCTCACCCGTGGCCGCCACATCCACCCGGTCGATGATCCCGCGCAACCGGAGCCCCGACTCCAGCTCCGTCTCCACGAACAACTCCCGCTCGGCGGGCTCGAGGCGCGTCGGATCCTCCAACGTGAACCAGCGCTCCACCAGCTGCTCGGCCTCCGCCAGCCAGCGGGCCAGCCGCTCGCCCTCCGGATCGTCCGCGAACAGCTCCAGGACCTCCGGCTTCGACTCCCGCAGCCGATCCCACTGCCCCGGCACCAACGCCTTCGCCCGCGGCGCCGTACGCTCCGCCGCCGGCGCGTCGAAAAGCCGCTCCAGCACGGCGTGCACCAGCGTGCCGCGCGTCGCCGCCTCGCTCGGCTTCTCCGGCAACCGGTCGATCACCCGGAACCGGTACAGCAGCGGACACTGCATGAAGTCACTGGCACGCGAGGGCGACAGCGAATCCGGAGGCGCGGCGGGCCGCACAAGCCCATCCACAGGCGCGGCGGCCCGCACGGCGGGACCATCGCCCTCCCGGCGCTCCCCACTCGCCTCGCCGCCCGTCCCACTCGCCTCGGTGTCCATGCCGGCGCCGCTGCCGTCGGTGCTGGTTTCCATGACCACAGACCATACGGCCCACCACTGACAGTGACCGCCACCGGTCCGTACGAGACCTCCGTACGAGACCGCCGTACGACCCCGTCCACGTGGCACGGGTGTGCCTCCTGTGACGAGAGGGAAACCTGGGGGGGTGCCGGGGCGGAACGTACAGCGGCGACCGCATAGCATCGACCACAGACCCTTCCGCCCGGCCACCGGGCGTGGAAGACGCTTCGAACGAGGGGACATCGTGGAGACGAGCGGCGGTAGCGGGCAGCCGCGGTCCGGCAGCGACGAGGCGCCCGAGCGCACCAACCGCGACGCGACCGAGAAACCGGCACAGCCGGTGTCCGCCGAGGACTCCCGGCAGCCGGAGCCCTCCGAGCAGCCGAACGACTCCCAGCCGCCCCAGACCCCGGCGAACCTCCAGAAGGCCCCGGAGGGTCCGACAGAGACCCCGACCGACGACCCGAAGGCGGCCCCCGTCGCCGACGAGCCGACGACCGCCCCGGACGCCGACGAACCGAAGGCCACTCCCACGGCGGACCAGTCGGAGACCACTCCCACGGTCACCCCGGAGAGCACGCCCACCACGGCCACGCCCGAGAGCACGCCTGCCACGGCCGAGCCGGAGCACAAGCCCACGTACCCCGAGCCGGAGGACGCGGCTGCCGCGCCGGAGCCGGGGCCCGCCATCGCCGCACACGAGCCGGAGCCGACGCCCCCCGCACACGAACCGGAGAGCACCACCACCTTCACGCACCCCCACGCCCGCTCGGGCGCCCCCAAGCCCCCCGAGCGCCCGAAGGAACCCGGTGGCGGGATCCTCATGGGCCGCCCCTTCGGCGTACCCGTGTACGTGGCGCCCAGCTGGTTCCTGGTCGCCGCCCTGATCACCTGGGTCTTCGGCGGCCAACTCGACCGCGTCCTGCCCGAACTCGGCGTCGCCCGCTACCTGGTCTCCCTCTTCTTCGCCGTCGCCTTCTACGCCTCCGTACTCGTCCACGAACTCGCCCACACCGTCGCCGCCCTGCGCTTCAAACTGCCGGTGCGCCGCATCCAGCTCCAGTTCTTCGGCGGCGTCTCCGAGATCGAGAAGGAGTCCGAGACCCCCGGCCGCGAGTTCGTCCTGGCCTTCGTCGGCCCCCTCCTCTCACTGATCCTCGCGGGCGTCTTCTACCTCGCCCTGCTGGCCGTCGAACCGGGCACCGTCCCCGGCGTCCTGCTGGCCGGCCTGATGATCTCCAACCTGATCGTCGCCGCCTTCAACCTGCTGCCCGGCCTCCCCCTCGACGGCGGCCGTATGCTCCGCGCCGTCGTCTGGAAGATCACCGGCAAACCCATGAGCGGCACCATCGCCGCCGCCTGGGTCGGCCGCGCCCTCGCCGTCACCGTCCTCATCGGGCTCCCGCTGCTCACCCAGTCCGGCGCCCTCGGCTCCGACGCCGTGGACAACGTCGGCATGGACACCGTCATGGACGCCCTGCTCGCCGCGATCCTCGCCGCGATCATCTGGACCGGCGCCGGCAACAGCCTCCGCATGGCCCGCCTGCGCGAACACCTGCCCGAACTCCAGGCCCGCGCCCTCACCCGCCGCGCCGTCCCCGTCCAGACCGACACCCCCCTCTCCGAAGCCCTCCGCCGCGCCAACGACGCCGGCGCCCGCGCCCTCGTCGTCGTCGACGCCGACGGCGAACCCCTCTCCCTCGTCCGCGAGGCCGCCATCGTCGGCGTCCCCGAACACCGCCGCCCCTGGGTGGCCGTCAGCGGCCTCGCCCAGGACCTCACCGACGGCATGCGGGTCTCCGCCGAACTCTCCGGCGAAGACCTCCTCGACGCCCTCCGCGCAACCCCCGCCACGGAGTACCTGGTGGTCGAGGAGTCGGGCGAGATCTACGGAGTCCTGTCA
This sequence comes from Streptomyces ipomoeae 91-03, assembly GCF_000317595.1. Lineage (GTDB taxonomy): Bacteria > Actinomycetota > Actinomycetes > Streptomycetales > Streptomycetaceae > Streptomyces > Streptomyces ipomoeae. Next base: position 12,809 of record NZ_AEJC01000059.1, on the reverse strand, counting down.
GCGGCGGACGTGGAGCGCGCCTTCGTCAAGGCGATGGCCAGGCCCAGCTAGCGCCCCGTAGGAGGTGCGGGGCTGTATCGATGGGCGGCTCCGCCGCGATGGGGGTCCCTCCCGCTCATGGGGGAGCAGCCGAGAACGGGGGAGCGACCAGCCCCGACGGACCTGCGATATCTCCACCAACCCCAGCCCACCGAGACCGTGGTCGGCGCTCCCTCCGGGGACCGGTAGGCTGAGTCACATGTCCGAACCGACCGGTGCCGCCCGCCGTCGCGGGCCCTTCAAGGTCGGGGACCAGGTCCAGCTCACCGACCCCAAGGGACGCCACTACACGTTCACGCTCGAAGCCGGGAAGAACTTCCACACCCACAAGGGTTCCTTCCCGCACGACGAGCTGATCGGCGCTCCCGAGGGCAGTGTTGTCCGCACCACGGGAAACGTCGCCTACCTGGCGCTGCGCCCCCTGCTCCCCGACTACGTCCTGTCCATGCCCCGCGGCGCCGCCGTGGTCTACCCCAAGGACGCGGGGCAGATCCTCGCCTTCGCCGACATCTTCCCCGGCGCCCGCGTCGTGGAGGCCGGCGTCGGCTCCGGCTCGCTCAGCAGCTTCCTGCTGCGCGCCATCGGCGACCAGGGCATGCTGCACAGCTACGAGCGTCGCGCGGACTTCGCCGAGATCGCGCAAGCGAACGTGGAGCGCTACTTCGGCGGATCCCACCCCGCCTGGCAGCTCACCGTCGGCGACCTCCAGGACAACCTGTCGGACACCGACGTGGACCGCGTCATTCTCGACATGCTCGCCCCCTGGGAATGCCTGGAGGCCGTCTCCAAGGCCCTCGTCCCCGGCGGCATCCTCTGCTGCTACGTCGCGACCACCACCCAGCTCGCCCGGACCGTCGAGTCCATCCGCGAGATCGGCTGCTTCAACGAGCCGACCGCCTGGGAGACGATGATCCGCAACTGGCACATCGAGGGCCTGGCCGTCCGCCCCGACCACCGGATGATCGGCCACACCGGCTTCCTGCTCACCGCCCGCCGCCTCGCCGACGGAGTCGAGCCGCCCATGCGCCGCCGCCGCCCCGCCAAGGGCGCCTACGGCGAGGACTACGCCGGCCCCAACGCCGACGGCGGCACCGGCCGCTGAACCACGACGGACGACGGTGGGCGGCACACGCCGCCCACCCGTCCCTCGTCACCCTCTGCTATCGGCGGCCCTCCGCGCCGCACACAACGCACCGTTGACACGGTCGAGTTCCCATCGGTGCCCGGGAACCCGCCCCCGGCGCCCTCCCGTTGACGCGCCACCAGAACGTCGCGGGAACCGCACACCCCGCCGTTCCGACCCCTCTGTGACGTGTGGCACCATGCGGGTCAATCCCAACCGGCACAGCACCCACAGGAGACGCTCCTAGTGCAGCAATCCGCGGTCCCGGAACTGGCACACGCGCACCCCCGCCCGATCCACTGGCTCGCCACGGCAACCGCCCTCGCCGGAGTCATGGCCCTGTCGTCGGCCCTCCAACCCGACGCGGCGAGAGCCGCCCAGTCCGGGCCCGAGGCCAAGCCGGCCCCCGCCGTGGTCGCGGCCCCCGACCCCGCCGACGCCGACCTCCCGCTCGACTGCGGCCCCGTCGACCTCGTCGTCAAGCAGAAGGCCTCCGGAGACCTCGACGGCGACGGCCGCCCCGAGACCGTGGCCGTCGTCCACTGCGACGCCAGCATGGGCACCCCGCCCGACACCGTGTACGTCCTCACCCGCTCCACCGACGCCGCGGCCCCCCGCGTGGTGGCCACCCTCATCGCCGAGAAGGACCGCAACACCGTCTCCGATCTCGCCGTCCGTGACGGAGCCATCACCGCCACCGTGCACGGCTACTCCTCGGCCGACGTACCCAATTGCTGCCCCGACAAGATCGACGACGCCAAGTGGCAGTGGAGGAAAGGGGCGTTCGTACGCTCGACGCCCGCAGGGACGCAAAGCGTGTGACAACCCACCCAACGGGAACTGATCACCCGGCAAACGCGGTGTGAGAAAACAGACACAAGACGGCGCGGAGTGACCGTCCGGTCACTCCGCGTCCGGGCCGTACACCTCGACCCTGTCCGAAACCCGACGTACGTGGATGCACTCGCCCGGGCACTCCTTCGCGGAGTCCACCACATCCGTGAGAACCGTCAGCGGAACGGGCGTTGTGGCCCCCGGGGCCTGCAACAACTCGTCGTCCACGCCCTTCACATAGGCCAGCCCGTCGATGTCCAACTCGAACACCTCCGGCGCGTACTGGGCACAGATCCCGTCCCCCGTGCACAGGTCCTGGTCGATCCAGACCTCGAGCGCCTCGCCCGCGACTTGGGCCTCCTGCTGCACGCTCATCTCTCCTGCCATCTCATACGTCGAGCCGGTCGGGAACCATGCGGGCTCTGACGGGTGTTGAACACTTCGACCCTACCTGGGGCCGCTTCCCAATCATGTTCGGTGGGTATTCCCCTGGCGTGAGGGAGAGCGCAAGGGTGAAGATCGGACACACCCCGACCGTCTTTGTGATCTAGGGGTTTCAATCGACACCCACCCAGGTAGGGTCTGGAAGCGTCCAGCTCCCCTTGGAGGAGGTGAGGACCGTGGCAGCCCACGACGACGACATGAACCGCGGCATCCGCCCGGGACGAGGGTCCGAGGACCCCGCCGGGCAGATCGCCTACCTTGAGCAGGAGATCGCCGTCCTGCGACGCAAGCTCGCCGACTCTCCGCGACACACGAGGATTCTCGAAGAGCGGATCGTCGAGCTGCAGACCAATCTGGCCGGCGTGTCCGCCCAGAACGAGCGACTCGCCAATACGCTCCGTGAGGCCCGAGACCAGATCGTGGCCCTCAAGGAAGAAGTCGACCGGCTCGCACAGCCACCGGCCGGCTTCGGTGTCTTCCTCACGGCGAACGAGGACGGCACGGCCGACATCTTCACCGGAGGCCGCAAGCTCCGCGTGAACGTCAGCCCGAGCGTCGACCTGGACGAGCTCCGGCGCGGCCAGGAAGTCATGCTCAACGAAGCACTCAACGTGGTCGAAGCCATGGAATTCGAGCGCGTCGGGGACATCGTCACCCTCAAGGAGATCCTTGAGGACGGCGAGCGCGCCCTGGTGCTCGGGCACACCGACGAGGAACGGGTGGTACGGCTCGCCGAGCCGCTGCTGGACGTCACCATCCGCCCCGGCGACGCCCTACTGCTCGAACCCCGTTCTGGCTACGTCTACGAGGTCGTCCCCAAGAGCGAGGTCGAAGAACTCGTCCTCGAAGAGGTCCCCGACATCGGCTACGAACAGATCGGCGGCCTCGGCAACCAGATCGAAGCCATCCGCGACGCGGTCGAGCTCCCGTACCTCTACCCCGACCTGTTCAAGGAGCACGAACTGAGGCCGCCCAAGGGCGTCCTCCTGTACGGGCCCCCTGGATGCGGTAAGACCCTGATCGCCAAGGCCGTGGCCAACTCACTGGCCAAGAAGGTCGCCGAAGTGACCGGCCAGGCCGCCGGCAAGAGCTTCTTCCTCAACATCAAGGGCCCCGAGCTCCTCAACAAGTACGTCGGCGAGACCGAGCGGCAGATCCGCCTGGTCTTCCAGCGTGCTCGTGAGAAGGCCAGCGAGGGCACACCCGTGATCGTCTTCTTCGACGAGATGGAATCCCTCTTCCGCACCCGTGGGTCGGGCGTCAGCTCGGACGTGGAGAACACCATCGTCCCGCAGCTGCTCGCCGAGATCGACGGCGTGGAAGGCCTGCAGAACGTGGTCGTCATCGGCGCCTCCAACCGCGAGGACATGATCGACCCCGCCATCCTGCGCCCCGGCCGCCTCGATGTGAAGATCAAGATCGAACGTCCGGACGCCGAAGCGGCCAAGGACATCTTCGGCAAGTACCTCACCGAGCGCCTCCCGCTCCACGCCGACGACCTCGGCGAACACGGCGGCAGCAAGGCCACCACCGTCCAGAGCATGATCCAGACGGCAGTGGAACACATGTACGCCGAATCCGAGGAGAACCGCTTCCTGGAAGTCACCTACGCCAACGGAGACAAGGAAGTCCTCTACTTCAAGGACTTCAACTCCGGCGCCATGATCGAGAACATCGTCGGTCGCGCCAAGAAAATGGCGATCAAGGACTTCCTCGAAAAGAATCAGAAGGGCCTTCGCGTCTCCCACCTCCTCCAGGCCTGCGTGGACGAGTTCAAGGAGAACGAGGACCTGCCCAACACCACCAACCCGGACGACTGGGCCCGAATCTCCGGAAAGAAGGCGAAAGGATCGTCTACATCCGTACCCTGATCACCGGAAAGCAGGGCGCCGACACCGGACGCTCCATCGACACGGTGGCGACCCCCCGGTCCCCTACCTGTAAGCGCAGGGCGGCTGCGGGTGCCCTCACCGGGTACCCGCAGCCGACTGTTTTTCAGGCCACGACCGGAACAAAGGCGAGCAAGGCAATGACGCAAATGATCTCCCCACCAGCGCAGAGGCGTTCTAGGCTCTTTCGTACCGCCGAGTCGCGCAGTGCGGGGACGGGCACCGCACACGCACCGGAGCGCCAGCGGTACTTGAGCAGCGTCCCCGACCGAGGACGCCGCCGGGCAAGGAGGGCCGCATGACCGTACGGCGAGTAATGGGCATCGAGACGGAGTACGGGATCTCCGTCCCCGGCCACCCCAATGCCAATGCCATGCTCACCTCGTCCCAGATCGTCAACGCCTACGCCGCGGCGATGCACCGGGCCCGCCGGGCCCGCTGGGACTTCGAGGAAGAGAATCCGCTGCGAGACGCGCGAGGCTTCGACCTCGCCCGCGAAGCCGCCGACGCCAGCCAGCTCACCGACGAGGACATCGGCCTCGCCAACGTGATCCTCACCAACGGCGCACGGCTCTACGTCGACCACGCACACCCCGAATACAGCGCCCCCGAAGTCACCAACCCCCGCGACGCCGTCCTCTGGGACAAGGCCGGCGAACGCATCATGGCCGAAGCCGCCGAACGCGCCGCCCAGCTCCCCGGCGCCCAACCCATCCACCTCTACAAGAACAACACCGACAACAAGGGCGCCTCCTACGGCACGCACGAGAACTACCTGATGAAGCGGGAGACCCCCTTCTCCGACATCGTGCGCCACCTCACCCCCTTCTTCGTCTCCCGCCAGGTCTTCGCCGGCGCCGGCCGCGTCGGCATCGGCCAGGACGGCCACGAACACGGCTTCCAGCTGAGCCAGCGCGCCGACTACTTCGAAGTCGAGGTAGGCCTGGAGACAACCCTCAAACGCCCCATCATCAACACCAGGGACGAACCACACGCCGACGCGGAGAAATACCGCCGCCTGCACGTGATCATCGGCGACGCGAACCTGTCCGAGATCTCGACCTACCTCAAGCTGGGCACGACAGCCCTGGTCCTGTCGATGATCGAAGACGGCTTCATCGCGGTCGACCTGGCCGTCGACCAGCCCGTCCGCACGCTCCACCAGGTCTCCCACGACCCGTCACTGCAACGCCTCGTCACCCTCCGTAGCGGACGCACCCTGACCGCCGTCCAGCTGCAGATGGAGTACTACGAGCTGTCGCGCAAGTACGTGGAGGAGCGGTTCGGAGCGGACGTCGACGAACAGACCAAGGACGTCCTGAGCAGGTGGGAGGACACGCTCAACCGGCTCGAGAACGATCCGATGAGCCTCTCGGGAGAGCTCGACTGGGTCGCCAAGCGGGAGCTCATGGAGGGCTACCGCCGCCGTGACAGCCTCGACTGGGACGCCGCCCGCCTCCACCTCGTCGACCTCCAGTACGCCGACGTACGCGCCGAGAAGGGCCTCTACAACCGTCTCGTGGCCCGCGGCAAGATGAAGCGGCTCCTGGACGAGACCGACGTCGAGCGGGCCCGTACGAAGCCGCCGGAGGACACGCGCGCGTACTTCCGCGGGCGCTGTCTGGACCAGTACGCCGACGACGTCGCCGCCGCCTCCTGGGACTCCGTGATCTTCGACCTCCCCGGCCGGGACTCGCTCCAACGCGTCCCAACCCTCGAACCGCTACGCGGAACGCGAAATCACGTCAAGGAGCTCCTTGACCGCTGCCGCACGGCAGAAGACCTGGTCAGGGTCCTTTCCGGCGGCTGAACCGGGGTTCGGACCGGATCTTTCGGGCAGGGTGGAAACAACGACGTCCGGGAATCATCGAGGTGGTCCCCGGACGTTGTGAAAACAACAGGGCCAATGTCAGACCCGGCTTGTAGGGTCTGATCATCACCGATCGGCAGGAATGCCGACCTGTCGACCATGTCGGGCAACAGAGCGGGGTGAGGGTTATGGCGACCAAGGACACCGGCGGCGGCCAGCAGAAGGCGACGCGCTCGACCGAGGAGGTCGAGGAGCAGGCGCCTGAGGCTCAGGCGAGCGAGGACGTCAAGGAACGGCACGAGAAGCTGAGCGATGACGTCGACTCCGTGCTCGACGAAATCGATGATGTGCTCGAAGAGAATGCCGAGGACTTCGTTCGGTCATTCGTTCAGAAAGGCGGCCAGTAGCCTTCGGATCGAAGGCTGCACGGGGGTTTTGGGTGGCAAGTGAAGATGGCGTTAAGCGCTGCGTACGGTGCGGGGAATACAAGCCGTACGCAGCGTTCGCCCGCAAGCGGTCGAACCTGGACGGCTTGCAGCGCCATTGCCGGGACTGTGCAACCAGCTACCACTGCCGAGCCCCGGAGCCTCCGGTGCTCGGGCCCGCAGACTATGTGCCCGAGGGACACGAGTGCTGTCGCGGGTGCGGTGAGGTGAAGCCGCACAGCGAGTGGAACCGAAAGCGTGACGGCCTCGCCAGCCGCTGCAAGGCCTGCAGAGCGGCGGTGCGGCCCGCAGAGCATCTTCGGCGTAAGGACGGTTTCACCGAAGCGGGGCGCGACGAGTTGATCACCTCCCAAGAGGGCGTCTGTTGCATCTGTCTATCGGCCCCGGCCACACATGTGGATCACTGCCCCAACACGGGTAGGGTCCGTGGCGTACTGTGCTTCAACTGCAATTCCGGCCTCGGCCTGTTGAGGGATGACCCCGCAGCGATGAACCGAGCTGCCGACTACCTGGAAGGAAACGCGTGGAAGCCAACACTCGTAGCACCGGGCGTCTACCAGCTGCCTTCCTGACGCCTGGGTCGTCGTCCTTCATGGACTTTCTGTCGGAGCACCAGCCGGAGCTGTTGCCCGGGAAAAGGCAGCTCCCGCCGACTCAGGGCGTGATCGAGGCCCCGCACGGCACGACGATCGTGGCTGTGACGTTCCCCGGCGGTGTCGTGCTGGCCGGTGACCGGCGGGCCACGATGGGGAACATGATCGCGCAGCGGGACATCGAGAAGGTGTTCCCGGCGGACGAGTACTCGGCGGTGGGCATCGCCGGTACGGCTGGTCTGGCCGTGGAGATGGTGAAGCTGTTCCAGTTGGAGCTGGAGCACTTCGAGAAGGTGGAGGGTGCTCAGCTCTCCCTGGAGGGCAAGGCGAACCGGCTCTCCACGATGATCCGTTCCAACCTGGGCATGGCGATGCAGGGCCTGGCCGTGGTCCCGCTGTTCGCCGGCTACGACGTGGACCGTGAGAAGGGCCGCATCTTCTCCTACGACGTGACGGGCGGGCGTTCCGAGGAGCAGGGCTACGCGGCCACCGGCTCCGGTTCGATCTTCGCGCGCGGCGCCATGAAGAAGCTCTTCCGTGAGGATCTGACCGAGGACCAGGCCACGACGCTCGTGGTCCAGGCTCTGTACGACGCGGCAGACGACGACTCGGCGACCGGTGGTCCCGATGTCGCCCGCCGGATCTACCCGATCGTCACCGTGATCACCGAGGACGGCTTCCGTCGGCTCAACGACGAGGAGTCCTCCGAGATCGCCCGCTCGATCCTGGAGCGGCGTCTGGAGCAGCCCGACGGCCCGCGTGCCGCGTTGCTCTAGCCGATCCAGTCGACGGCCCTCTTATCAAGGTGATCCAGTGACTTCGACAGAAAGGGACGGATAACCGGTGTCGACGCCGTTCTATGTCTCACCCCAGCAGGCGATGGCCGACCGGGCGGAGTACGCCCGCAAGGGCATCGCCCGAGGCCGCAGCCTGGTCGTGCTGCAGTATGCCGACGGCATTGTCTTCGTCGGCGAGAACCCGTCCCGTGCGCTGCACAAGTTCAGCGAGATCTATGACCGGATCGGTTTCGCCGCCGCCGGTAAGTACAACGAGTACGAGAATCTGCGGATCGGTGGCGTCCGTTACGCCGATCTCCGTGGCTACACCTACGACCGTGACGACGTGACGGCCCGTGGTCTGGCCAATGTCTACGCCCAGACGCTGGGCACGATCTTCTCTTCCGCGGCGGAGAAGCCGTACGAGGTGGAGCTGGTGGTCGCCGAGGTGGGGGAGACCCCGGAGGGCGACCAGATCTACCGTCTGCCGCACGACGGTTCGATCGTGGACGAGCACGGTTCGGTGGCGGTCGGTGGCAACGCCGAGCAGATCAGCAGCTACCTGGATCAGCGCCACCAGGACGGCATGTCTCTGGCGGAGGCCCTGAAGCTCGCGGTCCAGGCCCTGTCCCGTGACACCAACGGCACCCAGCGGGAGATCCCCGCCGAGCGCCTGGAAGTGGCCGTCCTCGACCGCACTCGCCCCCAGCAGCGCAAGTTCAAGCGCATCGTCGGCCGCCAGCTCGCCCGCCTGCTGGAGAACGACGGCGCCACCACGGAGGCCGAAAGCTCCGAGGAGGAGTAGGACCACAGCCGAGCCCCGAGAGCCCGTAGTGCGCCCCGGCCGGGCAATGGCCGGGGCGCGCGGCGTTTGCGCCCCGTGAGGGGCGCGGCGCTGTGACAGGTGCGGCTCCGCCGCGAGGGGGGTACCTCCCGCTCAAGCGAAGCCGAGAGGGGGGAGCGACCAGCCACTTGCGGCCGGGCACGGTCGAGACCACAGTGACCCCCGTGGCGCTCAGTGTGCGCAAACGCTTGGGGGCGCCGTGGATCCCCGAACCACCAGCTCCACGGGAATATCCCCCTGCGCCGGCGTGCGCCCCTCCAGAACGGCCAGCAGGGCCTCCATCCCCCGTTCCCCGAACAGCTCGGCGTCCAGTCGTACGGTCGTCAGTTCGGGGTCGAGCGCCGTGGCGAGGGCGAGGTCGTCGAGTCCGGTGATCGAGACGTCCTCCGGCACCCGTAGGCCCAGCCGCCGCGCGGCCTTGTAGGCCCCGGCCGCCAGCTTGTCGTCGTCGCACACCAACGCGGTCGGCCGGCCCCCGGGCCCGGCACCGGCGCCGCTCAGCGCAGCCTCGGCGGCGACGCGTGCCCCCTCGATGGAGATCGGCGCGGAGGTCGTGGTGACCGACGCGCCGGGCAGGGCCTCCACGCGAGCCGCCAACTCCCGCGCCCGTATCTCGAAGGTCCAGGAGGGCACATCCGCGGCCAGGTGCAGAAAGCGCCGGTGCCCCAGGTCCAGCAGGTGCTCGGCGACCTGTCGTACGCCGTCCCGGATGTCGAGGTTGACGGTGGCGGCGCCCAGGCTGCCTTCGGGGTCGCTGTCCAGCATGACCAGCGGCAACTGGTCGCCCCGGATCGCGGTGAGCGCGTCGGCGGCCATGGAGGAGGCGATCACGCCGTCCAGCGCGGCCTGCGCGGAGGCGAAGGGGTCGCGGGCCGGGCCGACGCCTTCCGGGGAGGGGTACAGCACGACGCCGAAGCCGTGTCGGGCGGCGACCCGTGCCGCGCCCGTGTAGACGCCGCCGAAGAACTCCGTGGTCAGGGCCGGGACGACGAGCAGTACGGTCCGGGTGTGGCCGAGGCGCAGGTTGCGGGCGGCGAGGTTGGGCCGGTAGCCCAGGTCGCGCGCGGCTTCCCGTACGCGCTCGGCCGTGGTCTCCGACACCCGGCCGCGCCATTTGTCGCCGAGGACCAGGGAGACCGCGGCCTGTGACACCCCGGCGGCCTGGGCGACGTCACGGCTCGTGGGCCGCGTACTACCTCGTGCCACCGTCGCCGTGCTCCTTCGTCTGGCTGCGTCTGGACTCCCGGACAGCGCTCATGGTACGTATGAAGAACGACGTTATACGTAACACTTCACTTGTGGACACTCGCTCGTCGAGAGCCGTCGGAGGGGCAGGGCATGGCCGCCGGATACCTGGAGATCCTCAGGGCGCGGCATGCCGCGCGTCTGCTCGCGGGCACGTTGGTGGGGCGGTTGCCGAACGCGACGGCCGCGATCGCGATCGTGCTGTTCGTGCGCGCGGAGGGCGGCACGTACGGCCTCGCGGGGGCGCTGGCGGCCGTGTACGGAGTCGGGAACGCGGTGGGGCAGCCGCTGCTGGGGCGGCTCGTGGACCTCCATGGACAGCCGCGTGTGCAGTTGCCCGCGGCGCTGGTCTCCGCCCTCGGTATGACCGTCTTCGCCCTGGTGGGCCTGGATGCGCTGCCTCTGGCGTATGTCTGCGTGGTCGTCGCCGGTCTCTTCACGCCTCCCCTGGAGGGCGGTCTGCGGGCCCTGTGGTCCTCCGTCCTCCGTGGGGAGGAGCAGGTGCACACGGCGTATGCGATGGACGCGGTGGCGCAGGAGGTCATGTTCACCGTGGGGCCGCTGCTGGTGACCCTGTGCGTGTCGTTGTGGTCCGCGTCGGCCGCGCTCGTGGTGTTGAACGTCATCGGGGTGCTGGGTGCGCTCTGGGTGGTCGTTTCGCCGCCCTCGCGCGCGTGGCGTTCCGCCCCGCGTGAGGCGCACTGGCTGGGGGCGTTGCGTTCGCCGGGGATGCTGGCGCTTCTCGGTGCGTTCCTCTTCGTCGGTATCGCGCTCGGCTCCATCACGGTCGCGGCCGTCTCGTACGCGGACGGCAATGGTGGGGACGTCGTCTACGGCTGGTTGATGGCGGGCGTGGGGCTCGGTGCGCTCGTCGGTGGTACGGCGTACGGGGCGCGGCGGTGGGAGGGTGCGCCGGAGCGGCGGCTTCAGGTGCTGGTGGCGCTGCTGGCGGTCTGTTACGTGCCGCTGACGTCGACGCCGGGTCCGGTCGGTATGACGGGGCTGACGACGCTCGCGGGTGTGTTCCTGGCGCCGGCCATCGCGTGTGCGTTCGTTCTTGTGGACCGGCATGCGCCGCGTGGCACGGTCACCGAGGCGTTCTCGTGGATCGTGACGACGTTCACCGTCGGTCAGTCGCTCGGCGCGGCCGTGGCGGGCCCCGTCGTGGAGTGGGGTGGGACCGTGTGGGGCTTTGTGGTGCCGGGTGCCGCGGGGGCCGTGTCGTTGCTGGTTCTGCTGGCCACGGGGCGGGTTCTGGCTGTTCCTTCCGGGGGTGCGGTGGTGGCGGTCTCATCGGAAAATGATCCGAACCGTGCTGTCGAACCTCGTTTCAGCTCGGTGGATCGGGCGTAATGTTCAGTCATGGACCGCCGCATTTTCGGGCTGGAGAACGAGTACGGCGTCACGTGCACGTTCAGGGGACAGCGCCGTCTGTCTCCTGACGAGGTGGCGCGGTACCTCTTCCGCCGTGTCGTGTCATGGGGCCGCAGCAGCAATGTGTTTCTGCGGAACGGGGCCCGCCTCTATCTCGACGTGGGCTCACATCCGGAATACGCGACACCCGAATGTGACAACGTGATCGAACTGGTCACCCACGACAAGGCCGGCGAGCGGATTCTCGAGGGACTGCTGGTCGATGCCGAACGCCGCCTGCACGAGGAGGGAATCGCGGGCGACGTCTACCTCTTCAAGAACAACACGGACTCCGCGGGCAACTCGTACGGTTGCCATGAGAACTATCTGGTGGCCCGGCACGGGGAGTTCTCCCGGCTGGCGGACATCCTCATTCCGTTCCTCGTCACGCGTCAGCTGCTGTGCGGTGCGGGCAAGGTGCTGCAGACGCCGCGTGGTGCCGTGTACTGCGTGAGTCAGCGGGCGGAGCACATCTGGGAGGGTGTCAGCTCGGCGACGACGCGTTCCCGGCCGATCATCAACACCCGTGACGAACCACACGCGGACGCCGAGCGGTACCGCCGGCTGCATGTCATCGTGGGCGATTCGAACATGTCCGAGACGACGATGCTGCTGAAGGTCGGTGCCACCGATCTGGTGCTGCGCATGATCGAGGCGGGCACGGTGATGCGGGACCTCACGTTGGAGAACCCGATCCGGGCGATCCGCGAGGTCAGCCATGACATCACGGGTCGCCGCAAGGTGCGGCTGGCGAGTGGCCGTGAGGCCTCGGCGCTCGAGGTGCAGCGCGAGTACTACGAGAAGGCCGTGGACTTCTGCGAGCGGCGCGGCATTCGTACGGGGACGGTGGAGCAGGTCCTGGAGCTGTGGGGCCGCACGCTGGACGCGATCGAGGCGGAGGACCTCGACCGGATCGGTACCGAGATCGACTGGGTGATGAAGTACAAGCTCATCGAGCGGTACCGGGCGAAGCACAACATGACGATGTCGCATCCGCGGGTCGCGCAGATAGACCTCGCGTATCACGACATCCACCGTCGTCGTGGTCTGTACTACCTGTTGGAGAAGAAGGGGCAAGCGGCCCGTATCTGCAATGACTTGAAGATCTTCGAGGGCAAGTCGGTTCCGCCGCAGACCACTCGGGCGCGGCTGCGCGGTGACTTCATCCGGCGTGCGCAGGAACAGCGTCGTGACTTCACGGTCGACTGGGTGCATCTGAAGCTCAACGACCAGGCGCAACGCACGGTGTTGTGCAAGGACCCGTTCCGTTCCGTGGACGACCGCGTGGAGAAGTTGATCGCGGGAATGTAGAGGCGAGGAGTTCCGGGACTTGATTCCGGAACGCAACGCGGG
>NZ_AEJC01000058.1 GCF_000317595.1 Streptomyces ipomoeae 91-03 | reverse complement strand
GGCCGAGCTCGCACAGGTGGCCCGGGCATCGCTCACCAGCCGGGGTCCGGTGAAGTTTGCCCGGCAGCGCTTCCTCGGGCGCGATCTGCACTTCTGGCTCGCCCGCACGAGCCCGGACACGGCCCCGCTCGGCCGCTTCGTACGCACGCCGCCGACGCAGCTGGTCATTGACGACGGCCGCTACCGTGCCGCGCTCGCCCAGGGAGCGCCGGACCGGCGGGAGTTGTTCACCGGCATCGACGGCACCAAGGCGGCCTGGCCGGACGGGACGCGGGAGGAGGTGGACACCATCCTGCCGACCACCGGCTACCGGCCGGACCTGCCCCATCTCGCCGGCCTGGACGGCGCACTCGACAGCGCCGGCCGTCCCCGGCACCGCGACGGCATCACCCTCGCCCACCCGGGTCTGGCGTTCGTCGGCCTGGAGTGGCAGCGCAGCCTTTCATCCAGCTCTCCGCGTGGCGTGGGCAGCTCTCCGCGTGGCGTGGGCCGGGACGCCGCCCGTGTGGCGCGGCGCCAACGGCTCACCTCGCCCACGGCCGAGCCGTTGGCCTCGCCCAGTTGGTTCGACGTGTGTCAACATAGATGCATGTCGAACACGAGGGTGCTGCCGCTGCTCGATGCCGAGGGATCCGAAGCCGTGACGCCGTGCTGCCCGCCGCTTACCGAGCGCCCGTTCACTGCGGAGGAGGCCGAGACGGCCGCGCGGATGTTCAAGGCGCTGGGCGATCCGGTCCGGCTGCGGCTGTTCTCCGCGGTGGCCTCGCACGAGGGCGGCGAGGCGTGCGTGTGCGACATCTCCGATGTCGGCGTCTCCCAGCCGACCGTCTCCCACCACCTGAAGAAGCTCAGGGAGGCCGGTCTGCTGACCTCCGAGCGGCGCGGCACCTGGGTGTACTACCGGGTCGAGCCCTCCGTGCTGGCCGCGATGGGCAAGCTGCTGACCATCGCACCCGTCGCCGCCTGACCACGACCAGGGCCAGAGGGGTAAGCCGCCATGCCCAGCCCGACCACCAGGTCGAGCGTGGCCATTGCCCCGATGACCGTCGCGCACGCCGACGAGGTCCTGGCGATCTACCAGGCAGGCATCGACGAGGGCAACGCCACCTTCGAGACGACCGCGCCGGCGTGGGAGGCGTTCGACACCGGGAAGCTGTCCGAGCACCGCTTCGTCGCCCTGGACGCGGACGGGACGGTGCTCGGCCGGGTCGCCGCGACGAAGATGTCCGACCGCTGCGCCTACGCCGGCGCGGTCGAGCACTCCGTCTACGTCCGCCCCGGCGCCCGGGGCCGCGACATCGCCTCCACGCTGCCGTAGGCGCTCATCCACTCCATCGAGAAGGCTGGGATCTGGATCTCGCACCTCACCACCAGCCACGTCATCCAGGCCGGGCAACGCGTCCGACTGGCTCTCGGCACCCACCCCGTCGACGCCCCCCACCACTGGACCGGCTCCCGCTGGCCCTGGCCGAAGACCGCGAAAGCCCTCCCGGCCTCGGCCGGGCCGACCAGCCCTGGCTCCTGCCCGGCTTCTTCCCGGGACGCCCGCGCGGCACGGTCCACCTCCGCTCCCGCCTCACCCCCTACGGCCCGCCCTCCCGACGCGGACGCGACAGCGCCCTGATGGACCTCGCCACCCAGATGCCCCCACCGTCCTCAGCCAAGTACTCGGCGTCGGCATCCAAGCCGGCACCCAATGGGCCGACGCCGTCGGCAGTGCACGATCGGAGTACGCCGCCGGCCTCAGCAAAGGCCACCGCGCCGACAGCGGTCCGAACAAACCTCGGCCTTCCGGCCGGCGCCGGCCGGACGTCCCGTCTCTCCCGCCGGTGCTCTTTCCACCTCGGGGCCGCCCCCGGACGGGCGCGGCCCCGAGCCGAACAGATCAGCTTGTCTTCAGGCTTCGCGTGGGTCGTACGGCGGTGACTTCTCCGTCAAGTCCAACGCGCTGAGCACATGCTGACGGACACCTCTGATCTGACGAGGGTGCCGCTCGCGATCACGGCTCACGGGAGATGGCTCGCTGCACCAGGTCCTGGAGCGCGTCCTGCTCCTGCTGGGTCAGCGTCAAGAAGGGTTCCTCGCACAGGAATTTCAGCAGCTCTTCCCGGCGCTTGGCGCCCTCGGGGGTGAGGGTCAGCTGTTTGGCCCGGCGGTCGGTGGGGTGGGGACGCCGTTCCACAAGCCGCTGTTCCTCGAGCTTGTCGAGCGGGAGTATCGCGTTCGACGGCTCGCGGCCCATCCGCGCGGCCAGCTCGCTCAGCGTCATCGGACCCGTCAGTTCTCGCAGCGCCGACGCCTGCGCGACGGTGAAACCGACCTTGGTCACGCGCTCACGGACACGCGCGTTGTTCCGCATGTCCAGCTCGTGCACCAGCTTCATCAGCTGTACGGCGTCGTCACCGGCGGCACCCTGCTGGACAACCTCGCCACGCTCGGCCACAACCCCGCGGACATTGAGGCCGTCGCCCTCACCCACCTGTACAACGACCACTTCGGATGAGCCTGGCACCCCGCCCCCGGCAGCGACCGCCCCGCCTTCACAGGCGCCGCCTACCTGGTCGCCGAACCCGAGTGGGCCCAGCGCCACGTCGCCGAGGCGCAAGGCCTGGGCGACATGATCAAGGCCCTGGAGCCGCAGGTGCGCACCGTGGCCGAGGGCGAGGAGATCTTCCCCGGCGTCCACGTCAGGTTCACCCCCGGCCACAGCGCCGGACACGCCGCCTACGTCATCAACGCCGGCGGACAGAAGGTCATCGCCTTCGGCGACGCCTTCCACACGCCCCTCCAGATCAGCCACCCGCTGTGGGAGAACACCTTCGACCACGACCACCAGCGGTCCACCCGCCTGCGCCACAGCCTCGTCCTCGAACTCGCCGAGCCCGACACCATCGGCTTCGGCGTCCACTTCCCCGAGCCCTTCGGCCACGTCCGCATCGAGAACAACCAGGCGACCTGGCACCCCGTCGACGCCTGAGAACGCCCGACCTCACCGGGGCCCGTGACCAGCCTCGACGAACGCCCGCCCGGCTCGGTACGAGGCAGCCGACCCTGGGCAGCCAGACGCGACGGTCGACGCCCCGAGCCGAACGGGGTACCGGCCTGGGCGACATGCCCACGATCCGCATTTCCTACCAGTAGTTCAGAAGGGTGAACAACGTCGGCGGCCTCGACGACGCGACCTACTCCTTCCTCGACATCGAGGACACCGAGTGGACCAGGGCGTTCGACATCAACCTGTTCAGCACCGTCCGGGCCACTCGCGCGGCCCTGCCCAGCCTGATCGAGCGCCGCGGGACGATCGTCAACATCTCCTCCACCGTCGCCCGGATACCCCGGCCGCCCTGGCTCCCTACAGCTCGGCCAAGGCGGCGCTCACCGCGCTCGGCAAGTCCCTGGCCGAGGAATTCGGGCCCCGAGGCGTACGCGTGAACACCATCTCCCCCGGCCTGGTCCGCACCAGCGTCTATGAGGATCCCGACGGCCCGGCCGCCAAGATGGCTGCCGCGGCCGGCATGAGCCTCGCCGAACTGGCCCAACAGCTCGTGAAGGCCCAGAACATCACGACCGGCCGCATGACCGAAGCCGACGAAGTGGCGGCCCTGATCGCGTTCCTCCTGTCCGACGTGGCCGGCAACATCACCGGCGCCGACTACGTCATCGACGGCGGCACGATCAAGACGGTCTGAACCACGTCGCGAAGTGGGGGGCGGGCCACCCCGGCGGCCACTTCCTTCAAGCCCAGCGAGCCGGACGCACGTCAGCTCGCGCAGCGCAGAGCTCGCCCGATGATGAGACGAGCGCGCCTCACCGCTCGCGCCGCTGTCGTCGCTCTGCGCGTCCAGCTTGCGTACACGCGCACAGGAGATTGCCCATGAAACCGTTCACCTTCAGAACCACGACCCATACGACAGCGCCGGCACGTATTGGTGCGCCAGTCGGCTCAGCGGCCATGGAGGCTTTGATTGATCAGCCGGGATCGGTTGAGATCAAGACAGTAGGCGCGGATTGGGTTGCCAATCCTTCGGGACTGCTCAATCTCAAACACCCCAAAGCCGTTCAGGCAGGGCTCAAGGACCGCAAGGAACCGATCCAGATCTACGCCCATGTCGTACGGCATCCCACACAGGGCTTCTTCCATGCAGACGAAGACCATCGTCTCGGTCAACAAGGACGCCGAGGCCCCGATCTTCGACCTCTTCGACTACGGCGCCGTCGGCGACCTCTTCGACGTCGTCCCCCCTCTCACCGAGGACATCAAGCCCCGCAACGGCTGATCCCCGTACACACCGACGGCTTGGGCCCGCCTCCCGTCAGGATTCACGGTCGGACGACCGGGAGGACGACGTGGGAGGGCGGTGCGACGTCGTGCCGGAACGCCCGGCGGGCCGGGCACATGTCCGTTCCGCTGCGAGCCTGCTCAGTCCCTGGGGATTCGCCCGCCCGAGATGCCGTGAGCGCGGTGGGGCCATGCGGTTCCCCGGGGCATCCGTCCCGCCGTCGAGGTCGCTACGGCAGCAGGCCCCGGCGTCGCGCGGTGACCACTGCCGCGAAGCGCGTGCCGACGTCGAGCTTGCGCATCGCGCTGCGCAGATACGCCTTGACGGTCTCGGCCCGGAGACCGAGGCGGTCGCCTGCTTCGGCGTTGGTGCAGCCCAGGGCGATCTGGGCGAGCACGTCGAGTTCCCTCGGAGACAGCGGCGAGACCGGCTCGGGCTCCGGTGCCGCGCCGAGAGCGGCCAGGCGGCGGGACGCCGCGCCCAGCCGCGCGCGAAGTTCGTCGTCCTGGACCGCCTGAGCGATCAGCCGCAGCTCCGCGTGGAGTTCACGGACCTCCTCGACCCTGAACCGGTCCCCGACAGGCTCACTCCGCGCGACCTGCAGGAGCCGCAGGCGCCGGTCGACCTCGTCCCGTACACCGACCTCACCGGCCAGCCGCCGCGAGGCCTCCACGACCACGTCCGCCGCCCGGTCCCCGAGAGGCGTGGCGCCCCGGGTGGCGCCGTACAGCACACCGCGCACCGCGCCGGCCACGACGACGGGAACGGCGACGACGGAACGGATGCCCTCCGCCAGCACCGGACCGTCGTAGTCGTGCGTGATCGACCGGTCCGCCCCGTAGTCGGCCACGGCGGCCGGCCGCGCACTGGCCAGGACCCGGCCACCGAGGCCGGTCTCGGCACGGACATCGAGACCGCGCAGCCCGGCCGTCCGGGCACCGATGAACTGCGACAGGTTCAGCACGTTGCCGCGCACCTGGCCGCCGAAGACGACCGGGATGCGCGAACGCTGGTGGAGCGATCGGAGGGCCTGCCGGAAGGCGTCCCCGTCATCGGGCCGCAGAGCGGTGTCCGTGCTGGAGTGCATTGCCCCTGCCCCTTTCCGGGGGTAGTCGGCGCCGTGCGTGACACGCAGCATATGACTGCGACGCGCAGCATAAGACGCGGTAACACCGCCGCAAAAGTCCCTGTTCATGAGAAAGGAAGTGGATTGTCGTGACTGCCCACGGTCATTCCACCGATCTGCGGGAGAACTCCCCCGACCCGGCGGCGCCGGAGCACCGGATACGGGAATTGCTCGCCCTCTTCGATACTCCGGACGCCTGCGCCGCGGAATTGCTGTGCGACCGCCACCCCGAGGACGCGGTGGCCTTCACGGTCGTGGACGCGGACCTGTCCGCCGAAGACCTCACCTACGGACGGCTGCGCCAGGAGTCGGCCCGTTTCGCCGTCGCGCTGGCCGATCTGGGTGTCGAGCCCGGGGACGCGGTCGCCACGCTGATGGGCAAGTCCGCCGACCTGGTCGTGGCGCTGCTGGGCATCTGGCGGCGGGGCGCGGTGCACCTGCCGCTGTTCACGGCGTTCGCCCCGCCCGCGATCGCGCTCCGGCTCGGCGCCGGCCGTGCGAAGGTCGTCGTGGTCGACGCTGATCAGCGCGCCAAGCTCGCGCCCGGCGAGGACATGCCGGCTGATCCGCCCTGGCTGACCGTGGTCGCCGGTGACACGACGGACGAGAGCGACCTCTCCTTCGCCGGGCTGCTCTCCCGTTACACCGGCGACGAGCCGCAGGGCCGACCCGTCACCGTCGGCGGCGACGGTCCGCTGGTCCAGCTGTTCACCTCGGGCACGACGGGCGCGCCGAAGGGCGTCCCCGTGCCGGTCAAGGCCCTGGCGTCCTTCCAGGCGTACCTGGAGTTCGGCCTCGACGTACGCCCCGACGACGTGTTCTGGAACGCCGCCGATCCCGGGTGGGCGTACGGCCTGTACTACGCCATCCTCGGCCCGCTGGCCGCCGGCACCCGCAGTCTGCTGCTGCACGCCGGTTTCAGCCCGGCTCTCACCTGGCAGGTGCTGCGCGCCTACGGCGTCACGAACTTCGCCGCCGCGCCCACCGTCTACCGCAGTCTCAAGGCCGCGCCCGCCCCTGTTCCGGACGGCGTACGGCTGCGGCGGGCCTCCTCGGCCGGTGAACCGCTCACGCCGGATGTCGTCTCCTGGTCCGAGCAGGCCCTCGGCGTGGCGGTACGCGACCACTACGGGCAGACCGAGCACGGCATGGTGATCGTGGGCGGCTGGGCCGATGCCGTACGGGCCCCGGTTCCGCCCGGCTCGATGGGCAGGCCGCTGCCCGGCTGGTCGGCCGAGGTGCTGTACGACGACCGGGACGAGCCCGCGCCGCCGGGCACTCTCGGCCGCGTCGCCATCGACGTCACCGGCAGTCCCCTGCTGTGGTTCTCCGGGTACGTGGACGCGCCGGAGAAAACCGCCGAGCGCTTCAGCGCCGACGGCCGCTGGTACCTCACCGGCGACGCGGGCGCCCGGGACGCCGACGGCAACTTCTTCTTCTCCGCCCGCGACGACGACGTGATCATCATGGCCGGGTACCGCATCGGCCCGTTCGACGTGGAGAGCGTGCTGGTGCGGCACGAGAGCGTCGTCGAGGCAGCCGTCGTCGGGGTGCCGGACGCGCTGCGCGGCGAGGTGCTGGAGGCGTACGTCGTGCTGCGCGACGGGGCGGTGGGCGACGCCGCCCTCGCCGAGGAGCTGCAACGCCTGGTCAAGCGCAAGTTCGCCGCGCACGCCTATCCCCGGACCGTGCACTTCACCGACCGGCTGCCCAAGACGCCCAGCGGCAAGATCCAGCGCTTCCTGCTGCGCGAACAACGCGCTCTGGAGATCCGGCAGCCCTGAACAGCCCTGAACCGGCGTCGACGGCACACCCCTCGCTCGATCGCTGTGTGGAGGTTCATCCCATGCCCCGCGTACCCGTGTCCCGACTGCTGCCGACCGAGGAGCGGCGGAGCTGCTGCAGTTGACGCGCGAGTCGCCGACGGAGCGCCGACTCCGCGCGCCGCCGAGGACGAGGCCGCCGAGCGGTTCCCGCGCGATGTGTTCCCCACCATGGGCCGCGCCGGGCTGCTCGGCCTGCCCTTTCCCGAGGAGTGGGGCGGCGCCGGACTGCCGTACGAGGTCTACCTCCAGGTTCTCGAGGAGATCTCGGCGCGCTGGGCGAGTGTCGGCATCGGCGTGAGCGTGCACGCGCTGTCCTGTTTCGCGCCGGCGACCCACGGCACGGACGACCAGCGGAAGCAATGGCTGCCGGACATGCTCGGCGGGGAACTGCTGGGCGCGTACTGCCTGTCGGAGTCCCACGCCGGCTCCGACCCGGCCGCGATGCACACCCGCGCCGAGCGCGACGGCGAGCAGACGTGCTCTTCGCGATGCTCCGCGACGGCACCTTCTACCAACCACCAACCCCGATCACCCCTTGACCAAAGTCATAGGGGCACCCCCCGGAACGCAAGATGGGCCTGACGGCGCAGGCCACCGCGACCATGCGCTTCAACGGCGTACGGATCTCCGCCGAGCGGAGGATCGGCGCGGAGGGCCAGGGCCTGTCCATGGCGCTCGCCGGGCTCGACGCGGGCCGGCTGGGCATCGCGGCCGTCGCCGTCGGGCCGGCCCAAGGGGCGTTGGACGACGCCGTGACCTATGCGAGGGAGCGGGAGTCGTTCGGGCGGCCGATCATCGACCACCAGGGGCTGGCGTTCCTGCTCGCCGGCATGGAAGCGGCCGTCGAGTCGGCCCGCGCGACGCTGCCGGCGGCGGCGCGTCGCAAGGACGCCGATCTGCCGTACGGCCGCCAGGCCAGTATCGCCAGGCTGGTCGCCACCGAGGCCGCGATGCGGGTGACCACCGACGCCGTCCAGGTGTTCGGCGGGGCGGGCTACACCCGGGACTTCCCCGTGGAGCGGTACATGCGGGAGGCGAAGGTGATGCAGATCTTCGAGGGCACCAACCAGATCCAGCGCCTGGTCATCAGCCGGGAACTCGCCCGAGGCCGCCGCGGCCCGGCCGCCCGCGTCCTCGCCCCCGAAGGGAACCGACCGTGAACCTCACCGGAACCGCCGCCCTCGTCACCGGCGGCGCCAGCGGTCTCGGCCGCGCGACCGCCACCGAACTGCTGCACGCCGGGGCCCATGTGGTGATCGCCGATCTCCCCTCGTCCCCCGGCGAGACTGTCGCGGCCGAACTCGCCGCCATCGGGCCCACCGTGCGCTTCGTCCCCTGCGACGTGACCGATCCCGACGACGTACAGGTCGCCGTGGACGCCGCCGAGCCCGCCCCGCTCCGTACGGCCGTGAACTGCGCGGGCGTAGCGACACCCGGGCGCATGCTGTCGCGTGGCGGACCGCTCGCCCTGGACGACTTCGCCCGCGTGGTCCACATCGATCCGACCGGCACCTTCAACGTCTTCCGGCTCGCCGCCCACCGCATCTCCGAAACCGAGAGCGTCGACGGCGAACGCGGGGTGCTCATCACCACGGCCTCGGTCGCCGCGTACGACGGACAGGTCGGCCAGGCCGCCTACGCCGCTTCGAAGGCCGGCGTCGCCGGGCTGCCCCTCCCCGCCGCCCGCGAACTGGCCCGGCACCGCATCCGGGTGGTCGCCATCGCGCCGGGCCTCTTCGACACACCCCTGATGGCGGGGCTCCCCGAGGAGGCCCGTGACTCGCTCGGCCGACAGGTACCCCACCCGGCCCGCCTCGGCGAACCGTCCGTCTTCCCGGCGCTCGGCAGCGCCGCGGCAACGGTCGCCTCGTTCGCGACCTTCGCCGTCGCCTTCGTCGCCTGCCCACTCGGCGCGGCCATCGCGTTCGCCCTGGCCAGCGGCACCTACCTCGCCGTCAACATGGCACTCGGCGAAACCAACCCCGCATTCCTCGACTGGGCTGGCGGATCCCGTTCCTCCTCAGCGTCGTCCTCGTCGGTCCGGGCCTGTGGGTGCGCATGGCCATCGAGCCGGCCGCGAACCGGCTGCGCACCCTGACGGTCGAGCAGTTCGTGGGCCGTCCACTCCCCCCGCGCAGCAGCTCCTGTGGAGGCGGCTGTCGCTCTTCGCGGGCGGCTTCGACCTGGAGACGGCCGAAGATGTGCGATCCGGCGACGGCATCCCGAAGCGAGGCCCTCGACCTCCTATCAAGTGCTTGTGAGCGGCCCCAGCACAGGACCGGCCCGCCTGCCGTCGGCCAGAGCGAAACCAGAGCCCGGTCACTATGCTGGCCAGTGGAAGTGGGCGATGCAGATGGTTTCCGACTCGATGGTCCTCGGCCCCTCCGGCCTTCAGATCTTGCCCGGCGACCATGTTTGCGTGTTCTACCCGACCCGGGCGGATCGCGACGCAGTCGTGCTCCCGTATCTCCGTGAGGGTCTCAGCGCCGAGCACAAGTGCATCGGCACGATGGACAGCGCCGATGCCGAGCAGGCTCTCGATGCCCTGCGCGACGAGGTCGACATCCCCTCGGCGGTGGACCGGCACCAGCTGAAGATGTACACGTCGGCGGAGAGCATCCTGCGCGGCGCCCCGTTCTCCGCGCAGACGGTGCTGGACTTCTGGGAGCACAACATCGACGAGGCCCGGAAGGCCGGGTTCGGCTTCACCCGCATGATCGGAGAGATGGAGTGGGCCCTGCGCCAGATGCCCGGGGCCGAGGCGCTGGCGGGGTATGAGGCCGCCTTGAACCAGGTGGTGCGGCGCAACCCGATGGTGTGTCTGTACGAGCTCGACCGGTTCAGCGGCGAGGTCCTTGTGGACGTACTCAAGACCCATCCCAAGATGCTCATCGGGGGTGCGATGTTGGACAACCCCTACTACCTCGAGCCCGACGAGTTCCACGCCCTCAGGCAGTGACCGTGGGCGGCCCCGCTGATGGAGTGGCCCGGGACGTGCAGCTGCGCGATCAGCTGTCGAACCTGCGCGGGCTTCTCATGCTCTCGATGGTGATGACCGAGAGCGACAGTGAGGAAAAGATCCTCGGCCTCGCGACGACGTCGGTCCGCTCGATCAGCCCCTGCCGCATGGTGGGCGTGTACCTGGGCGGGAAGTGGCAGGACCGTTTCACGCATCTTCCCTCGGTACAGACACGGCTCCGCGTCGAGGAGCAGCTGTGTGGCCTGGGGCCTGCCGGCGGGGCAGTCACCGTTCCTGGCCGGGCGTGGGGCTGGGGACTGCCGCTGCGTTGCCTTCGGGAGCACATCGGCTACTGCGTGGTGGACGCGGAGGAGGCACCGTCCGAGGCCGTACAGTTCCTGCTTCGTGTGCTCGTCCAGCACACCGGGGTGGCCCTGGCGAACGTCCGGCTGCACGCGAGGGAGCGGACGACGGCCGAGAACCTGCGGGGCGCGAACGCCGCGCTGGCCGAGGCAGTCGCAGCGCTGGAACGGACCATCGGCATTCATGAACGGCTGACCCGGGTCGCCGTGGCCGGTGAGGGGCAGGAAGGGATCGCCCGCGCCGTGCACGAGCTCACCGGCCGCCCCGTCGCCGTCGAGGACCGCCACGGAAATCTGCGGGCCTGGGCGGGGCCGGGCCGTCCGGAGCCGTATCCGAAGGATCCCCGGAGTCGGCGCGACCGGATACTGCGCCAGGCCCTGCGGGAGGGCCGGCCGGTCAGAGAGGGCGACAGGCTCATGGCCGTCGCCAGCCCAGGCGCCGACGTACTCGGCGTACTCGTGCTGATGGACCCCGCCGGGACGGCCGGGGAGCGGGAGCAGATCGCGCTGGAGCACGGCGCCACCGTCCTGTCCATGGAGCTGGCACAGCGCACGGCCTCCCTCGCGTTGCAGCACAGCCTCCTGCCCCACGGGCTGACCGGAGGAACCGCGGTGGAAGTGGCATCCCGCTACCTTCCGGCGGGCGTCTCACTCGGTGTGGGTGGTGACTGGTTCGACATCATCCCGTTGTCCGGTGCCCGGGTCGCTCTGGTCGTGGGTGACGTGGTCGGTCATGGCATTCACGCGGCCGCCACCATGGGACGGCTGCGTACGGCGGTGCGTACGCTCGCCGACCTCGACCTGCCGCCGGACGAGCTGCTGGCTCATCTGGACGACCTGGTCATCAGCCTCGTGGAACAGGACAGCCGGGGCGGGGAGGAGGCGGATGCCGTCGCGGCGATGGGAGCCAGGTGTCTGTACGCCGTCTACGACCCGGTGAGCCGGCGGTGCACGATGGCTCGCGCAGGTCACCTCCCGCCGGCCCTCGTCCGGCCGGACGGCACCGTCACCTTTCCTGAGTTGCCGCCGGGGCCTCCCCTGGGACTGGGGACGCTGCCGTTCGAATCCGCGGAGCTGGAACTGCCCGAAGGCACGGTGATCGCCCTGTACACCGACGGTCTCGTCGAGTGCGGCGACCGGGACGTCGACGAGGAGGTCTCCCGGCTGCGCACCGCCCTCACCCGTCCCGGTCCGACGCTGGACGCGGTCTGCGGTGACGTGGTCGGGACCTTGCTGAGCGGTCCCGTGTCCGACGACGTGGTTCTGCTCCTCGCCCGCACCCACGCTCTCGGCCAGGACCAGGTCGCCTCCTGGGACCTGCCCCCCGAACCGTCGGCGGTCGCGAACGCGCGCAACCTGACCGGCGCGCAACTGGCGGCGTGGGGACTGGACGACCTGGCATTCACCACCGAGCTCGTCGTGAGCGAGCTGGTCACCAACGCCATCCGCTACGGGGCGGAG
Source organism: Streptomyces ipomoeae 91-03 (assembly GCF_000317595.1). GTDB lineage: Bacteria > Actinomycetota > Actinomycetes > Streptomycetales > Streptomycetaceae > Streptomyces > Streptomyces ipomoeae. The sequence continues at coordinate 41,546 of NZ_AEJC01000058.1, read as the reverse complement.
CCCATCCGCCTCCGTCTGATCCGGCAGGACGTCCTGATCTGCGAGGTCTCGGACGGCAGTAGCACCTCACCTCGCCTGCGGCACGCCCGCACCACGGACGAAGGCGGCCGTGGTCTGTTCCTCGTCGCGCAGTTCACCCACCGCTGGGGCACCCGTTACACAACGACCGGCAAGATCATCTGGGCGGAGCAGAACCTTTCGGACGGGGACGGCACTCCGGAGAGCATGTTCGGCTGACCCTCGCCGAACGACCTTGCCAACGTGATGCCGCATCACAGCGGTGACCAGATGCCCTCAGGGTTCGCGGTCGCGGCATGTCGTTCTCGGCGCGAACGACTCGGCGACCTGCGTCCGGATGTGCTCGCGAAAGGCCCGTCGCCGCACGGCCAGTCCGTCAGGCCAACAGCGGTCGCCGAGGCCGCCACGACGGCGTCTGCGGTCGAGATGCGACGAAGTCGTCCTCTGCCGCGCTTGACCGGGCATCGATCCCGACCTACTTTGGAGTGAACAGAACGTTCTATTCATTCTGGAGTTCAGGTGACTGACACCTCGCCCGCCCGCACCGTCGTACTGATCCACGGGCTCTGGATGACCCCGCGCAGTTGGGAGAAATGGATCGACCGCTACCAGGCGCAGGGCTACCGGGTCATCGCCCCCGCCTGGCCGGGCCTCGACGGCGAGGTCGAAGAGATTCGGCGTGACCCCTCCCGCGTCGCGGGGGTGGGCCTGCGCGAGGTGATCGCCCATTACGAGGAGGTCATCCGCGGCCTGGACGAGCAGCCCATCATCATCGGGCACTCCTTCGGCGGGGCCATCACGCAGGTGCTGCTGGACCGGGGCCTGGGCCGTGCCGGCGTCGCCATCGGCTCGGCCCCCGTCAAAGGGGTCCTGCCGCAGCCGTACTCCACGGTGAAGTCGGTCTGGCCGGTGATCGGCAACCCCGCCAACAAGAACAAGGCCATCGCCCTGACCCCGAAGCAGTTCCACTACAGCTTCACCAACACGCTCAGCGAGCAGGAGTCCGCCGCCGTCTACGAGCGCTACCAGGTGCCCGGATCGGCCCGCGTGCTCTTCCAGGGCGCACTCGCCAACTTCAACCCCCGCGCCGCGACGAAGGTCGACTTCCGCAACGGGCGGCGCGCTCCCCTGCTGTTCATCGCGGGCGGGGCCGACCACATCGTGCCGGCGAAGGTGAACAAGGCCAACTGGCGCCTGTACCGCAAGTCCCCGGCCATCACCGATTACCAGGAGTTCCCCGGCCGCTCCCACTTCACCCTCGGCCAGGACGGATGGGAAGAGGTCGCCGACTACGCCCTCAGCTGGGCAGCCCACCACGACCTCAGCCGCGTCTGACAGCACCGTCCGCCGACGCAGTCCCCAAGGCCGCCCGGGGCGGCTCCACTACTTGACCGGTGCCGCCCCACGCCCATCCCCACGGACAGCGGATCCGTCTGTCCGTCACCTCACAGCACAAGGAAACGCACGATGCTCAACAACCGCCCGGTCCGTCTCGCCGCCCTCGGTACAGCCGTCGTCGCCCTCGCCGCAGGCCTCACCACGATCGCTTCGGCCGACCCCGACGACGACACCCGCTCCGGCGACAAGCCGACGATCGTCCTCGTGCATGGCGCCTGGTCCGATGCGGCGGGCTGGAGCGGCGTCGTCAAGCGTCTGCAGGCCGACGGCTACCGGGTCGCCGCCCCCGCGAATCCGCTGCGCGGCCTCAGCAGCGACGCCACCTATCTGGCCGACTACCTCAAGACGATCCACGGCCCGATCATCCTGGCAGGTCACTCCTACGGCGGCGCCGTCATCACCAACGCCGCCAACGGCAACCCGAACGTCAAGGCGCTCGTGTACATCGCCGCCTTCGCCCCGGACAAGGGTGAGAGCGCCCTGGCCCTCAACTCCAAGTTCCCCGGCAGCCACCTCAGCGACAACCCCAAGGCGCCCGTGCCCACCGCGCTGAACGCCGTCCCCTTCACCCAGTCGAACGGCACCCCGGGCATCGACCTGTATCTGAAGGCCGACAAGTTCCGCGACGTGTTCCTCAGCAACAAGCTCAGCAAGGCCAGGGCCGCGGAACTGGCCGCCACCCAGCGGCCCGCCACCGCGCAGGCTTTCGGGGAGCCCTCCGGCACTCCGGCCTGGAAGACGATCCCCTCCTGGTACCTCGTCGCCGGTGACGACCACACCATCCCCGCTGCCGCCCAGCAGTTCATGGCATCGCGGGCCAACGCGCACACCACCAAGATCGACGCCCCGCACGCCGTCCCGCTGACCGACCCGGGCGCCGTGACGAGGATCGTGGAGAAGGCCGCCACCACCAAGTGAACCGGCCTCCTCCACCACCGGCCTCCGCCCCCTGCTGAACGGGCGGGGGCCGGACGTCCTTGAGCGTCCGAGAACCGCCCATCCGTAGTGAGCACCGTTTGCCAGTCGGCTACAGGGCTGGGGCTGTGCTCGCAGTGCCACGTGTTGCTGCCCGGGTCTGCCCCGGCTCCAGCGCCGCTTTGGCGTGCCGCTTTGAGCGAGGTGGATTCGACGATCGGAGGAACGGCCACGATGGCGATGCCTCTCCGCCGCGCCGGTTGATTCCATCCCGCGCCGGTTGATTCCACCGTTGACGGTGCGGATGGCGAGCGAACAGTCCGCGCGGCACGGCGGCGATGCGGGCGGGACCGGCTGGATGGCCTGTTCACGGACGAGGACTTCGCCGACGGTATCCGGCGAACGGACGCCGCGGGCTGTCGCCCGCGCAGCTTCACCGACCGGCAGGCCGACGAGGTGGTGCGCTGTCGCCTCGGCTGGAGGTACTGGCTCAAACTGGAGCTCAAGGCGTCCGGCTTCGGCTGCTCCGCGGTCGACGAGTTGTGTGACCGGAGAGCCGTACCGGCCCGGGCCGGTCGCCTGTTGGCGGGGATGGTCGACCAGCGCGTGGCGGCGGGCTGGTCAAGCGGCGCGGCCTCTGCGGACCGACTCTGGCCGGCCGCGCTCGGCGTTGCCGATCGAACCAGTCGGTCAGGGTGCGGCCAGGAGAGCAGTGACGCCGTGCACGAGGGTGTCCTTGGCCTTCTGCGGATCGCTCAGGTAGCCGGCGACCATTGCTCCGTCACGCATGGCCACCATGGCATCGGCTGAGCGTGCGGGGTCAGGCGCACCCGTTTGCTCGAAGGCGTCCTGGAGGATCTGATGGAACCAGGCCCGGTGCGTCAGTACCGCCTGATGGACGACGCTGTCGCGCTCCGGGTACTCGGCGGCCGCGTTGATGAACGGGCATCCGCGGAAGCCCGCGCCGCACAGTTCTTCCCCGATTCCGCGCGCCATGGCCTGAAGGAAGACAGAGGGGTCGGCGATCTCTTCCCTGACCGCACCCACACGGTCGCGAATGCCCTGGTCCCTCGCCTCGAGGTAGGCCCGCACCAGGTCGTCCTTGCCTTCGAAGTGCCGATAGAACGTGCCGCGGGCGATCTCCGCCTCAGCCATGATGCGGTCGACACCGACCGCCCGGATGCCCTCGGTGTAAAAGAGCCGGCTCGCCGTGCTCAGCAGCCGCTCCCGCGCCGTCGGCCGACGTCCTGATGCAGTCACAAGGTTCGACACACACCCATGGTACAGAACGTTCTTTTCACACAGCTGACCAGACATGGGCTCGATCAGCGCTCAGTCGCCAGCAGTTGCCCAGTACCCCGACCGCGGAATAGTCATGTACCGCTCATCACTGTCGCAGCGTCGTATGCCTCGCGAGCCCGGAGCAAGTCGTCCCAGTGCTTCTCCGTCCAGGCGGAGACGACTGCGAAGACAGCAAGGGCACTGCGGCCCAGCGGGGTGAGGGCGTAGTGGACCTGGAGCGCGCCCTCTTCGTTGACGGTACGGGAGACCATCCCGTCCCGCTCCAGCGTGCGGAGTGTACGGGTGAGCATTCTCGGGGTGATACGGGGCATGGGGACGCGCAGTTCCGAAAATCGGCGGGGGCCCTGCTCCAGGCACTGCAGGACGAGGGGCGCCCACTTGTCCGCGAACCGGATCGGACCGAAATCCGAAGGACACAGTTCCTCGAACATGTTCGGGTCCAGCGGTTCTGTCATATGGGGCACGCTACCGCAGGGCAGTATCAGCCGTGATACTCAACTGTTGCCTAGATTCGGCGACATGACCAAGACAGTGATCTTCGGTGCTGGTGGCAACGTAGGACGACTGGTCGTCCGGGAGGCTCTGCGACGCGGCCATGAGGTGACCGCCGCGGTGCGCAACCCGGCCCGACATCCAGGACTGCGCACCGACGGAGCCCGGGTGGAAGCGGGCGACATAATGGAGGCCGAGCAGGTGCTGGCCCTCGTAGAGGGCCACGACAACATCATCAGCACGGCGACCCAGTACAACCCGGGCACCGACTCCGATGCCTTCTACACCGCCTCCACTCGCGCCCTGCTCGCCGCGGCACGCACGTCGAGCACACGCCGGCTCGTGATCGTCGGCACGATGGCGATCCTGCGTGACGCAGCGGGAGTGCTGCTCGCCGATGCCCCCTTCTTCCCGGACGAGACCCGCCCGTTCATCCGGAGCCACGCCTTGGGTCTGGAGATCCTACGCACCGAAGGGGCAGACGTGGACTGGCTCTACCTCAGCCCCTCCGGCAACTTCACCGGCGGTGGGCGCTCAGGCCACTACCGCGTTGCCGAACACGGCAGTTGGAGCGACGGGATCACCCACTCCAACCTTGCGGTCGCCGTCGTGGACGAGATCGATCGGCCGGCCCATCACCGCATGCATCTGGCGGTCGCCAACTGAGAACGTCCGGCACCGACCCGCGTTTGCCGCGCTCCATGGCATCCACCAGCGCGGCTTCGACGGCTTGGTGCAGGAAGTCGACCTGTTGCGGGTGGGCACCGACTTCGTGAACGGCGTCCGGTGGGCCGAGCAGCCGATCCACCGGCCCGTCCAGGCGTTCGAACTCCCCGGGGTGAGAGAGGTCAGTCGGCGTGCAGGGCCGTGCGCAGGGTGGCGATCGCCTGATTGATCGCGGCCTCTGCGGCGTGGGTTTCACGCAGGGCGTTGAGCATCACGAAGTCGTGGATGATCCCCTGGTAGCGGACCGAGGTGACGGGCACACCCGCCTGGCGCAGCTTGTTGGCGTAGGCCTCGCCCTCGTCACGCAGAACGTCGGCCTCGGCGGTGATGACGAGGGCCGGGGGCAGATCGCGCAGTTGCTCGACCGGGGCGCGCAGGGGGCTCGCGGTGATCTCGGCGCGCTGCTTCTCGTCGGTGGTGTACTGGTCCCAGAACCACTGCATGGCGTCGCGGCGCAGGAAGTAGCTCTCGGCGAACTGGTGGTAGGAGGGCGTGTCGAAGGCCGCGTCGGTGACCGGGTAGAACAGCACCTGCTGCACCAGCGGCACGTCTCCTCGTTCCTTGGCCATCAGGGTCAGCGCGGCGCTCATGTTGCCGCCGACCGAATCCCCCGCCACGGCGATACGGGTGGCGTCGAGGCCCTTCGTGGCGCCGTCGGTGACGATCCAGCGGGCGACGGCGTAGTTCTGCTCGATGGCGACCGGGTAGCGGGCCTCGGGCGAGAGGTCGTACTCGGGGAAGACCACGGCCGCGCCCGTGCCGACGGCGAGTTCGCGCACCAGGCGGTCATGGGTGTGCGCGTTGCCGAAGACCCAGCCCGCGCCATGGATGTAGATGATCACGGGGAGGGTGCCGGTGGCACCGGCGGGGCGGACGACGCGGGCGCGGACCTGGCCGGTGGGGCCACCGGAGACGGTGATCCACTCCTCGTCGACGCCCGGCTTGGCGATGGCGCCGGCCTGGACCTCGTCGACGGTCTTGCGGCCCTCGACCGGACCGAGGTCGAACAGGTACGGCGGGTTCGCGGTGGCCTCGACGAAGGACTGGGCGGCCGGCTCGAGAACGGGACGGGCGGTGGTGTCGGTCATGGCGACCTCCTGGTGCGGGTGCCGCAGGCGCACTCCCGACGGTAGTCCTGGTCAGGAACGGTGGCACGACAAAAGAGCAGTGCCCGGTTAAGTCGCACACAACTAATTAATTTGAGGGCACTACCCGCTACCGGCCTCTGCTCGATGCGCTCGGGCTGACCTACCCGCAGTACCTGGTGATGCTCCTCCTCTGGGAGCAGGACTCAATCTCCGTGAGCGACGGGGGACAGTCGCTGGGCATTGATCACTCGTTCTCGCAGGAGATCGTCGGGCAGGGCTCGCACCGAGTTGTTCCGCCGCCCGGTCACGGTGAGGGCCCTTCAGGAACGGTACCCGGGCCTGGGTGTTGGCGGAGTGCGGCCGGTGGTGGTTGAGGATGACCTTCTCCAGCGGGGGGGCTCCGTACAGGATGACGCCGTACTCGCCGTTGCCGGTCACGAAGCCGTCGGTCCACGCGGACGCGGCCGTGGTGTCGTAAATGCCGCGGTCGGGGAGGGTGACCTGGGGCGGTACGGCGGCGGATGCCCGACCAGCCGGCGCTCCGGGCAGTGCGGCGGCACCGGTCGTCAGCGCGGCGGCGGTCAGGAATCGTCTGCGGTCCATCGGGAATTCGAGGTGGCCCATGGCGCACGCTCCCTTGCGTTCGAGGGAGAAGGCGGGGGCCGCGCGGCGGCCGGAGGCATGGGAGGCCGAGGGCCGGTGCGGCGCGGCACCGGCCCTCTCGCGCATCGCCGGCTACAAGGCGACGAGCTGCCATTCCTGGTTGGTTCCGCCCGTGTTGGGCCACTGGATGATCGAGGCGCCGTCCGCAGTGGAGGCGTCCTTGACGTCGACGCACCAGCCGTTGCCGACGTTGACGATCCGGTAGTAGCCGGTGGAGGCGGGCACAAGCTGCCACCACTGGTTGCTGCTGCTTGTGTCGGCCCACTGGTCGAGAGCGGCGCCTTGGGCGGAGCCGCCCGGGCTGTCCAGGACCTTGCCGCTCTTGACGTTGGCCAGCCGGTAGGAACCGTCGGTGTTCGGCAGCAGCTTCCACTGCTGGTTGGTGCCGCCGGTCGACGGCCACTGGATGACAGTTCCCCCGTCGGCGGTGGAGGCTCCGCTGATGTCCATCACCTTGCCGCTCTTGCGGTTCACCAGCCGGTAGGTACCGAGGTCGGCGGAGAAGGGGCGGTCGTAGATCTCCAGGGTGCGGATGGAGGCCCAGACGCCTGTAGGCAGTCCGGTCACCGTCACCCGCACATAGCGGACTTGGGCGCTGAACAGGGTTGCCTGCACCTGGCTGGTGCTGGTGGTGCCGGTGCGGTCGGCCAGCATGGTCCAGGTGGTGTTGTCCGTGGAGCCTTCGATCTTGTACTTGTAGTTCGTGGCGTCGAACTCCCAGGCGATCCGCGCGCCGGTGACCGCCTTGGTCGACCCCAGGTCCACCGTGAGCCAGGCCCCGGTGTTCGAGCTGTTGGCGCACCAGCGCGTCGTGGTGGAGCCGTCGACCGCCTTCGCCGCGGTGTTGCCCTTGGAGGACTCCTGGCTGCTCGCCGTCACGGAGCGGCCCGAGGCGATGTCGGCCGGCTGCACCGTCCGGTCCAGGGTGACACCGACGATGCTGTCCTCGGGGTTGCGGGTGCGGTTGATGCCCGTGATCGTCACCGTGCCGTCCGAGCCGACGGTGTACGGCAGGTCGGTGCCGGCCGCGACGTCGAACACACGGGTGACCTGGGCGTCCCCGATCGGCTGGGTGGTGAAGCTGGTGCCGCTGTAGCCGGGCAGCAGGTGCACGTAGAAGGTGCTGTCCTTGCAGGTGTAGCCGTACTTGCCGTCCACGGGGTTCCAAGGGCCGCCGCGGGTGGCGTAGATGGCCTGACCGTAGGTGGTCATGAAGGAGCCGATCCGGCGCAGCAGGCTCGCCTGCCCGGAGGGCACGGTGCCGTGCCGGTCCGGGCCGATGTTGACCATGGCCGTCATGTTCCGGATCCAGCAGTTGACCAGGATGTTCATGGCGGTGCTGTAGCTCATGACCTTGCCGTCGGAGTTGTAGCCCCAGGTGGTGCCGACGGTGAAGACCTTCTCGGTGACCTTGCCGGTGCGGATGGCCCCGCTCGGGACGGAGGGACCCTCCTCGCTGGCGTAGTCGCCGATCCAGCCGGAGCGCGAGGTGGCGACGATGTCGGGCTGGTGCGCGCGCACCATGCCCATCAGCCCCAGCGGCTTGCCGCTGCTGTCGGTCTCGCCGTAAGTGGAGTCCACCGGCCACTGGTTGGACGTGTCCCGGAACTGGCCGGGCTCCCAGAAGAAGGCGGCGTCGGCGTCGCCGCCCTTCTCCGCCAGCCAGCCGCCGTCCCACCACAGGTCGTCGATGACGCCGTACTGGGTGACGAGTTCCTTGATGGACTCGTACACCTCGGTCTTCATGATCCGCGCGTTCTCCTTGTGCGCGGCATCGGTGGTGTAGCCCCACGGGTTGGTCGCCCAGTTGGTGCCGTACACGTCGTAGTAGCCGGGGTAGCGCCAGTCGATGGGCGAGTAGTAGAGGCCGACCTTCAGCCCGGCCGCTCGGGTGGCCGCGACGTAGTCCTTGACGAAATCGCGGCTGAGGGGCGCCTGGCCCGAGTTCCAGCTGTTCGGGTGGTTCAACGGCCACAGGGCGAAGCCATCGTGGTGGCGGGTGGTCAGCACCGTGTACTTGGCGCCGAAGTCCTTGGCCAGTTGTGCCCACGCCGTGGGGTCGTAGGCGTCAGCGGTGAACTGCTCGCTGGTCGCGTCGGTGACGTACTTCTGGTAGTCGGCGGGAGTGACGGGTGCGTTGTGCATCCACCACTCGCCCTTGGCGGGGCCCGAGTAGACACCCCAGTGGATGAACATTCCCAGCTTGGCGTCCTGCAGCCACTGGACCTTTGTGTCGGGCTGCTGCTCCAGGCCCAGGTCGGTCTTGGGGATGCGCAGCGGGGCCAGAGGCAGGGGCTGGGAGGCGGAGGTGGCGGCCTCGGCGGAGGCCGCCGCGAGGGTTGGCGTGACCACGGCGGCAACCGTCATGGCCGCCATACCCATCAGCACTCTTCGTCGAGTGAGCGATTCTGACAAGGGGTTCTCTCCTGACTGTCCACAGGACAGTACGGACCGTGCTGCGGCTCAGCATTCGGACCGAACAGATCGGGTGAGTCATCCGATGAATAGCGGGTGCGCCGGGGAACCACACGGAAGACACGCACCGCGCCGGGATGACGCTGGATGTATTAAGGACTCAAAGGTCAGCTTCCGTCCAGTGGTTGGACGAGATTTAACGGAAGCGGAAGGCCCGCTTGAGCAAGCAGGAGACCAGCGATTCACAGACATCGGACTTCTTGCCCTTGACGCGGCCATGCCCCGCTCCTACCGTCAATCAACGGGACCGCACACAACCAAACAGACAACTCAGCACCGTCGTTGAGGAACCCGATGCTCCGACGCACCCTCACGCTCATACTGGCCGCCACGACGAGCGTGTTCGCCCTGCTGGTCACCGGATCGCCCGCTCAGGCCGCCCCGGTCACCGTGACCAACGCCACCCAGTTCACCGACACCGCCGGCGCCGTAGTGCAGGCCCACGGCGGTGGAGTGCTCAAGGTCGGCTCCTCCTACTACTGGTTCGGCGAGAACCGCAACTCCGACAACACCTTCAAAGCCGTCTCGGTCTACCGCTCGACCGACCTGAAGACCTGGGAGTTCCGCAACAACGTCCTGACGCAGAGCAGTGACCCCGAGCTCGCCGTCGCCAACATCGAGCGACCGAAGGTCATCTACAACAGCACGACCGGCAAGTACGTGATGTGGATGCACAAGGAGAACGGCAGCGACTACACCCAGGCCCGCGCCGCCGTCGCCGTGTCCGACACCGTCGACGGCGACTACACCTACAAGGGCAGCTTCCGGCCGCCCACCGGCACCACGTCCCGCGACATGACGCTGTTCAAGGACGACGACGGCACCGCCTACCAGATCACCTCCGCCAACAACAACGCCGACCTGCAGATCTTCAAGCTGAGCGCCGACTACACCTCCTACGACCGCCTGGTCGCCAACCCCTGGCCGGGCACGTTCCGCGAGGCTCCCGCGCTGTTCAAGCGGAACGGCGTCTACTTCATGCTCACCTCCGGCAACAGCGGCTGGAAGCCCAACCAGCAGAAGTACGCGACCGCCACGAGCATCACGGGTCCTTGGACCACCATGACCGACGCCGGGGACGACACCGCCTACGGCTCCCAGACCGCGTTCGTGTTGCCCGTCCAGGGCACTCAGGGCACCTCGTACCTGTACATGGGCGACCGCTGGGGCAACTCCATGGGCGGCACCGTCAACGACTCGCAGTACGTCTGGCTCCCGCTGACCTTCCCCACCAACACCACCGTGGACCTGCCGTGGTACCCGCAAGTTGCCATCGACACCGACGCCGGCACGATCAGTGGGGTGGGCGGCGGCCCCTACTACAAGCTGCTCGCCCGGCACAGCGGCAGATGCCTCGACGTGTCCGACAACTCGGCCGCCGACAACGCGGTCGCCATCCAGTACACCTGCACGGGCGGCCTCAACCAGCAGTGGCGGCTCCAGGACGCGGGAGACGGCTACGTGCGCGTCCTCGCCCAGCACAGCGGCAAGTGCCTGGACGTCGCGGGCGCCTCCACGGCAGATGGTGCCTACGTGAACCAGTACCGCTGCACCACCGGCACCAACCAGCAGTGGATGTTCCGGGACCAGGGCAATGGCTACTACCAGCTGGTGGCCCGGCACAGCGGCAAGTGCCTGGACGTGGCGAACGCGTCCACCGCCAACGGCGCCCGCCTCATCCAGTGGCCTTGCGGGACCGGCACCAACCAGCAGATCCAGCGTGTGACCGCCTGACCGGAGACAAGCCAGGCGGGTGCCGTGGGCGGTCTCATGCCGACCTGTGACCCGCTCGGTTGTGGCGGCTCCGATCTGGGCGCGTGGGCCGACCGCCGCCGCGTCGTGGCCTCAGACATCGGCCCCCACATCATCACGTCGGACATCTCGACCTCGACAACGCCCCCGACGGTCGTCGGGGGCTGCGTTGGACGCACAGATGATCGAGTCCGACGTCGCACGGCCGTGGGACGAGGTCGTCTTCACTTCGGCCTCGGCACGCTCGACCGGATCGGGTTGTCCGCCGAGGCGACAGCCCGACCTGCCGCCGCCCCGTCGAGGCGATCCATGAGCTGACCGGCGGCTTCGGCGTCGACGTCGTCATCGAGGCGGTCGGCTGCCCGGAGACGTTCGAGCAGGCCGCGGAGGGGCGCCCACGCCCCGCACCCGGGTCACCGTACTCCGCAACGACCCGGGACGTTTCACTCACGCCGACTCCTCGGCCGGGATCCGAGGGGAGGACGGGCGATCCTCGTGTGCGGTGGCCGGGTCAGTCGCGGACGACGGGGAGGACGATACGGGAGGGCCGTGCGGCGTCATGGGCGATCTCCTGACGAGCCGGGCGGAAGTCCGTGCCGCGGTCGACCGGTTCGCCGGTGTTCAGGTTGCGGTCCCAGCGGGGGAAGCTGCTGGAGGTGACATGGACGCGCAGTCGGTGGCCGGCGCGGAAGACGTAACTGGTGGACCACAGGTCAACGGCGTGTTCGGCGAACTTCGTCTTCGTCGCAGGGCAGTCCACCACCGGGCAACTCATCTCGCACACCTGGTGTTCCATGCCCCCAGCCTGGACGCCCGTCCGTCCTTCGCCCATCCGTCGACCGTCGGATGTACCGCCGCCGAGTGGCGGGAAGACGACCCCAAGTCGGCAGAGGGCCCACGCCAAGTAGCCGGTGGGCAGGGCCCCGGATGGGCCTGATCGATGCCGAGGCACGGGGACTTATGCACGGCGCCCGCGAGCGCGGTGCGCTCACCAGGAACATCGGCGGCCATGACCTCGCCGTAGGCGGCGTAGCTGATCATTTCGTCGTCCCGTCAGCAGGGCGCCTGTCGGCCGCCCCCCGGCACACGACGCCGGACTGGCGAACAGTCCCGCGATGGCCTTGAACCCTCCCGTTCCCGGTCGCGGACCGACAGCGGGGCGTCAACAGCGTGCGAGGCCGTGCTGGTGTCGGATTTTCACCATACCCCGTCCGCCCCATACCCAAGCTACCTGCGGAAACGCCCATAAGGTGGATGTCGAAGCGTTCCTTTCCACCTATCAGGAGCAATTGTGACCTCCCCCATCGTGTCCATCGCGTACCACTCCGGCTACGGCCACACCGCCGTCCTCGCCGAGGCTGTCCAGCGCGGCGCCAAGGAAGCCGGCGCCGTTGTGAACCTGATCGCCGTCGGCGAGATCACCGACCTCCAGTGGGAGCAGCTGGATGCCTCGGATGCGATCATCTTCGGCTCCCCGACCTACATGGGAACCGCCAGCACCGTCTTCCACGGCTTCGCGGAGGCCACCTCCAAGCGCTGGATGGGACAGGCGTGGAAGGACAAGCTGGCCGCCGGCTTCACCAACTCGGCCTCCAAGGCGGGCGACAAGCAGTCGACCCTCCAGTACTTCGCGACCCTGGCGTCGCAGCACGGCATGCACTGGATCGCGCTCGGCATGCACGGCGGCTGGAACTCCTCCAAGGGCAGCGAGAACGACCTCAACAGGCTCGGCTTCTTCCTGGGTGCAGCCGCTCAGTCCAACGCGGACCAGGGCGCCGAGGCTGTGACCGCCAGCGACATCGCCACCGCCGAGGCACTGGGCCGCCGTGTCGCGGACGCCGCCGCCACGTGGGTGGCCGGCCGTACCGCGCGCGCCGCCTGATCACACATCCTCGGCTTCCGCACGGACGGAATCATCCTGCGCCCACGAAGCCAGGGAACTCAGGTGGCGGGCCAGTGAGCCCAGGCCGGAGGCCCCGGAGACGTCCGGGGCCTCCGGCATTTCAGGTGGCGCAGCCCCCGCACCGCTCAACACTCCGAAGGCTTGCCGGAGCACCTTCGACACCGCTCCTTACACAGCCCATTCATGAGCAAGCAGGCCGAGGACGACTTCGTCAACGAATGATCCACAGACCCAGGTCGAGCACCGTAGAGTGCCCTCGATCCTGAATCCAGCCTTCGCCACTGCTTTGATCATGGGGATGTTGTCTGCCAAGGTCTCAACCTGAAGCCGCTGCAGCCCGCGCACAACGAACCCGTATTCGCACAGCGCACGGACGACGTCCGCCCCGAGCCCCTGGCCGCGAAAAGCGGGGAGTAAGGAAATGCCCAGGTGGGCCACCCTGTTGTGGGCGTCAATACCCCAGAGCAGAGCTTCACCGACCAGCGCGTGTGACTCAAGTTCGACCACCGAGAAACTTGCTGCGTCATCCGACGGCTCAGGCACCGCAAAGGGAGACTGGGCCGACCCTGGCCCTATGGGGCGCCAAGGGCGGGAGTCGGCGCGCGACCAGCTCACCACATCGTCGTAAAGTCCCTCATGGAGCACCGGGACGTCAGCCTCGTGCCGGGCCCGCAGCCCGATCTTTTCGCCACGTATCATCCGGCATTGCTACCGGTCGACGGCGATTCGATCAACGGGTTATCCGGACTCCCAGGCGGCGCACATTACCGGTGGCCGGCAGGACATCACGAGGAGTCCTTGGACCCGAAGACGCCGCACGCCGGACATGCGTCCGGCGCCGCCGTCGCGGATGACGTGTGGGAGTGGAAAGCAGCGCGGTCCCGTTGCCCCCGGGCGTCGTTCGGGGTGCCCGGCGCTCGCCGGGCGCTCTACGTCCAGAAATCCCGGTGGACTGCCGCGGCCTCGTCGTACAGGTGAGGGCCGGAGACTTCGACCTTGGGCGATCCGGCTGCGAACACCTGGCGGCTGGGGAGCTGGAGGACGAGCTCGCTGCTGTCTCCGACCAGGACGGCCAGTTCGTCCTCGCCCAGGGCGTAGACCACGCGCGGGATCCTGCTCCAGTAGATGGCGCCGCAGCACATGGCGCAGGGCTCGGTGCTGGTGTAGAGGGTGGCCGTGGCGAGCTGCTCTACGGTCAGGGTGCGACACGCCGTGCTGACCAGGTTCAGTTCCGCGTGATTGGTGATGTCGTTCTGGGTGACCACGGTGTTCTCCGCTTGGCACAGCACCTCGCCGGAGGGTCCGGCCAGTAGCGCACCGAAGGGGTGGTTGCCGTGGTCCCGTGCCTGCTGGGCCAGGTCGATGGCGTCTGCCAGAAGTCGTTCGTCCTGGGGGGAGAGGGAGGGCAAGGTGGTTCCATTCCTGTTTGATGGATACGGGGTACGTGGCGTATCAGAGGGTGCGCAGGCGCTCGATGAGGTGGTCGCCGCTGCCGGGGTCCGCTTCGAGGACCACGCGGCAGTGTGCGGCTCCGCCCATGGGCGTGATGTCCCGTACCGGTGAGGGGAGTTGGGGTTCGCGGTGCAGGGCTTCGGCGCCGAGGCCCGCCCGCAGCAGGGTCCAGCCCGTCCGGTTCGCCGGCCAGCCGGACAGCGGGGTCGCGAAAACACCGATGATCGCGGCGGGCGTCAGATACAACAGGGACGCTTCGAAGGCGGAGAGCCCGTAGCCGATCTTGGTGTCCTGGCTGAGGATGACCACGGTGAAGTTGATGACGGCGAACATCACCGCGCCTCCCGCGAGGTGGCCGAGCGTGACGGGACCGGTCCAGCCGTCGTCGGATCCGTGGGAGACCTGGCCGGGGAACCGGTCTACTTGGCCAAGTACCTCGTCGCCCCCGCGTGTCGGTGCCCACGGCGGCGGCTGCCATGCCGACGGCGACCGCTGCCGCCGAGCCCCTGTCCGAGCCACCGGGCGTGCGGTCGGGCCGCCAAGGTTGCCGCACTGATCAGTGGTGGCGTCACAGGCGAGGTATGGGTGTGGCCGAGCAGGACCATGCCGCTCTCGCCGAGCCTGTGCCAGGCCTACGCATCCGGCGACGGCGGCGGCATGGCCGGAGAGCACATGGCTGGGGGCCGTCAAGATCGGGTCCTTGAGAGTGATCGGCACACCGCGGAGCCGGGGTGCGCGAGATCCGTCGCGGGCGAGACGCCGGTCGGCTGCCCGGGCGGCGGACCCGACCTGATCCGGCCTGATCCGGCCCCACGGCCTCCTCGGCGCTGCAGCCCGGCAGCCGGTCGGCCCCGCCGCCCCATGCCGCCCCATGTGCCTCCCCCATTCAACCACTGGACACGGCAGCGGCTCGGGCCAGGTACGCGTACGAACGCTCGCCGGTGTGGTGCGCGGGAAGTTCTGGAACGCCGCCCGCCCCTGGACGACGTGACCGACGCGTTCTACCGCGGGCCGCCCGGCCGGCCGACGATCGACTCAGGCTGGTCCGGCGCGACTCACAGGCCGCGGAGTGGGGGCGGCACACGTGCCCGGCCGCAGGCATGGACGCTCAGGGCATCGGACGATCCCGTGTCAGACGGTGGCGTCCTCCGGCGCGGGCTCGTCCAGGTCCGGAAAATACGGTCCCGGCGTTTCGCCGGGCCGCAGGACGGCGGACTTGGGCCGGTCGTCGAGCAGCAGGCGGGTGGCATCGGCCTTGGCGTAGTGTCCGGCGGGGTCGGCGGCGTTCTTGGCCAGGTCGATCAGGGAGAGGTCGATGTCGGCGACGAGGAGGCCCTCGGCATGCTCGTCCAGCGGCTTGCCCAGCGGGCTGCCGTCGGGACCGTAGATGCGGGAGCTGCCGGCGCCGGCCGTGAGCAGGGCGCGTTGCTCGTCGGTGGTCGCGAAGGTCTCGATGCACTGCTCGCTGATCACCTGCGTGGGAGCGATGACGAAGCAGCCCCCTTCCAGGGCGTAGGTCTGCGTCGCGGCCAGGTTGGCCTCGGCGCCGAGTGCGTAGGCGATGCCCTTGTACAGGCCGAAGGCGGGCCACGCGGCGATGTGGACCTGCTCGTGCTGCGCGTACATCGCGTACTTGTTCAACGGCTGGAGGTGCTCCCAGCAATTGAGCGCGCCGAGCCGGCCGAGCGGCGTGTCGACGACCTTGAGGTGGCTACCGTCGCTCTCGCCGAAGAGGCTGCGTTCGACGTGGGTGGGCTTCAGCTTGCGGCGGTGCAGGAGCACGCCGCCGTCCGGCGAGATGAGGGTCTGGGCCATGTAGAGGCTGCCGTGGTCCTTCTCGCTGTAGCCGAGAGCGACGGTGACGCCGGTGCGGCGGGCGGCCTGCCGTATGGCGGTGATGTGCTCGCCACGGACGGTCGGGGAGTTCGCGTGGTAGCGGGCGATGTACGGCATCTGGCCGGCGACCGGCCCCAGCCACAGGAACAGCGGGTAGCCCGGGATCCACGTCTCGGGAAAGGCCACCAGGGCGACATCCTGGGCGGCTGCCTCCTCGATGAGGCCGATGGTCTTCTCGACGGTGGCATCGGCGTCGAGCCACACGGGCTCGGCCTGAACGGCGGCGACACGGTACGTGGTCGGCACTGCGGGCCTCCTGAAGCGTTGGCGAAGTGCTCCGACCGTAGAGGCCCGCGGCAGCGGGGCTGCGGCGTTGCGCGCACCGGCGTGCGGCGTTTTCCGCAGCGCGCGCAGGGCATGCGTCAGCGGTCGGCCGACGGTTGCCTCGTACGGCGCCGCGCCTCGGCAGGCGTCTGGCCGTAGGCTCGCACGTAGGCGCGGGTGAAGGTGGTGCGGTCGGTGAAGCCGCAGCGGGCCGCGGCGGCGGCAACCGTCAGGGCGGCATACCGGGGATCGGTCAGGATGCGGTGGGCGGCACGCAGCCGCTCGGCGCGGATGAAGGCCGCGGGCGAGGTACCGTCCGCGGCGAACACCTCGGCCGTGTGCCGCAGGGAGACGCGGTGGCGGCGGGCGATGGCCTCGGGGGTCAGCCAGGAGTCGGCCAGGTGCTCACGGACGTATGCCTGCATCGAGGCGAGCAGGGCTGCTCTCCCGGTGGGCACACCGGAACCCTCACCGGCCATCGCGCGCAGAGCGGTGGCCATCAGGTCGACGGTCGTGAGGCCGAGCTCGGCTCGCTGGTCGTCGGTGAGGCCGTCGCTGGTGTCGGCCAGTTCCCGCACGTAGGCGGCCAGGACCCGGACCGTCGGGTGACCGGCGGGCAGCGCGCGCCCGCACACGTCCTCCACCCGCCCCATCCGGGCGCGCAGCTGGTCCCGGGGCATCTGCAGCACAAGTTGCCGCGTGCCGGTCGGGAACCGCAGTTCGTACGGCCGCGACGTGTCGTACAGCGCTCCGCCGCCGCGCGGCAGCAGCGTCTCCCGCTCGTCCTGCACGACGGTGCTCTCTCCGTCCAGGTGCAGGGAGAACAGGTAGTCGTCACGCGGCTCGGCGCGTACGAGGCGGTTCGAGCGCAGGACGACGGAGGGGCCGTGCGTGCGCACCTCGGTAAGAGTGGCGGCGGGCCCCATTGCGCTGGAGCGCACTGAACCGTGGAAGGACCCGGACACGGAGCCGAGTGCCAGCGGCACGAAGCTCTCGCTGATGACCTGGGCCCATTCATCGAGGTTCTTGGCGACGAGGACTCCCATATGGCCGAGTATGTTCGGCGGTTGTTTCTCCGGTGTCAACGCATCCGTGTCGTCCTCGAGGTTCAAGTCCGCGGAAGACCGCTGGGGGCTGACTCCCGCACCCGTCATGCCCGGTGCCGGGCGTCGAAGTGCGTGGAGTGCGCGGTCGGCTTGCCGAGCAGGTCGATGAGGGTGCGCGCCTCGTCCTCGCTGAGCGAGCCCGCCCACTCCTGTTCGCGTTCGTTGTGCGCCGGCTCCTTGCTGACGAGGCCGGCCTTCTCCAACGTGCCCACCAAGGCGGACACGGCCGCGCGGCTCATGCCGGACAGCTCCGCGACCTTCTTCACCTCGACCGGCCCCGACAGCCCGATCGCGAACAGCACCCGGAACCCGGGCCACGACCACCCGCGCGGCCGGTGCACGGTCGACTCCATCGACGGCCTCGGCTGACCCCTACTGACACCTTCGCGAGGCGGGCCCTGGAAGATCAGCGGCGCCCTCCTCCGCACGCTGCCCGTCAGCGCGGGCGGGTCGGGATCCGCAGGATCACCTCGTAACCCCCGTCGGAGGTGGGTCCGGAGGCGAGGGTGCCGCCCAGGAGTTCGGCACGCTCCCCGAGGCCGATGAGGCCCTGATGGGATCCCGGCAGCGGAAGGGAGGGGCGTGTGGGCGGGGTGTTGGTCATTGTCACGCCGAAGGTTTCGACGTTGTGCCAGAGGCAAACCGTCGCCGTGGCACCGGGAGCGTGTTTGCGGACGTTGGTGAGGGCTTCCTGCACCGTGCGGTACACGGCTCGTTGCGCTGGAGTGGCTATGTCCGGCGGGAGTTCACCGGTCAGGTCGGTGTCGATGCCACTGGTGGTGACGAGCTTGTGGAGGTCGGTGAGGGTCGGTTGCGGGGTGAGTTCGGTGGCCCGTCCACCGGAGGCACGCAGCAAAGTGACCATGTGGCGCAGCTCGTCAAGGGTGTCGACGCTGAGCGTGCGGATGGTGCGGGCACGCTCCTTGCCATCGGGGTCCTTGGAGGCGATTTGCAGGGCGCCTGCCTGGACGGCGATCAGGCTGACCTGGTGGGAGACGACGTCGTGCATCTCGCGGGCAAGCTGGGCTCGTTCGCGAGCGAGCACGGCCTGGGAGTACAGCAGTTGCTCGTGCTCGCGTGCTTCCTCGATCTCGACGAGCCTGCGGGCCAGATCACGGCGTGCCTGGACGAGTTGGCCCAGCAGGACGGGTGCCGCGGCGGTGGCGAGCGTGTAGAAGAAGTAGACCAGGATCCATGTGCGCTCGTCCGGGCCGGCGTTGTTCAGGGGCCAGGGGGCAGCGGAGGCGAGGGCGAACAGTACGGCGCACGCGCTGAGGAGACGGCGGTTACGGGACCGCTCCGCCAGGGTGAAGAGGGCCGCGAACGGTGCGAACACGATGTACAGCAGGAGACTGGCGGGGAGCGTGCACACGAAGACGGCGAGGGGGAAGCGCCTTCGGAGCGCGAGGGCAGCACAACCCGTTGCCGAGATCGCCGTCTCCAAGGGGGAGGCGTCCTCCAGGTTGAGCCAGACGTCCGCCGCCGCGATCGCGACGACTACGGCGTCGAGGACGGGCGCCGGGACTTTGGCCCACCATCCGCTGGGCGCGGTCATCGCCCCGGCTCCGACCGGCCGGGCCCGTCCAGCAGGCCGGCCCGTTGGGCGAGCAGCGCCGCCTGGACGCGGCTGCCCACGCGCAGTTTGGTGAGGATCGCGCTGACGTGGTCCTTGACGGTGCCCGCGCTGAGATGGATACGGGTGCCGATCTCGGTGTTGGAGAGTCCTTCCGCGACCAGCACGAGCACCTGACGCTCGCGCTCGGTGAGCCGTCCGGCGCGGGCGGCCTCGGCGTCGTCGACCGCGGCAGCCCTGGGGTGGCTCTCCCAGACGGCGCGGGACGCCTTCGGTGACATCACGACCCCGCCCGCGGCCAGCGAGCGGACCAGCTGGGCGAGTTGATCGGGTTCGGTGTCCTTGAGGAGGAAGCCGGCCGCGCCGGAGCGCAGCGCCGTGAGGATGTACTCATCGGCGTCGAATGTGGTCAGCATCGCCACCACCGGAGGCTGCGGCAGTGCCCGTATCTGCCCCAGTACGGTCAGTCCGTCCACGTCGGGCATACGGATGTCCAGCAGGACGACGTCCGGGCCCACCCGCCGTACCGTGTCGACGGCCTGGGCGCCGACCGTGGTCGCGACGACCTCGATGTCGTCGGCGGCGTTGAGGATCAGCTGGAATCCTGACCGCACCAGGGCCTCGTCGTCCACAACCATGACCCTGATCACGTGCGTTCCACTTCGTCGTCTCCCTGGTGCGTACGGTTCAGTCCGCATGCCGATGTCGATTGTCACCGCTTCGACCGTAGAACGCGGGGGCGCCTCATAGGGCGGCCGAGCGGACTCTCCCGCCGGCCGGGGGGTGGGCTCCAGCCGTACGGGGGGCCTTGATCAGGCGACGGGCTGATCCTCAGCGGCGCGGCAGGGCGAGCCGGCGCGCCAGGACGGCTCAGCGCCTCCGACGCCGCCCTGCTCCTGGGCCAGGCCTCTCCCGGCCGACGCCTCACATCCGGTGACGGGCCGCCCCAACCGGCAGGGGACTCAACCGCCGGATGGCGGGGGTGGACCGGACACCTGCCGGATACTCCCCGCCAGGTCTGCTCCCCAGCCTCGAAGCATGACCCAGAACGCAGACGACACGGCGCTCAAGACGCCGATCAACGCCCGTGCCGCGTCCACCGACACCGCGGGGGCAGCGGATCCGCGGAGCGGACGCGCCTCGACGGGCCGTCTGATCGGCGTCGACCTGGCCAGGGGCCTGGCGGTCTACGGGATGTTCGCGGCCCATGTCGGCCCCGACCCCTCCGTGGGCGGTGTCACTGGATTCTTCATGGAGTTGGCGCACGGCCGGGCCTCCGCGCTCTTCGCCTTCCTGGCCGGCTTCTCGATCATGCTGATCACAGGCCGCCGTTCCCCGAAGACGGGCCGGGCGGGCCGTCAGGCCATCGCCAAGGTGGTGATCCGGGGGCTCGTGCTGCTGGTGTTGGGCACCGCCCTCACCCTGACCGGCACCTCGGTCGAGGTGATCCTCGCCTTCTACGGTCTGTACTTCCTGCTCGTCCTGCCGCTGTACCGACTCAGCGCCCGCTCACTGGCGATCATCGCCGGGGCCGGCGCACTGGTCCTGCCGCAGGTCTTGTACGTCATCCAGCGCATGCTCCGCGCCGACGGCGTCGACGGCATCTGGGCTTGGCCCGCGAACGCCGACGGCGTCGTCTCGTTGCTGTTCACCGGCAGTTACCCCGCCCTTGCCTGGATCCCCTTCGTCATCGCCGGTATGGCCGTGGCCCGCCTCGACCTGGCCGCCTCCGTCATCCGCATACGCCTGGCGGTCACCGGCGTCTGCCTGGCGGTCCTCGGCCACGGCGGCTCCTGGCTCGCCCTGAACCTGGTCCCCGGCGCCCTGTCGGCCATCGGTGCCACCCGCTGGGGGAACGGCGGATCAGCCGCGTCGGCGTGGTGGTCCGACACCTGGGGCTACCCGGACGGCGACACCCCGGCCGGGCTGCTGGTGGCCTCCCCGCACAGCGAGACGACCCTGTCGATCATCGCCAATACCGGTGTGGCCGTCACGGTCCTGGCCCTCTGCCTCGCCGCCGTCGACGCCTTCCCACGCTTCCACCGCCTCGCCCGCCCGGTCATCGCGGTCGGCACGATGTCCCTGACGGCGTATGTCCTCCACATCGTCGGCATCCGCCTCCTCGGCATCGATGAAGTCCCCAGTCCCTCGCTGTACGTGCTGCTCGGCTTCATCGTGGCAGTGACCGTCTTCGCGACTCTCTGGTCCCGCTGCTTCCGGCGCGGCGCCCTGGAATGGCTGCTCGGCAAGGCCACCAAGCCGGCCGAACTCGTCCGCTGAGCGAACCGGTTCCGCCGGGAACCACCTCCCCGGGGCCGGTCGGCGCAAGCGCCGGCTTGCCGCGAACGACGCCTTTCGCATGGGCGCCAGGAGGCTGATCAGGGTTCCGGCGGCAGTTCCTGCTCGGTCCGGATGCACTTGCCGTCGCCGAGGAAGCGGGTGCCCCAGCGCTGTGAGAGCGCGGCGACCAGGTGCGGCCCCCGATCGCCCTCGTCCGTGTACCCGGCGCGCCGGATACACGGAGTGGTGAGGCTGTGGTCGTACACCTCGCAGATCAGTGACCGGCTGCGCAGGAGACGGAGGCGGACGGGTCCCCGGGCGTGCCGGATCACGTTGCCGACCAGTTCGCTCACCAACAGCTCGGTGGTCATGGTCAGTTCGTCCAGGCCTCAGGCCGCGAGCGGGTGACGGACTTCGGCGCGGGCCTGTCCGGCTGCCTTGGGGTCGTCGGGCAGGTCGTACGTGACAACGTCGCCTGCGGCGGTGCCACGGGTGCGGATGACGAGCAATGCGGCATCGTCGGTGGTCTGCTCCCGGTCGGGTACCAGGACCGCGACGATGCGGTCGCACAGTTCGTCAAGGCCGCCGCTGTCGGCATCGTAAGACCGAATGGCACAACGTGCCAAGTAGCTCATACATGCCAACACGCTGTTCTGTGTCACACTGGTGTCGGGAACCAAGCAGAGAAGCGGATGCGAGAAGGGTGAATCCATGGACACCGCCCGACAGCAGGAACGGCTGCTGCCGCTGCGCGAGCGGCGCAGGGACGCCACCCGGCGGGAGATCGCGCACTGTGCCGCCGCGCTCTTCGAGAGCCAGGGGTTCCAGGCCACCACCGTCGAAGAGATCGCCTACGCGGCAGGCCTGTCCCTGCGCACCTTCTACCGCTACTGCGAATCCAAGGAGACCGCGCTCAGCCCCCTGCTGACCGACTGCATCAGCGCCCTGGAGCAGGCGCTGGCGGCCCGGCCCGCCGGACAGCCCTTCCCCGAAGCCGCACGCGACGCCCTGCTGCATGCCTGCGCCTCCATGGACGACGCCTCACGTCGCCGTCTGATCCGCGTCATGCTGGCCGAACCGGCGCTCACGGCATGCCTCCTGGCCGCCAACCGCCGAGCCCAGGACCAGCTCACCCCCGTCATCGCCGCCCGCACAGGAGCCGACGAGGGCGCGCTGCGGCCCCGCCTCCTCGCAGGGCTGCTGGTCAACACCTCCGCCACCGCCCTGGAGTACTGGGCGCTTCATGACGCCGCCGGCCCCCTTGACCGTGTCGCGGCCGACGCCTTCGACGTCGCAGCCGGGGCATTCACCGACGCGTGAGGGTACGGCCGGCGCTCTGTGCGCGTCGCCTCAAGCAGGGCAGCGGATCGCACCGGCTGCGGATGTCGTCGCGGTGCAGTTGCCGCGGATCGCGCAGTACCGGGCCGCACTACGTGCCGGGTACACCGAGGAAGTGTGGGCTCTGCTGCGTGGCGTCGGCACAGTCGGCGGGCTCGCCGCGCGGCAGGGTGTGACAGGGCACCGGCTGGGGGTCGTCGCCCTGGTGCCGGCCTTCGGCGCACCAACCGGTTCGGGTGTCGGGGCCGTGGGCCTGGAGCGGGTGCGCGCGGCCTTCACCCTGCACCTGAGCGCACTGCACGACCACCCAAGAACGGCCGTGCCGGACCTTGAGTGAAGGAGTTCTCAGGGGCTGGCGGTGTGCCAAGAGGCATCCGTGAGTTGCCGACGCAGGCCCACGCGACCGAAGTTCCGCCCCACGGGTGGCCTACCTACTGCCAGACCCGTCCCACCTACTGCTGAGCACCTTGTAACAACCAACGGGTGAGCTGCCTGTAGACAGAGAGTGGGGCGCTGTGGCGGTCGTACAAGGTGACGAGGGACGAGCGGCTGCGGGAGCATCGATCCTGTACGACTCGCCCCTTGTGAAGTACGTCGAGGGTCGCTCTGCCGCCCGACGTCGAACAGGCGGACTTCGTGTCGTCGGGGTGTTCACGCCTGGCGAACTCGCCGGCCATGACGCACAGTCCGTCGTACTGGGCATCCGTGATTGCCCTAGCCTTTCGCCGTGGTGATCAAACTTCGTGACCTTTCCCTCGATGACATACCTGCCTGGCACCGGCTGCGAGCGGAGATCGAGGAGGAGGTGCAGACCGGCGAGCACGGCAGCGTGGAAGAGGACGCCGAAGAGTTCGCCCGCACCACCGCCGACGGGCGTGGCGCGGTTGTCGGCGCATTCGACGGTGCAGAGCTGGTCGGATACTTCTCCGTGAACGGGCAGGAGCCCACCGGTTCCATCCAGTCAGTCCAGCTCAACGGCGGGGTGACGCCCCGTCGACACGCTGAGGGTATCGGTTCCCTTCTGTTCCCGGCCATGCTGCGGCGCGGTCGGGAGATACACGCCGAACACGCTCCGGATGTCCCGGTCCGCTTCGACATCACAGGGAACACCGACGACACCGCCCAAGCCGCACTGTTCACCGCGCACGGTTTCCTGCCGCAGCGCTGGTCGGTACTGATGCGGCATGGGTTGACGGACCTGCCCGACATGCCACCACTGCCCGAGGGCTTCACTCTGGCCGATGCCGACCCGGCGAGGGACGCCACCCAACTGCTGACCGCACACAACGAGGCGTTCAAGGACCAGCCCGGTGCAGCGCTTTGGTCGGCCGACGACTGGCAGGAGATAGTGGTCGACAAGAGCCAGGTCCGCTGGGACCTGTCCTCCGTCGTCACCTCGGGCGACGAGGTCGCGGCCTACCTCCATACGGAGGCATGGCCCGTAGACGATGCCGCGGCAGGTGCCCGCGAAGGGTGGATCGCCCGCCTGGGCACCCTTCGTGCCCATCGCGGTCGTGGGCTCGCGACCGCGCTGCTGCTCCGCGCCCTGCACGCATGTGCCGCGGATGGCCTGACGGCGGTCGAGCTCGAAGTGGACCCCAAGAACCCCACCGACCCCTTGAAGATCTACGCGCGCGCGGGCTTCGCGGTGAAGACCCGACTCGCCGAATACCGACTCACCGAAAACTGACGCCCCATCGGGAGACCGGGTATGGGCAACGGCCAACGCGACCGCGAACGCCCTTCCTTTCTCGGCGCCGCACACAACGCCCGACCGCCCTGAGTGCCCCGTCCTGCGGGATTCAGCGATGCGATTCTTGCGACGCATCTGCCCAGCGGGATCCCCCTGCCACCCACCACACTGCCCTCGTCCGCGATCACGACGATGTCCAGGTCCGCAGCTCGCGCACGCCCTCGACCTGATCCAGCTCGATGCCGCAGATAGCCGACGGACCAAGACGAGCGTCAGCCGCCGGTGCGGGCCGAGGGCGTGAGGAACACCGCGGTGGCCGCACGACTGGCCACCGAGCGTGCGGCAGTGTGCCGGTGGCGGACGAGATACCTGCAAGGCCGGCTCGACGGCTGGGTGACGCATCCTGCTCCGGCGTGCCCCACACCATCACAGACTCCCCGGTCGAAGATGTCGTGGCAGGCGCCCACGAAGAGGCACCAGAGGGCGCCGCCCACTGCCCGAAGCGCGAGCTGGCGAAGCGGGTGGGGATTTGCCCACCGGTGTGCTGCGGATCCAGCGGCCTTCGGGCATTGGCCATGGCGCAAACAGGACTTCAAGGTCTTCCCGGACCCGCTGCTGATCGACAGGATCCGTGACGTGGTCGGGCACCACCTGGCGTCATCGGCGAACCCGGATCTCATTTCGGGGGGCGGATCGGCGGCCGTCTGGCGGGGCTCACGGAGAAGGAACTCACGAGACTGTCAGTTTTTCACCACAGCGCGTCGTCTGGGTATCCGGGAGGCCCCGCATTCTGACCATAGCTTTGAGCGTGTCAGCCCGGCCGAGACAGGGAGCCGGGTGACGGAATCCGGAAAGGATGACATGTGATGAGCTCTGTGAAGCCCATTCAACTGACCTACGCCTTCGACGCCTACTGCGGCTGGTGCTACGGCTTCGGCCCGGCCCTGCACGAGTTCGCCGCCGCCAACGCGGACCGGATCGAGCTGCGGGTGCTGTCCGGCGGCCTCTTCACCGGCTCACGCGCGTTGCCGGTGTCGGCCTACCCGCACATCCCGGGCGCCAACGAGCGCATCGCCCAGTTGACCGGCGTCGCGTTCGGCGACGGCTACCGTGCCGCGCTCACGGACGGCACCGTCGTGATGGACTCCGCCGATGCTGCCACGGGCCTGGTCGCGCTGCGCAGCCAGCCAGGCGCGAACGCGCTGGATGCCGCCGCCGCGATGCAGCGTGCCTGGTACGTCGACGGCCGTAGCCTCTCCGACGCCGAGGTCTACCGGGACATAGCCGCCGAGCTGGGCCTGGATGCCGACGTGGTGGCGGCCACATATGCCTCGCCCGCCACCCGTGCCGAGGCGGCGGCCGACTTCCTCGAGGTGCGCCGTCTGGGCGTCGACGGCTACCCGACGCTGCTGCTGCACACCGCACACGGCACCGACCGTCTGGGCGGCCCCGTCTCCTCGGCCGACGCGCTCACCCGCGCTCTGGACCAGCACCTGGCCGCCGCAGGCGCCTGAACCACACCCCTACAACACCCTGAAAGGCGATACCACCATGTCGACCACCCTGACGTACACCGTCCACACCGCCGGTGACACCGGCCTGCACAAGTCGTCCGTCCTGATCACCGGCGAGCGCGAAGCCCTGCTGGTCGACGGCCAGTTCACCCTGGCCGAGCAGCACCGGGTCCTGGCGGACATCATCGACAGCGGCAAGGAGCTGACCACCGTCGTGGTCACCACCTCCGACCCCGACTACTACTTCGGCCTGGAAGTGATCCGGCAGGCGTTCCCGGACGTGAGGATCGTCGCCACCGCCACCACCGTGGAGCGGATCAAGGCCAGCTGGGAAGGCAAGCTCAAGACGTGGGCGCACCTGGGCCGGAATCTGCCCACCGAGGTGATCGTTCCGGAGGTGCTGGACGGGGACCGCGTCAGCATCGAGGGCCACGACTTCGAGCTCCGCGGCGGCCACCCGGACCTGGTGTGGCGCACCGAGTACCTGTGGCAGCCCGAGGACCGCGCGGTCGTGGGCGGCGTGCTGCTCTTCGCCGGCCTTCACGTGTGGACCGCCGACACCCCCACGCCGCGCGAGCGGGCCGCCTGGGCCGAGACGCTCGACGAGATGGAGCGGCTCGACCCGCGCTTCGTGGTGGCCGGCCACCGCTCCGCCGGCTCCCCCACCGACGCCTCCGTGATCGCCTACACCCGCACCTACCTCGCCGAGTTCGAGAAGGAACTGGCCGGGAGCGGCAACGACTCCGAGGCGCTGAAGGCCGCGCTCCTCGAGCGCCATCCGGACCTGGGCCTGCTGGTGGCCCTGGACCTGGGCACCAAGGTGGCCACCGGCGAGATGACCTGGGGCTGACCGATGCTCACCTCCGCCCGTGTGTCCGCGTGGCGGGCCACCGGGACGACGTCCGGCGGCGGCACCGGTGGAGCCGGGACCGCCGGGAAGCCCGCGGCCCCGGGCGGCACAACCGCCCGGGCCGCGGTCGCCGTCGAGTTCGCTCTCACCGGCGGCGTGCTGTTCGTCCTGGTCACCGCCGTCCGTTGGGTGATGGTCTCCCCGCTCAGCCGGGCCCTGCCGGAACCACACCTCCAGCTCGCGGCCGTGGCCGTGATCGTCGGGGTGGCGCTCGCGTGGGCGCTGTCCTCCTCGTGGGGCCGTCAGTCCGGTGGCCACCTCAACCCGGCCGTCACCCTCGCCCTGTGGGTGACGGGCGCGTTCCCCGGCCGCCGTGTCCTGCCGTACGTCGCCGCCCAGCTCGCAGGTTCCGTGGCCGGCACCGGCCTGGCCCGCCTCGTATGGGGTCCGGTCGTCGGCGCTCGTATGGACTACGCCGCGGTCCGGCCCGCCCCCGCCTTGTCGGCCGCCGCCTTGTTCACCGCCGAAGCCGCGGCCACCGCGGCGATCCTCGCTGTCGCCCTACTGCTGATGTCCCGCCCCGCGTGGGCGTGCTGGATCCCGCTCGCCCTGCCCGCCGCCACCGCCGTGGTCATCGTCACCCTCGGCACCCTCACCGGCGGGTCCGCCAACCCCGCCCGCCAGTTCGGTCCCGCCCTCTGGGCCCACCAGTCCGTCCATTGGTCACATCTGTGGGTCTATCTGGTGGCACCGCTCGCAGGGGCGGCCCTCTCCGCCCTGGTCACCCGGTACCGGACGTATCGCCTGCGCCACTCTCCGAGGAGCGGCCCCGCACGGTTGCACGGAAGGCGATCGGAGACTGGCCGGTGCGCTGATGGAAGTATTTGCTGAAGTTGGTGGCGCTGGTGAAGCCGAGCTGTGCCGCGATACGGGAGGCTGACTGGTCGCCGTGCGCCAGGAGGCGCTTGGCCTCCAGGACCACCCGCCGGTCGATGAATTCCTTCGCTCCCACCCCTGCCCCGGCGCGTGTCGCCCGGGAGAGGGTGCGGGGCGAGTAGCCCAGAGCCTGGGCGTAGTCCTCCAGGCGGCGCGTGCGGGTGAAGTCTCGTTCGACGGCGTCACGGAAGTGGACGAAGGTCTCCCCCGGCTCCGGGGCCGGGCTGCCGGCCGGTACCGTGCGCTGCGAAAGGCGCAGCACCAGGACCGCCAGCAGGTGGCGCAGCACCGCCACATGGGCTTCCAGCGGAATGCCGCGCAGCGCCTGGAACTCGAGTGCCAGATGATCCAGGGCCATCTCCAGCGCACGGCGGTCCTCGGTGTCGGGAACCTGGAGCACGGGTGCGTGCGGATCATCCACGCGCGCTGCGGCGACGGTGCCCGGATCAACGAAGTCGCGCTCGAAGAGAACCAGAGTGCCCTCGGCCTCGTGCAGATCACCCCACTGCTGCACCTGGCCGGGCCGGACCCACAGCCAGGAGCCCGGCTTGAGGGCGTAGCCGGTGAAATCCACCATGTGCCACAAGGAGCCATTGGAGAGAGTGATCAGGTGGTGGAACGTCGGCCGCTGAGGTGTCCCCAGCCCCACCCTGCCCATGCGGACGGCAGCCCGCTCCCGCAGTTCCGCCAGAGACATGACCTCGACGCCCGTCGGAATGCCGACCGGCGGAGCAAAGCCGATGTCCGCGATCTCGCGCGGGCCGTCATGTCGTTTTCTCACCGTCACCAGTAGTCACCCATGTACGGAAACCAAGCCTGTCCACCTCTCATTCTGAGGGGTGAGTGGCCGGTACAGGCGCGGCCTGGTGTCCCCAAGCGCAGCATAGGTAAAGGGGCCGCACCCGGCAGCACCTGCGTCGACCTCACCGTCGAGCCCGGAGGCGGTGCTGCTCGCTCCAGCCAGTCGGGCGGGATTCCTGGGCTCGGCTGTTGCGGATCGGGGGGCGGATCGTGGGACGGGGATGAGGTCGTCTTTGCCAAGTCAGGCGGTGCGGAGGAACTCGTCGAGGACTCGTACCCCGAAGCGGATGGAGTCCACGGGCACGCGCTCGTCGACGCCGTGGAAGAGCGCCGCGAAGTCCAGGTCGGGAGGCAGGAGAAGGGGGGAGAATCCGAAATTCCGGATGCCGAGTCGTGCGAAGCGTTTCGCGTCCGTCCCGCCCGACATCATGTAGGGCAGCACGATCGCGTTCGGGTCGTGCTCGAGCAGCGCTCCGACCATGGCGTCGACGATGTCGCCGTCGAACGTCGTGACAAGGCTTTCCTGTTCGTGCCACTCCAGCTCGATACCGGGACCGAGGAGCTGGGCCAGTTCGGCGTCGAATGCCTCCCGGCGGCCAGGTAGCAGGCGGCAGTCGACCTCGGCCTCGGCGACCGCCGGGATCACGTTCGACTTGTAGCCGGCGTTCACGACCGTGACGTTGGCGGTGTCGCGGATCGTCGCCCCGATGATCCGTCCGAGTCCGCCGAGGCGACCCACGATCTCCTCGGCCTGCGCGTCCTCGGTGAACTTCCATCCGCCGGCCTTGCTGATCCCTTCCAGGAATTGACGCACCGTCGGCGTGAGAGTGAGTGGGAACCGGTGTTTGGTCAGCGTGGCGAGCGCTTCGCCGAGCCGGCCGATCGGATTGTCCTCGGCCAGCATGGAGCCGTGACCGGCCACTCCGCGGGCTCGTACCTTCAACCAGCGCTTGCTCTTCTCGGCTGTCTGGATGAGGTAGGCGCGGGCCCCGTTGTCCAGCGTGTGAGAGAAGCCGCCGACCTCACCGATCGCCTCGGTGACTCCGTCCAGCAGTCCCGGGTGCTTCTCGACGAGATGCCCCGAACCCATCCTTCCGCCCGCCTCCTCGTCGGCCACGAAGGCGAAGACGATGTCGCGGGCAGGGACGATGCCGTACCGCTTGTACCGGATCGCGAGCGCGAGGCTCATGGCGACCATGTTCTTCATGTCCACGGCACCGCGACCCCATACGTAGCCGTCGCGGATCTCACCGGAGAGGGGGTGGACGGTCCAGTCGAGCGGGTCGGCGGGAACGACATCCAGGTGGCCGTGGACCAGAAGCGCGCCTCGTTCCCTGTCGGCTCCTTCCAGCCGGACCACCACCGAGTGGCGATCGTTTCCCGCGCCGATGTAGTGCACCTCGTAGCCGGCGTCGCTCAACGTGGTGGCGACGAACTCCGCAGCCGTGCGCTCTCCCGTGGTGGTCTCCTCCTCACCCGTGTTGGTGGAGTCGATCCGGATGAGTGCGCTGGTGAGCTCGACCGCCTGGCTCGCGGTGTCCTCGATACCGGGCGGTGTCGGAGCTGCTGGACATCGGGGGTCAGTCGTTGGCATGGACGATCTTCCCGTCGAGAATCGTGTAGCGCACGGCAAGCTGGGGGATGTCGTGCGGGTCAAGTGTCGGAAGGTCACCGTCCAGGACACACAGGTCGGCCACCTTTCCGGCCTCGATCGTGCCCTTCCAGCCCTCGGCACAGTCCTGCCATGCCGCGTTGCTCGTATACGTGCGGAGTGCGGCGGCGAGGCCGATCCGCTGATCCGGTCCGGAGACCCTGCCGCTCCCCCGCGCTTCGCGCAGGATCATCGTCGAGATCCCCTGCGGCCAGTCCGGCTGCGTCACGGGTGCGTCTGAGCCGCTGGTGACGGGGACCCCGGCGGCGAGCGCGTCGCGGTAGGGCATCTCGTAGCCGGCGCGCTCGGATCCCACGACGTCTTCCTCGGAGTCGGCGATGACCCACTTGATGGTCGGGTTCATGTTGGCTCCGAACCCGTTCTCGGCGAGCAGCTTCATGCTGGTCGCGCTCAGGAAGTCGGCGTGAATGACGTAGTGCCGAGGGTCTGCGTTCCGGGCGTCGCGCTGGGCCTTCAGGAACCCCGCGACCACCGCGTCGATCGCGCGGTCACCGGTGACATGGACGCCGACCTGGTATCCGGAGCGATGTGCGTGCGCGATCATCTCGTGGAGCTCGGCGACGCGTACGTCGTCGGTCGGGCCGTGCGTCGTGAGACACCCGTGTCCGCCGCCCTCGTACGGCTCGCTCATCCACGACGTCCGGTTCGGCGGGATCCCGTCCGCGAAGATCTTCACTCCGGCGATGTGGAAACGAGAGCGGTCCGCGACGCGTTCACTGGGCCACCCGTCCAGGGCGTTTCTGAAATCGGCTGCGGTACCGATCGGCCATTGCGGCAGCAGGAGCGCTGTGACCCGGGCCGAGAGTCTGCCCTCGGCGGCCAGCTTCTCGTAGGCGCGGACTTCCGGAACCGTGAGCCCGGGATCGGTGAAGCTGGTGATGCCGCGCCGGTTGCATTCGGAAACCGCTGCCTCGATGGCGGCGCAGCGTTCAGCGTCGGTGGGGGCGGGGACCGCTTCGTTGAACACGGTGACCGCGGCTTCCCGGACGATGCCGCTCGGTCCGCCGTTGTCCGTCTCGACGATGCCACCGGGCGGCGATGCCACCTTGGAGCCCAGGCCGGTGGCCGCGAGCGCGGCCGAGTTGACCCAGGCCGCGTGACCGGAGAAGTCGGTCAGCAGGACAGGATGGTCCGGGCTGACCTCGTCGAGGTCGCGACGGTGAGGTGATCGCTCCGGGTCGTCGCGGCATTCGGCCAGCCGTGCCGCGTCCCATCCACGGCCCCGGATCCACGTGCCGGGGGGGCACCGCGCCCGCCGCCCGGGCAACCGCCCGGACCACCTCCGCGATGGAGGAGACTGCGGACAGGTCCAAGGCCATGGGAGGCCTGCTCATGCCGTAACGAAGACCGTGCAGATGCGCATCGTTGATGCCGGGCAGCAGGGTGCACCCGTCGATGTCGATGACGGTCGTGCCCGGCCCGGTCAGGGGTTTCATGTCCTCGTCGTCACCGACGCCGACGATGGTTCCCCGGCGGATCGCCACGGCGGATGCCACCATGAAAGCGGGGTCCACGGTCAGCACGGTTCCGCCTCGGAGGACGAGGTCGGCCGACGTGCTCAATTGACGCTCTTCCAGTCGTTGACCGCTTCGGACATCGTCTTGAACGGCAAGCCGAGTTCCTTGCCGCGCCGGATGAAGTTCTCGATGGTACGGAGCTTGCTCGCGCGCCCGATCGCGGCCGGGTGCCAGACACCTGTCAGCGTGCCGCCCGGCACCCGCTCGGCCATGAACTCCAGGTCGTCGATCCAACGCTTGCCGAGGGCGACGACATCGGTGCTCGCGGGCAGGACCAGCCCGGGCGTCATGATGAACTCGAGCAGGACGAAGTCGATGATGGTGCCCAGCGGGACCTCGACGAGGTCGAGCTCCGAGCCGAACTCGATCGGGATCTCGGGGTCGACGATGTCCCCTGTGCGGCACCGGTACATGCCGTAGTCACTGCCCCACAGGCTGCTGTCATAGGTGAACCCGTACTCGGCCAGGAGCCGGGTGGAGTTGGGAGAGAGATCCGCGGCGGGCGACCGGTATCCGGCGGGAGTGACACCGAGGACACGGTCGAGGGCTTCGAGGCCGCGCTCGATCATCCGGCGCTCGGCGGGCTCCTCCAGATGCGTCGGAACCTCGTGTGCGTAGCCATGGTGTCCGATCTCGTGTCCGGCATCGCGGATGCGCTTGCAGACGTCGGGGAAGGCTTCGGCATCCATGCCGGGGACGAACCAGGTGGATTTGACGCCCTCACGGTCGAGCAGATCCAGGATGCGGGGTGCCGCGACTCTGGCGGCGAATTCGCCTCTGGAGACGTAGGTGGGCGAGGACAGGCCCAGGGTGCCGACCCAGGCGGAGATGGCGTCGAGGTCGAAGCTGAGACAGACGGACGTCTCTTTGGCGTGTGTCTCGGACACGTGGCACTCCTGCTCTCTTGCCGCGCCCGGGTACAGCGCCCGGATCGCGGGGGTTCTTCATGATCGAGGGCTCGCCTCGTCGGTTCAGTGCTCGCCGACGCCCTGGCCGACGAGAGCGAGGCGCGCGGCACGCTCGCTGCCGGCCGTACGGGGGTCTTCACTGTCACGCGCGCTACGGCACCGAAGGTTCGAGAAGTGTTACCCGGGTGACCCCATGCGGAGCGGATTTCCGTAGAAACGTGCATGCTGATGTCCCTATCCTTCGATCTGTGAAGATGGACCCGCTGGATGAAGAGGATCTGATCCTCATCCATGCACTACAGATCGCGCCCCGTGTGTCCTGGGCGGCAGCCGCTGACATCCTCGGTGTCAACGCGCAGTCGCTGGCCCAGCGCTGGGCCGGACTCCGCGCCACCGGGACCGCATGGATCACCGCGAGACCCGGCGGCATCCACGGCGACCTGACCACCGCACTGATCGAGGTGGACTGCTTGCCCGGCGGCCGGCCCAGGGCGATCCAGGCCCTCTGCGCCGACCCCCGGGTGGTGACCGTGGAGGAGTCCACGCAGGGGCGCGATCTGATGCTGACGGTCATGACCGGCGACATGGCCGAGATGACGTTCTTCCTCACGGACGAATTGATCAAGGCACCCGGAGTCGCGACCATCCGGACCTACCTGGGCACCGCGATGTACCGCGACGGAAGCAGCTGGCGGCTCCAGGCACTCAGCCCCCACCAAGTGGCCGCGCTGGAGGCCGAAGCACGTGCGACGCTACGCGATGGCGATGTCCAACCGCCCAAAAACGCCTGGCCACTGATCGAGGCGCTGGCCGCCGACGGCCGCCGCACCGCCGCGGAGCTGGCCCAGGCGACCGGACGCAACCCCTCCACCGTGCGGCGGCAGCTGCCGCGGCTGCTCAGGTCGGGGCTGCTGTCGTTCCGGTGCGAGGTCGCCCAATCCTTCTCCGGGTGGCCCATCAGCTGTACGTGGCGCTGCCGGGTGCAACCGGCGCACCTGGACAAGACCGTGGACGCGCTCTCCACACTCCCGAACCTTCGGCTGTGCATGTCGACGACGGGCAACACGAACATGCTCATCACCGTATGGGCCAGGGATCTGCCTCATATCGTCCGTCTTGAGCAACTTCTCGGCACAAAGCTTCCGTGGATGGAGATCCTCGACAGTGGCGTCAACCTGCGCACCAGTAAGCGGGTGGGCTGGATGCTCGATGCGTACGGGCGTGCGACCGGCGAAGTCATCACTCCCACAGCGCTGCGATGGCGCTGAATCGGGCCCGGGCCGTCGCATCCGCGCGACCGAGGCCGCAACACGGCTGATCGACAGGCCCACCGGCAGAAGGGGCATGGTCGGCGCGGCAGCCGCACCCGCCGTTCAGCCGACTCGGTGGCGATGCCCGCCGGCCCCGTCCTCGGCGCCCAGTCCGTGCAGGAACAGGTCGAGGAACCTGTCACGTACTCCGTGCGCGCTGACGCCACGGAGGCGGGCGATGTGCGTGCTGAAGTTGGCGATCGACGCCGCGAAGGTCTCCGCGGCCACGGCACGGTCGATGCCGGGGCGTAGTTCGCCGCGCTTCTGGGCGTCGAAGAGCACGTCCTCGATGACGGCCAGCGGCTGGTCGATGCAGTCGCGCTGGAACGGCGCGTACAGCTCGGGATAGTCGGGGAGCTCAAAGGTGCAGCGGGCCGCGATCAGCCAGCGCGGGCTGTCGAGGGTCTCTGCGATGGCGTCGTAGAGCAGTCGCATGTCCTCGTTGAGGCTGCCCGTGCGCGGCGGGTGGAGTTGCCCGGAGAGAGTGGACAGGCCGGCCAGGATCAGGTCGTCGCGCTCGGGCCAGCGGGAGTAGAGGGTCCGCTTGGCGACCCTGGCGCGCGCGGCGACCGAGTTGATCCGGAAGCCGACGATTCCGGTCTCGGCCAGCTCATCCACCGCGGCCCGCAGGATGCGTTCGTCGGCCCCGGGGTCCCGCGGACGCCCCGGCTTCGCCGCCACCGGTGACGTACTGGCCATGTGTGCCCCTTCCGACTCGACCGCCGTTTCAGTTTCGCAGGGGTCCGACGGTGGCCCATTTAACAACCGAAACGGTTTCGTATTCGTAGGTCCCGGGTAGCCCTCACACGTGCGAAACAATTCCGTTCGGACGAGGAGCCGGGCCGTGGCATCGGTGGCCGTACAACAGGGCGACGCCCCCCGCGGGCGTCGCAGCCGCATCTCACCGGAGCGCGAGTCGGAGTTGTACGCCGCCGTGCTCGAACTGCTGCGGAAGGTCGGCTATGAGTCCCTGACCATGGATGCCATCGCCGTCCGCACACGGTGCAGCAAGGCCACCCTCTACCGCCAGTGGACGGGCAAGCCCGAACTGGTCGCCCAGGCGCTGCGCCATGAGAAGCCCGCCACCTTGGACGGCATCGACACGGGAACCCTGCGCGGTGACCTCGACGCGCTGGTGGCTCGGATCGACGACCGGCAGGTGGAGAAGGACACCGCGCTGATGCGGGCCCTCTTCCACGCCGTCCACGCCCACCCCGAACTCCTGCAGGCACTGCGTGACGTGCTCATCGACCCCGAGCTGACCGGCTTCAACGCGCTGCTGTCCCGGGCGGTCGAGCGGGGCGAGATCGCCGCGGACAGGCCTGCCGCGGCCTACGTCTCCCCCATGCTGATCGGCGCCCTCGTCACCCAGCCACTGCTCGAGAACAAGCCGGCCGACGTGGTGTTCCTGCGCCACTACATCGACGCCGTGATCGTCCCCGCCCTCGGTCTCTGAACCCGCCGCACAGCGCCGTACGGCCCCGACCCGGTCCCCTTTCCATCCACCTGACGTGCGCCGCTCTCGTCTGGGTGGCCCCGCCGGCCGCCGCCGGCATCGGTGCGGCCTCCGTGAACACCACCGGCAGCAACGACGTCTCCCTCCCCGGCACCGAGGCGCAGAAGGCCTTCGACCTGCTGCACGAGCGTTTCCCGACGTCGAGCGCGGACGGCGCCCAGGCGAACATCGTCTTCCGCGCCCCCACGGCGAGAAGATCACCGCCACCGGCGACAAGGCCGCAGTCGAGACGGCCGTGACCGAACTCGGCCACGGCAATGAACAGGTCGCCGGTGTCGTCGACCCCTTCACGGCGGGCGCCGTCAGCCAGGACGGCACCACCGCCTGCATCACCGTCTCCTACGACGTGCAGTTCAACGAGATGTCCGACACCTCCAAGGCCACCCTCCCCCGCATGCCCGACGGGGCCCTGCACCACGCCCAGGACGCCACGGCCCGCGCCCAAGTCTCCGAGCGCTGCCTGACGCCGCTCCGCCTCGGCCACGCGGCCCACGAGGCCCCCGTCATCTGAACCGCACCAGCGCTGCGCCCGCGACTACTTACCTGGCCGGCACGACGCGGAGGTCCGAATGAAAGTCGCCGTACACGGCCTACCTCCGTCTCAGCACCCCACTTCAAAGTGCGTAGTCACGCAGCGTTACATCTCTTTCTGGGCTCGAAGCCATCAATCACCTGCGCGGAGTTGTCCGACTCATGAGTCTTGTCATCACCGGCGCCACCGGAAATCTTGGCCGTGTCGCCGTGGAAACCCTGCTGGAACAGGTGCCGGCCGACCACGTCACCGCCGTCGTCCGGTCCGTGGAGAAGGCGGCCGACCTGGCGGCGCGCGGAGTGCGAATCGCCGTCGCGGACTACAACACGCCGAAGACCTTCGAGGGTCTGTTCACGGCCGGTGACAAGGTGCTGCTCGTTTCCGGCAGTGAGATGGGCAAGGGCCGCGCGGCCCAGCACCACACCTGATCACCGCCGGCCACACGGTCGATCCACCTCGGCCCACGGACTGCATCACGTCGGCGTGCCCGCGTCTGATCGTGGGTCGGCCCCCATACCGCGCGAGCGCGGGGGTATGCGCCACGAAGGAAGCCCGGGCCGACCCACGCGGCGGCGTCCGCCGGGCCTGTTTCTTTCGACTCAGCCCAGGCTCAGAACGTGAGGACGGGCTTGACGACATCTGCCCGCATGCGTGCGACCGCCTCGTCGATGTCCTCGAAGGCGAACGTGGAGATGACACGGTCGGCGGGGAAGCGACCCTGCGCGTGCCAGTCGAGCAGGAGTGGCACGAGCTCATGCGGATTCGCGTCGCCCTCGATGCTGCCTCGGATCGTCTTGCCCCCTCCGATGAGGTCCATCACGTCGACGCCGATGTCCGCCGAGCCGAGGCCGACGACGACCAGGGACCCCAGGGGGGCCAGGGCCAGGGCGGCGTTGCGGATCACACCGGGGACCCCGGTGGTGTCGAAGCCATGAGTCGCGCCTCCAGCGGTGAGGTCCCTGATCTGCTCGACGAGGTCCGCGCTCGCGCCGTCGAGGGCGTGGGTGGCGCCGAGCTCCGTTGCCAGGGCACGCCGCTCCTTGGAGAGGTCGACGGCGATGACGGTGCCGGTGCCGAGGGCCGCGGCGGCCATGACCGCCGCGAGCCCCACCCCTCCGGCGCCGTACACGACCAGGCTGGAATCGGGAGTGGGCCGCAGTAGGTTGACGACCGATCCCGCGCCGGTCTGGAAGCCGCACCCCATGGGCGCGGCGGCCACGAGGTCGGTGTCCTCGGGGACGACGACGATGTTCTCGCGAGTGGCGAGCGCGTGCCGGGCGAAGCTCGACTGGCCGAAGAACGAGGACCAGACGTCGCCACCCTGACGGCTGAGCGTTGAGCTCCCGTCCGGGCGGCGCCCCGCGTTGTTCAGGGCGACGAACCGCTCGCAGTACACGCGCCGTCCGGCGGCACACCGGGCGCAGGCGCCGCAGCTGTTGTAACTCAGGACGACGCGGTCTCCGGCTCTCACACCGGTGACATCGGCGCCGGTCGCCTCCACGATGCCGGCGCCCTCGTGGCCGTACACCGCGGGAACGCCCGCGGGCATCAGGGCTTTCGTGGCCAGGTCGGTGTGGCAGATGCCCGCCGCGGTGAGGCGGACGAGGATCTCGTCGGGGCGGGGGTCCGAGATCTCGACGTCCTCGATGGTGAAGCCGGTGTCGGGTCCGTACGAAACAGCCGCTTGGGTGCGCATGTGATTCTCCGGGTGGGATGCGGGAGCGGGATGGTTCAGGGCCGCTGGGGGGACGGGCCGTCGCCGATCCGGTGCCGGATGTCGTCCAGGGTGTGGGCGACGAAGCCCCGCAGGGCATCCGCCTCGGTCTGTCCCGCCGGGGGCATGAGGTTCTGAGCCATCCCCGTCGGAGCCGTGCTGGCGGCGATGGTCCGGCGGTGGCTGAATGTCAGGAAACCGACCTTCCCGTGGTACGCGCCCATGCCGCTGCGTCCGATGCCACCCGACGGCGCGCCCTCGATGCCCCAGTGCACGGCGAGGTCGTTGCGGCTGACGCCGCCCGAGGTGGTCCGCCTGATGAACTCCCGGAACTCCGGTCCGTCGGAGCCGAAGAAGTAGGCGGCCAGGGGGCTGTGGCGGGTGTTGACATAGGTGATGACGTCGTCGAGATCGTCGTACGGGTACACGGCCAGAGCCGGGCCGAAGATCTCCTCCGACGCGACGGCCATGTCCTCGGTCACGTCCAGCAGCACGGTGGGCGCGATACGGCGGCCCGCGCGCCGGGGCAGGGCGTCGGCCTCCTGGGGCGGGGCGATGGCCAGCACCCGGGCGCCCTTGGACTCGGCGTCGGCGACCAGTCCGGTCACCCGGTCGAAGTTGCGGTCGTCGATGATCGAGACCACGTCCGGGTTGTCGAGGTAGGTCGGGAAGTGGGCCCGCACCGACTGCTCGTACACCGCCAGGAACTCCTCGACGCGGTCGCGCGTGACGAAGACGTAGTCCGGGCAGAGGCAGATCTGACCGCCGTTCAGCAGCCGCATGGCGGCCACGCGTTCGGCCGCCAGGGCGACGTCCGCGTCCGATCCGAGGACGACGGGGTTCTTGCCGCCCAGTTCCAGCGTCACCGGCACCAGGTTCTCCCCGGCGGTCGCGGCCACCCGGGCCCCCACCCCGGGAGAGCCGGTGAAGATGAGATGGTCGAACGGGAGTGACAAGAACGCCGACGCGGTCGCGACACCGCCACGGACGACCACCACCTCCTCCGGGGACATGCGGGAGGCGACGGCCCGGGCGAAGACCTCGGCCGTCCGCTCGGCCACCTCCGAGAACTTGATCATCACGCGGTTACCGGCGGCCAGCGCCTCGATGGCCGGTTGGACGACGAGGGTCACGGGGAAGTTCCAGGGCCCGACGACACCGACGACGCCTTTCGGGCGGGTCTGCACGAAGGCCGGTCTCCCGGCCTCGGCGGAACCGGGGACCTCCTCGTCCTCCATCCACCCCGCCAGGTTCTCCCGGATCAGCCGGACGTCCGGGACGGCGCCGATGATGTCGCTCGCCAGGCTCGTCAGCAGGGGGCGGGAGCCGAAGTCGGCGTCGAGAGCGGCGCACAGCTCATCGGTGTGTTCCAGGACACAGGCCAGGAGGCGGTCGATGCGGTCGAGCCGTACGTCGAGGGCGGGCGGGCCCTCGGCCAGGAAGGCCTCGCGCTGAGCGTCCAGCAGTCGGCGCTGAACGGCCGCCGGGGGATCGAGCGGTTGCGGGCCAACAAGGTCGGGGGCTGTGGGCAGGGTGCTCATGGAAGGTTCCCTCGGAGTGTTCTCGTGTGTGGGCGGCGGCTCAGGCAGTGGGGCGGAAAACGGGGATCGCCTCGCCGCCTTCCGGGTGCTCGAAGGCGACGGTGACGGACATCCCGGCCCACGGACGCTCGCCGGCCCGCAGCCCGTTCAGCGCCGCGTACAGCCAGGGCCCCTCGGTGAGTTCGATGAGCGCCGCGACCTTCTGCGGGGCCGGAGCGTCGTCGCGAGGGCGGCCGTGGACGACGGTCCACGAGATGACGGTCCCGGTGCCGGCGGCCGGTACCCAGGCCGCCGTGGGCTCCTGGCAGGCGGGGCAGGCATCGGACTGGGGCGCGGCGTACGTGCCGCAGGCGGTGCAGTGGCGGATGAGCAGTTCACCGCGCGCCGTCCCGTCGAAGAACTTCTCTGTCGCGGCGTCGCGTCGTACGACGAGGGTGGTCATGGTGGCTCCACGGATCCGGATCGGTGATGGTCAGGCGTGCGGGTGGGGGCTGAGGACCAGCGTCGAGTGGTGGTCGAGGGCGCCGCCGTTGCCGCTGACCAGGACGACGTCGTGGCGCGGTACCTGACGTTCGCCCGCCTCGCCGCGGGCCTGGAGAACGGCTTCGGACAGCGGGGTCATGCCCCACATGTAGTAGGAGGAGAGCTGCCCGCCGCCGGTGTTGACCGGCAGCGATCCGCCGGGCGCGAGCGCGCCGCTCGCCGCGAGGGCGCCGCCCTCGCCCTTGGCGCAGAAACCGTAGTCCTCCAGGGTGAGGAGCACGGTGAAGGTGTAGCAGTCGTACAGCTCGGCGACGTCGACGTCACCGAGGGAGACGCCCGCCATCTTCAGGGCCGCGGGGCCCGCCTGGGCTGCCCCGCTGACCAGGCCGAAGTCGCTGTCGCGGTGCATCGGGTAGCCGGGGTGGGACTGGGCCCAGCCGAGGACGTGGACGGGCGGCCTGCGCAGGTGGGCGGCGCGCTCGGCGGTGGTGACGATGACGGCGATGCCGCCGTTGGTGACCAGGCAGCAGTCCAGCAGATGGAACGGCTCGGCGATCATCCTGGACGCCTGGTGGTCCTCGACCGTGATGGGGTCCCGGAACTGGGCGCGGGGGTTGGTCGCCGCCCAGGCCCGCTGGGCGACGGCGATGTGGGCGAGTTGTTCGCTGGTGGTGCCGTAGGTGTCCATGTGGCGGCGGGCGGCCAGCGCGTACAGCGGGTTGGCGCCCGCGATCCCGGCCGCGCCCATGAGGCCCAGCCAGCCGGACCCGCCGACGGCCCTCGCGTAGGCCGCGCCCGCCGAGGACTTCTCCTTCAGCGGTGCGTCGGCGAAGACGCAGGCCACGGCCTCGGCCATGCCGGAGCGGACCGCCATCGCCGCGTACTGCACCATCGCGCCGGCGGTGGAGCCGTATGCCTGTACTTCCGACAACAGCCGCAGGTCCTTCAGGCCCAGGTCCTTCTGGAGGGCGAGGCCGACCCCGCCGAGGACGCCGCTGCTGGTGAGCAGGCCGTCGAGGTCGGACAGGGCGAGGCCCGCGTCGTCGGCGGCGCGGCGTACGGCGTCGGCCGCGAAGTCGGCGGCGCTGCGGCCGTAGATCTTGCCCATGTCCGTCATGCCGAGTCCCGCGATGACGGGGCCTCGGGGAGCCGGGTG
The DNA here is from genome assembly GCF_000317595.1 of Streptomyces ipomoeae 91-03. Classification (GTDB taxonomy): domain Bacteria; phylum Actinomycetota; class Actinomycetes; order Streptomycetales; family Streptomycetaceae; genus Streptomyces; species Streptomyces ipomoeae. Next base: position 762 of record NZ_AEJC01000058.1, on the reverse strand, counting down.
CGAGGAGGTGGTCACGTCGACTGCCTTTCGTAGTGTTGCCGCTGACGGGGTCAGCGCGCCTGCCAGACCGGGGTGCGCTTCTCGGCGAAAGCCCTGGGGCCTTCCTGGGCGTCCTGGGAGGTCATCACCGTCCGCGCCTCCTGATGGGAGAGGTCCCAGGCGGCCTGCTCCGCGTCGACGCGCCCGGTGGTGATGCCGCGGGCGATGCGCTTGCTGGCCTGGACGGCGAGCGGGGCGTTGGCGGCGATGCGCTCGGCCAGCGCCAGCGCTTCGTCGAGCACCTTCTCGGCGGGCACGACCCGGTTGACCAGGCCCAAGTCGCGGGCGGTGGCCGCGTCGAGCGGGTCACCGGTCAGCAGCAGTTCCATGGCGACCTTGGGCGGCAGCTGGGCCGTGATGCGGAAGGCACCGCCGGCGGCGGCGATGATGCCGCGCTTGACTTCCGGCAGCCCGAAGTGGGCGTCCTCGGCCGCGACGACGAGGTCACTGGCGAGGGCGATCTCGGTGCCGCCGCCGAGGGCGAAGCCGCGCACGGCGGCGATGGTGGGCTTGCCGATGTGATGGCGGACGTAGCCGGCGAAGCCCCACGCCTCGGCCTCGGGCGGCATGATGTTCTCTCCTCGGGCCACCGCCTTCAGGTCGGCGCCGGCACAGAAGGCCTTGTCGCCGGCGCCGGTGATGACGACGGCTCGGATCTCCGGGGCGCGGTCCGCCTCCTCCAGCGCGTTGCCGATGCCTCGGGCGACCGCCGCGTTGACCGCG
>NZ_AEJC01000057.1 GCF_000317595.1 Streptomyces ipomoeae 91-03 | reverse complement strand
CGCTCGTCGTGGTGTCTCAGGGAGTGACGCGGGCGATCTTCAGCGTCTTCGTGGTCGGTGACGCCCCGTTGAGCGGGGTCGAGTAGGACGGAGTCACCGGGGCGTACGCCCAGGTCAGCGTCCCGTCCTTGAGGACCGCGATGTCACCGCTGATCCGCGCGTTCACGACCTTGTCGGCGCCCTGGAGCTTGCCGTTCCAGTCGACGAGGCGGAAGTGGGTGCCCGTGAAGGTGCCGGTGCAGGTGCCGTTCGCGCACTTGGCGTTCTTCAGGGACTCCCAGGAGACGAGGAGCCGGTTCTTGCCGTACGGGGCGACGTGGACGTTGACGTGCTCCGTGCCCTTGGCGCTCGTCAGGTAGACCGGCTTGCCCGAGGGGGTGTTGCGGTTCTTGAGGAACGCGATGGCCACCTGGTGGGTGGCGGTCTTCGGCTTGACCGTCCAGCCCCGGCCGCTGGAGTCGTCCGGGTTCTTCTTGGCGGAGGCGGCGCCGCGCGAGGCGAACGCGGTGGCGTAACGCCCGGTGGAGGACTTCACCAGGTCGCCGGTGCGGCCCGCGAAGGTGCCGCCGCAGTAGCCCGCCCAGCACTGCTCACGCTGCACCACGGGCGCGTTGTCGGGGGCGGCGATGCCGGTGGAGACGAAGAGGCCCGAGCGCCAGTCGTCGAAGCAGAGGGAGGTGAAGGCGCCGGTGGTCTCGGCGCGCAGGGCTATGCCCTCGTTGTGGGAGCAGCCCCAGCCCCAGCCGCCGCTGAGCTTCTTGCCCGTGGAACCGACGTAGGCCAGCTTGTCGCCGAAGTGTCCGTCCGCGAAGCCGCCGGCGCCGTGCACGACGAAGTAGGCGCCGTACTTCTTGCCGTTCCAGGCGAGCTGGCCGTCGAGCAGCGGGGCGGTGTCGTTGGAGGAGGTGCCGGTGAGCTTGGTCCGCCAGGCCTGCTTGCCGCCCTTGTAGCGGATCAGCGCGGCGGCGGTCTCCTTCCATTTGTTGGTGTCGGAGACCCGGGTCAGCAGCGCGAACCCGTCGTTGTGCGCGACCAGCCCGCCGACCTCCTTCGTCCCCTTGACCACGGTGTCGGCCCCCGACCGCTTGCCGGCCGAGGTCAGCGGGGTGACATGGATGCCGTCCGAGGCGGGCCAGGCGACCCGCAGGGTGCCGTTCGGCGCCACGGCCGTCGCCGTCCGCGTCCACTCGCGGCTGTTGTTGTAGCCGGCCGAGAGGTAGGGGAACTTCGCGGACAGGCTCACGGTGGTGTTGGTGACGGTGAGACCGCCGGACGCGGTGGTGGTGGGCGCCGCCCCGGCGGTCGCGTACCAGGCGCCGGCCAGCACGGACGCGGCGACGAGCGAGCCGATCACGGGCTTGCGGAAGACCCGGCGGCGACGGTGCGTGGATGGGGCGGAGGGGGTGGGTGTTGCGGAAGTCATGTGTTGTGGTCGCCGCCGAGGGACCAGAGGTTGCCGTCCGGGCCAGCAATGTTTGAGACATCAAGGGAAGCCCGGCTGCAGCGGCCCTGAGGCCTTACTCGCCGTCCTCCCGGGGCCAGTGCGTGAGCGCCAGATGCAGCGCCTCGACGGCCTTGTCCCACGACCTCCGTACGTCCCGGGGCGCGCCGAAGCCGCCGCCGGCCTCCAGGGCGCAGTAGCCGTGGAAGGTGCTGCGCAGGAGTCGTACGGCGTCCGTGAGGTCGGGTTCGTCGAGGCCGTAGGCGCGGAGCATGCCGTAGGTGATCTCGGCGGTGCGGCGCATGGCGGGGGAGTCCGTGACGAGGACCTGGTCGACCGGGATCTGCGTGGCCGCGTACCGTCCCGGATGCCGTAGCGCGTACTCCCGGTAGGCGTCGGCGAACGCGGCCAGCGCGTCCTTGCCCGCCCGGCCGGCGACGGCCGCCGCGATCTCGTCGATCATCTCGCCGCCCGCCAGCAGCGCCAGCCGCGAGCGCAGCTCCTGGACGTTCCTGACGTGCGAGTACAGGCTCGCGTCCCGCACTCCGAAGTGCCGGGCCAGCGCCGAGAACGTGACGTTCTCGAAGCCCAGCTCGTCGGCGAGCTCGGCCGCGGCCGCCACGACTTTCTCGGTCGTCAGTCCGGCTCTGGGCATGGGCGCACCACCTGCTTCGCTCAAGGGAAACCTAGGGTAGCCAGGTAACAGCCTGGGCGAAGTAGGTGGTGTCGTCCTCGTACGCGTCAGCCGATCGGCGCGTAAAGCACGCCCAGCTTGTCGATCTCGTCGCCCGAGCGGCCGGTGAAGCCGACGATCTGCCAGCCGGAGGGGGCGGTGAAGGTCTTGGCGTCGGAGGTGGCCGTGCCGGCGGTCAGGGTGCGGCCCTTGTCCGTGCCGAACGCGGCGGAGAAGATCCGCGTACGGCCGTCCTTCTGGCCCTGTGTCAGCTTCACCGAGGTCAGATGCTCGCCGGAGGCGAGGGTCAGCGAGGTGGCCGTACCGCCCGTGCCGCCGTGGGACAGCGTCGTACCGCCGTCGTGCGTCAGCGAGACCGCGTCCAGGCGTGAGGCGCCGCGCAGGGTGAGTGTGCGGGGCGACACCGTGGTGGGCAGGTTGTCCGCGTCGTTGTACGCCGTGCCGTGCGGACCGCCGAAGAAGTCGCTGGCCCGGAGCCCCGAGTTGAGGCTCCAGGAGAAGTCGACGGTGTGCGGGAAGTGGTCGGAAAGGTTCTTCCCGGCCGAGTCGAGGAACTTCGCCCACTCGTTGTTGTAGCGGGTGGTGGAGAGGTTCACCAGGTTGCTGCTCCGGTAGAAGACCTTGTCCACGACCTCGCAGTCGTTCGTCGGGGCCGAGGTGGGACAGACCAGCGCGTCACTGCCGAGGGCCGGCGGCGTACCGCCCTTGATCAGTTGTACCCAGGGGTCGGTGAGGCCGTTCTCGCTCACCAGCGTGCGGATGTTGTCGCCGGTGCGCGTGTAGCGGGTGTTGGTGTCACCCATGACGATCACCGCGTTGCCCGCCGAGTTCGCCTGGATGAAGTCGGAGAGCTGCTCGATGTTGGCGCGGCGGGCGGCCAGGGCCGCGTCGTCGGTGTCGGCGTTGGTGTGCACGTTGTAGAGGTCGACGAACACGCCCTCGGCGAGCCGGACCCGGGCCAGCGAGAAGCCCTTCGGGGTCAGGCAGTTGGTGCCGGTGCAGTCGTTCCACTTCACCCGCTCGAAGTCCTCGAACGGGTGGTCCGAGAGGGTGTTGAGACCGTCGCCGAACGGCACACCGCCACTGGTCGCCGTGCGGTACGCGTGGTCGTCGCCCGCGTACAGCGCCGCGTGGTAGTTGAAGTCCTCCTGCACATTGACGATGTCGTACGCGCCGAGACGGGGGGATATCAGCGGGGTGTTGGTCTCCGGGTCGCTGGAGCTCAGTCCGGCGGGGAGGCCCGCGACGTTGTACGTCAGCACGTCGAAGGTGCCGGAGGTCGCGGCTGCCGCGGGCGCCGCGCCGGTCGTGGCGAGGCCGGTGACGGCCAGAGCGGCGGCTGCCAGCGTCCCGATGAGTCGTCTCATGGTGGGGGTGTCTCCGGTCCGGGGTCGGGGGATCCGGCGCTTGGGGCGGATCCGGGGAAACAGGGGGAAAGACCAGGAAGTTGAACACTGCTCAGCTTCAGTGGCGACCAGTGTGACGGGAAAGGGCGGCCGGGGAAACAGTGAGTGCCGAGGTGATCGGACGGACTTGGGCCGCCCCATCACCCCGTGCTCGTCCAAGGGGAGCGCGACCCGTTCAAATACCGCAGCGCCGACGCCGCCGCGTGCGCGCCGCACATGCCGTGCGCGCCGGCCCCCGGAGGCGTCGCCGCCGAGCAGATGAACATGCCGGGGACGCCCGTGCGGTACGGGTCGAGGGCGAGCCGGGGACGGGCCACCAGCTGGAGCGCGGTGTTCGCCCCGGTGACGATGTCGCCGCCGACGTAGTTCGGGTTGTACTCCTCGTACGCCGTCGTCGAGCGCACCGCCCGGTCGACGACGCGGTCGCGGAAGCCGGGCGCGAACCGTTCGATCTGCGCGACGATCGCCTCGGTCGCGTCGCCGTCGTAGCCGTGCGGGACATGGGCGTACGTCCACACCGGGTGGACGTCGCCGCGGGAGCGCCGCGGATCGGCCAGGTACTGCTGGCCGACGAGCACGAACGGCCGCTCCGGCATACGCCCGGCCTGGATGGTCCGCTCGGTGCGCGCGATCTCCTCGAAGGTCCCCCCGAGGTGGACGGTGCCCGCCCTGCGGGCCGCCTCGCTGGTCCACGGGACGCCGCCCTCGACCGCGAAGTCCACCTTGAAGGCGCCGGGCCCGTGCCGGAACCGGCGATAGGCACGCGCCACCCGCCGGGGCAGCCGGTCGCCGAGGATGTCGGCGACCGCCCGGGGCGCGAGGTCGAACAGCACCACGTCGGCCGGGGGCAGATCGGCCGTCGACCGCACCCGGACCCCGGTCTCGATCCGGCCGCCCATCTCACGCAGCAGCGCGGCCAGCGCGTCGGTGATCGCACGGGAGCCGCCCGCGGCCACCGCCCAGCCGTACCGGTGCCCGGAGGCGATGATCGTCATCCCGATGGCGGCGGTCACCGGCCGGTTCAGCGGCCGGAAGGCGTGCGCCGCCACTCCGCCGAACAGCGCACGGGCGGCGTCGGTACGCCAGGCCCGGGCCGCCACGGTCGCCGGCAGCAGCGCCGGCAGCCCGAAGCGGGCCAGCCGCAGCGGATGCCGGGGCACCCGCAGGATCGGGCCCATGACGTCCTCGGCGAGATCGTCGAACCCGTCGGCCAGCGGCCCGAACACACGACGCCACATCCGCCCGTCGCGCGGGCCGAGCCCGGCGGCCGTCTCCTCCACCGACCGGTACAGCACGCCGGCCTCGCCGGAGTCCAGCGGATGCACGCAGTCGATCTCCGGGAGACGCCAGGTCAGCCCGAACCGCTCCAGCCCGAGCGACCGCAGGAACGGGGAACCCACCGCCATCGGATGCGTGGCCGAGCAGTGGTCGTGCAGCAGCCCCGGCGTCAGCTCGCTGGTGCGGGTCCCGCCGCCGATGGTCGCCTCCGCCTCCAGCACCGTGACCGCCATGCCCTCGCGGGCCAGGGACACTGCTGCCGCCAGCCCGTTCGGGCCGCTGCCCACGACGACGGCTGTACCCATCACGTCCTCCTCGGCGTGCACCGGTCTCCACGGAGGCTAGATCACGGGTCCGGTCGCCGGTATTCGCAAAAATACCTACGGCGTGCTCCGATGCCCCCGAGGAGCCGGCGCGGCCTCACGCGTTCGGGTCGAGCCCGTTCGCCAGCCCCGTGTACGCCGGCTTCGCCGTATAGCTCTCGCTGTACGGCAGCGCCGCCCCGTACCCGCTGAACGTGCCCGGCACCCACGAGTACTTGTCCGTCAGCCCCCACACCGTGACCCCGGCGCAGCGCGGTACGCCCAGGCAGTTCTCGCTCGCCGTCTTGTAGTCCGTGGACTGCTGGGCCAGCTCGGCCGAGGAGGCCGGGAGCGGGATGCGGATGTCCAACTCGGTGACGGAGACCTCCAGACCGAGGTCGGAGAACCGCTTCAGGTTGGCCTTCATCGAGCTCGGCACCCCGCCGACCACGAAGTGGGACTGGAAGCCGATGCCGTGCAACGGGACGCCCTGGGCGAGGAGTTGCTTCGCCAGGTTGTACAAGGCGTCGCTCTTGGCGTTGTCCGCCTCGATGTTGTAGTCGTTGATGTACAGCTTGGCGTTCGGGTCGGCCGTGTGCGCCCAGCGCAGCGCGTTGGCGATGTACGCGGTGCCCAGCTTGTCCTGCCAGAGCGAACCGCGCATGGACCCGTCCTCGTTGAACGCCTCGTTGACGACGTCCCACGCGTAGATCCGGCCCTTGTACCGGCCGACGGTCGTGTTGATGTGGCTCTGCAGGATCGTGTTCAGCTGCGACGCCGAGAAGTTGCCGTTCTTCAGCCAGGAGGGCAGCTGTGCGTACCAGACGAGCGTGTGGCCGCGTACGCCCTGGTTGTGGGAGGTCGCGTGGTTGACCAGCCGGTCCGCGGCGGCCCAGTTGTAGGAGCCCCGGCTCGGCTCCAGCGCGTCCCACTTCATCGCGTTCTCGGCGGTGACCGAGTTGAACTCCCGGTCCAGCACGGCCGTGTACGCCGACTCGCTCTGCAACGGCCCGTCGGCGACCGCCGCGCCGATCCTCACGCCCCGCCCGTCGGCGTGGCCGCGCAGCGTGGTCGCCGCCTCGGCGTCGGGCGTCAGCTGGGGGAGGGCCACGACTCCGGCGGCCAGCAGCGCACCGGCGGCCATGAGGGGACGCAGGGCGCGACGGCGGCGATGACGGGGCGTGTGGGGGGTGGGATTCTGCACGGCTGCTCCTCGCGAGGCGAAGGGAGGGGTGGGGGTGCGGGTGCGGTAGCGGTTGCCATACCTCGCCCCTTCGTCGCCGCCGGGCGCGCGAAGGTTGCCGTGCGACAACCCTCGCGCGCCCGCCCGGTTCAGCCGATCGCCGAGAAGACGAACGAGAACTCCGTCGGCTCGGCGCGCAGGTGGTACTGCGGGAGGGCGCCCGGGCCGCAGGACTGGGAGCCGATGCCCATCTGGCCGTGGTCGAGGTTGACCCACACCGTGTCACCGGCCTGGAGGTCGGTGAGGTGTTCGGCGGCGTCGAGCTGTTCGCTCGTCCAGCGGCGGGCGGTGAGCCAGAACTCCGGGTCGCCGTCGACGCGCAGGCCGCCCAGCTCCGCCCAGCGGACGTCGGGGCGGGCGCCGTTCTCCTGCGGACGGACGTACGGGGTCTGCAGCTCGTCGACCGTGGAGTGCCAACGGCCCAGCATGGACGCCGACTTGGTGTCGGGGTAGCCCTCGCCGGGGCCGCCGCCGTACCACTTCACCTCGTTCGCGGACGACAGCCCGAAGCGGATGCCGAGCCTCGGCAGCGGCACGGTCCAGTCGCCCTCCGGCTGCACGGACACGGTCAGCTTCAGTCGCGTCCCGTCGGAGGTCCACCGGTACGTCGTGCGCAGGCCGATCTCCCAGGCGGCCGGCGCCACCCGGGTCCGTACCGTCAGGGCGTCCTCGCCCAGCTCCACCCCGTCGAGGCGGTGCCGCATCCGGTGGAGGCCGTACTTGCGCCACAGCAGGCCGTACCGCAGGTCCGGCTGCCAGGGCGCCCCGGCGTCGTTGTCGGTCGGCGCCCGCCACACATCGAGGCGCAGCCCGGTGACGTCGACGCCGCCGATGGTCTTCAGCGCACCGGTGCGGGCGTCGAAGGAGGCGGGGCCGAGGAGGATCAGCCTGTCGCTCGCCGTGGGGCCGTCACCCGGGGTGACGGTCGGCAACGGCCGCTCCACGACCGGGAGTTGGGCCCACGCCACCTGGTGGTCCTTCTTGCCCCAGGCCGTGTCCTCGGCCAGCAGCGCCCGTACGGTCCACTGCGCCTCCCCGGCCGGTCCGCCCGACGGGGGCTGCGGCAGCTTCACCTCGGCCGACTCGCCGGGCTTCAAGGCGGGCACCGACAGAGCGCCCGCCTCCAGCGTCTCGCCGTCGACCTGGTACGACCACTCGAAGGCGAGGGCGGACAGGTCGGCGAAGTCGTACGCGTTGCGCACCCGTACGGTGCCGGCCGAGCCGTCGCCGTCGATGCGGACGGGCTCGATGACCTTCTTGAATTCGATCAGGCCGGGGGAGGGCCTGCGGTCCGGGAAGATCAGGCCGTCGCAGACGAAGTTGCCGTCGTGCAGCTCCTCGCCGAAGTCACCGCCGTAGGCGTAGCCCAGCTCCGGGTGCTTGACGCCGTGGTCGATCCACTCCCAGATGAAGCCGCCCTGGAGACGGTCGTACGCCTCGAAGAGCCGCTGGTAGTCGGCGAGTCCGCCGGGGCCGTTGCCCATGGCGTGGCCGTACTCGCACTGGATGAAGGGGAGCCCCCGGCGCTTGTGCGTGCCGCCGTCCAGGCCCTGGCCGATGCGCTCGACCTCGGCGTGGTCGGCGTACATACGGGAGTAGAGGTCGGTGTCCCGGCAGTCCCAGTCGCCCTCGTAGTGCACGAGGCGGGAGCCGTCGCGGCCGTGGATCCACTCGGCCATGGCGGTGAGGCCGCGTCCGGTGCCGGCCTCGTTGCCGAGGGACCAGATGACCACCGAGGGGTGGTTCTTGTCCCGCTCGACCATACGGGCCGCGCGGTCGAGGAGGGCCGGGGTCCAGCGGTCGTCGTCGACGGGGTTGTCCCGCCAGTTCTGCTCGGTGAAGCCGTGGGTCTCCAGATCGCACTCGTCGATCACCCAGAGGCCGTACTCGTCGCACAGGTCGAGGAAGGCGGGGTGCGGCGGGTAGTGCGAGGTGCGGACGGCGTTGATGTTGTGCCGCTTCATCAGCAGCACGTCCTCGCGCATGGTCTCCAGGTCGAGGGCGCGGCCCTTCTCCGGGTGCCACTCGTGGCGGTTGACGCCCTTGAAGAGGACGGCCCTGCCGTTGACCTTGATCAGGCCGTCCTCGACGACGACCGTACGGAAACCGATGCGCAGCGGGACGCGCTCGCCCTCCAGGACCAGCTCGCCGTCGTACAGCTTCGGGGTCTCGGCCGTCCACGGCTCCACGGCCGCGGTGACCGACTCGCCCGTCGCGACATCGATGTCCAGGGCGGGCACGGTGACCCGGCCGTCGACGTCGGAGTCGACGCGCAGGGTCCCGAGGCCGCCGACGTGGTCGTAGGAGGCGTGTACGAAGAAGTCGAGGGCGCTGCCCGCCGGGCGGTGCAGCAGGGTGACGTCCCGGAAGATGCCCGGCAGCCACCACTGGTCCTGGTCCTCCAGATACGAGCCCGCCGACCACTGGTGGACCCGGACCGCGAGGACGTTGCCGCTCGGCTTCAGCAGATGCCCGACCGCGAACTCGTGCGGCAGCCGGGAGCCCTTGAACTCGCCGATGTCCGTGCCGTTCAGCCACACCCGGGCGCACGACTCCACACCGTCGAAGCGCAGCACCGCCCCGCCGTCCGAAGGCCACCCCTCCGGCAGGTCGAAGAACCGCAGATGGTCACCGGTCGGGTTCTCCGTCGGCACCCTCGGCGGGTCCACCGGGAAGGGGTAGAGGTGGTTGGTGTAGATCGGCGCCCCGAAGGCCCCGTCGCCCTGGAGCACCCAGTGGCCCGGGACGGCGACCTCGGCCCAGCCCCCGGCGTCGAAGCCGGGCTCGGCGAACGAGTCGTCCTCGGCGTCGGCGGTCGGCGACAGCCGGAACCGCCAGCTGCCGTTGAGCGAGAGGGACCGGGCGTCGGAGGACGCGTACCAGGCGCGGGGCGGCAGGGCCCCGTCGCCGGGCGACACGTCCTCGACGTACTCGACGGACGATGTGGTGCGGAAAGACATCGGTCTCCTTGCTGGTACCTAACCCTTGATGCCGGTCTGCGCGATGCCCTGCACCAGCCAGCGCTGGAGGAAGAGGAACACGAACACCAGGGGCAGGATGGAAACAGCCGTGGCCATGAAGATCATATGGAAGACGACGGTCTGGTTGGTCATATAGCTGGAGAGCGCGACCTGGACGGTCCACGCGCCGGGGTCCTGGCCGATGACCAGCGGCCACAGGAAGGCGTTCCAGCCGTTGATGAAGGTGATGGTCGCGATCGCCGCGAAGAAGTTCAGCGAGTTGGGCACCACGATGCGCCAGTACGCGCCCCAGTAGCCCAGTCCGTCCACACGCGCCGCCTCCTCCAGCTCCTTGGGGAACCCCAGGAAGTACTGCCGGAACAGGAAGCAGGTGAAACCACTGAACAGCCCCGGGATGATGAGACCCCGGTAGGTGTCCACCCAGCCGAGCGACGACACCAGGACGAAGCTCGGGACGAAGGTGACCGCGGTCGGGACCATCAGGGTCCCCAGGACGGCGTAGAAGATCTTGTTGGCGTGCTTGTACGGGATGCGGGCCAGACCGTAGCCCGCGAGGGAGCACACCAGCAGGACGCCGACGGTGTGCAGGGTGGCCACGACCGCCGAGTTCCACAGGGACTGGGCGAAGGGGACCGTCTCGTCGGCGAACAGTTCGCTGATGTTGCCCCACTGGATGTCCGTGGGGAAGAACTTCCAGTTCTCGCCTGTGATCTCGGCGTCGGTGGAGAGGGCGTTGCGGACGAGAATGTAGAACGGGACCAGGAAGAGGAGGGCGGCGACGCCCGTGGCCACGTAGAGGCCGGTGGAGCTCATCACGCCGCCACCGCGCTTGACGCGGCGGGGCTTGCCTGATGCCGGCGCGGACTTCCGCACCTCGGGCATGGTGGTGGTCACTTGGACTCGTCCCCCCTTCCAAAGCCCATGATCTTGCCCTGGAGCAGGGTCACGGCACAGATCAGCACGGTCAGGATCAGCGCTCCCGCGCTGCCGGCGCCGTAGTCCTGGCTCTCGCCCAGGGCCTTGTAGTACAGCTCGACGAGGGGCGGGCGGCCCCAGGTGGTCTTCGACAGCAGGTTGAAGAACTCGTCGAAGGCCTGGTAGGCGGCGATGAGCAGGAGCAGGATCACCGCGGTGGATGTGGCACGCAGCTGGGGCAGGGTGATGTGCCGGAACGTCTGCCAGCCCGGCTTGGCACCGTCGAGGGCGGCGGCCTCGTACAGCTCGTCCGGGATGTTCTGCAGCGCCGCGATGAACAGGATCATGTAGAAGCCGGACTGCAGCCACAGTCGGGCGGTCACGATGACCAGCCAGTACCAGGGCGGGTTGGGATCGATCAGCCAGGCGATGTTCTCGATCCCGAACCAGCCGAGGACCGTGTTCATCAGACCGAAGCGGACGCCGCTGAAGATGGACATCTTCCAGATCAGCGCGGCGGCCACATAGCTGCACGCGGTCGGCAGGAAGAAGACCGACCGGAAGAACGCCCGCATGAAGCGCAGCCGGTTCACCAGCAGGGCCAGGCCCAGCGAGAGCGCCCAGGTGGTGGGCACGATGAACGCGGCGAAGACGGTGAAGGTGCCGAGTGAGCCGACGAAGTCGTCGTTCGTCAGCATGTACTTGTAGTTGTCGAACCCGACGAACTTGTCGGGCGTGACGGTGAAGCGGGCCTCGAAGAAGCTGAGCCAGAGGCTCCAGAGGATCGGCGCGTAGACGAAGATCGCCAGACCGATGAGGAACGGCCCGGTGAAGAGCCAGAAGTTGAAGGCGGGGCTGCCCCGCAGACCCCGCCGCGGCTTGGCCGGTGAGGCCTTCGCCGGGGCGGGGCGCGCGAGGTCGCGCGTTGTGGTCGTCGACATGTCGTGATCCGCCCTGCGGCCTATCCGAACAGCTTCTTGAGCTCGCGGTTGACGGCCACGTCGGCCTTGTCGAGAGCCTTCTCCGGGTCCATGTCCTTGCGGACGGCGTTGGCGAAGACGTCCTCCAGGGCGGTGATCATGGCCTGGGTCCAGCCGATGTTGTCGAAGTGCCCGAACTCGTTGAAGAGCCTGACGCCCTCGGCGGCGTTGCCGGACTTGAGCTTGGTGGCCTCCTTGGCGAGCGAGATGCGCGGCGGGATGTGGAAGCCGTAGGAGGTGGCCCAGTCCTCCTGGTACTCCTTCTGGTCGATCCACAGCCACTTGACGTACTCCTTGGCCGCGTCGACGTTCTTGCCCTTGGCGTTGACGAACATCGACCAGCCGCCGTTGTAGACCGACTGCTTGCCGGAGTCGACGGTCTTCGGGAAGGGGAAGACGCCCCAGTCGTCGCCGAGCGCGTCCTGGATCTGCGGCATCGCCCACATGCCGCAGAACTGGATGGCGCACAGGCCCTGGTTCAGCGAGGAGGGGTCCCAGGACTCGGTCGGGGCGCCGAGGAGAAGGTGGCCGCTGGTGAACAGCTTGCGCATCTTCTTGATGCCCTCGATGACGCCGTCCGTGTGGTAGGCGATCTCGTTCTTCTCGTTGAGGGTGTCGGCGCCCGCCGACCAGATCATCGGGTTGATGACGTTGTGCAGGTCGTTGCCCATGTACAGGCCCTTGACCTTGCCGGTGGTGAGCTTGTCGGCGGCCTCCATCAGCTCGTCGAGCGTGGTCGGCACGTCGACCCCGGCCTTCTCCAGCATCGACTTGCGGTAGAAGAAGAACTGCGGGTCGTCGATCATCCGGACGCCGTAGATCTTCCCGTCGACCGTGTGCGACTTGATGTCGGCCGGGTTGAAGTCGGCCTTGACCGGCTCGATGATGTCGGTCAGGTCCGCCACCTGGCCGCTCTTCACCATCTGGATCTGCGGGTGGAACTCGAAGAGGTCCGGCGCGTTCTTGGTGAGCAGGGAAGAGAAGAGCTTGCTCTCGAAGTCCGCGCTGGTGATCCACTGCGTGGTCACGTTGGCGTCCTTGTAGGCCTTCGCGTAGCGCTTGATGGCCTGCTCGGTGCCCGCCTCGCCGTACGCGTGGAACATCTGCACCAGGTTGGTGCCCGAACCGCCGCCGCTGCCCCGGCCGTTGTTGCTGCCGCACGCGGCCAGCGTGCCGGCGGCGGTCAGGCCCAGGGCGGCCCGCAGTACGTTTCGGCGGTCCCAGTTGGTGTTGCTGAATGCCGACATGCTGACGTCCTTGTCTCGATACGGCTGCGGCTCTGTGCCTCAGAGGGCCCAGCGGCTCGGCGCCGGATGGCTCAAAGAAGCTTGCGGAGCGGGACGTTAACCTTCGGCTAAGGCTTCGGCAAGGGGTTGAACGAAGTCTGTTCGAAGCGTTGTATTCGGTTCGGGTTCCGAACGTCCGGTCGTCGCAAGGGGGAAGTGGAGCAAAGGGT
>NZ_AEJC01000056.1 GCF_000317595.1 Streptomyces ipomoeae 91-03 | reverse complement strand
CAAGGAGGGGGGACTGCGGTTGCGCACCGAGCACCGCGCGGCCGGCCTGTTGGATCGCCTCGTCGCCGATGGGCTGGCCAGCGGCTGGTGCGTCGGCATCTATGAGCCGGAGCCCGAAGCGTTCGGCGGCCCCGAGGGGATGAACGTCGCACACGACGTGTTCTGCGCGGACAGCCGTGCCGCTCTGGTCGAGACCGGCCGCCCGGGTGCCAGGGAGCGCAGTGTCCTGCTGCTCTCCACCATGATCCGGTCGGCTGGCCTGGACCCCTTCGAGGCCGGCGACGTCTGGGCGAAGATCGGCGCGCTGCGGCCACCCGTTACCCCGCCTACCCCCTCGCTGCTCCCTCGGATCAGATGCCGCGCGGTCGGCGGCCTTCCTGCCAGGCCCCGTCAATCGCTGCAGCGGCCGTGTCTCCAGCCAGCTGCTCGATCTCCTCGGGAACCTCCCGCTCGTCGAGCACAAAGAGCCGGCCACCGACGAGCTGGGTGGTCGCCTTCCAGCCGAGACGACGCCCCGCCTCCCGAGCGGCACGCCGGACGTCCTTGAGCTCGCCCATCTCCGCGAGATCGTCGCTGCTCAGGATCAGATGCCCGTAGTAGCCCTGGTACTCGGGCTTGAGCGCGGCCCGCATCAGCGACTCAAGGCGGTCGATCAACTTCTCGTACCGGCGCCGGGCCAGATCATCCTTGACGGGCATCCTGCCAGCTCCCCACCGTCCGCGCGCATGGCATGTGTGCCATATGTGTGCTGCAAGCGCAGGAGCCCTCCCGTCCGCTGGACGGAAGGGCTCCTGACCTGGTGCTTTGCTGTGCCCCCGGCAGGATTCGAACCTGCGACACCCGCTTTAGGAGAGCGGTGCTCTATCCCCTGAGCTACGAAGGCGGGGGCTTGTAGAAAACCTTGGAGAAAATCCAGGAAACGGATCTTCGGCGAGGATCACAAGCCCGCTGGTCAGACATGGTGCGACGGCCTCCGCAGTCTTGCTTGAGCAGACAACGCGGCGCACCAACGGCCGACCAGGGACAGCGTAGCGGATACGCGCCAGCGAGCGGCATCGGTACGGCATCGGTATAAGACGCAGATGGGCAGGGCGTCAGGCTAGAGCGCCTCTGGCCTGCTGCTTCTGTAGTCTGCGCCGATTGATTGGTGGACGCTGAGGGGCCAGGGGCCGAGGGCGGTAGGTCCGTTCTGCTCCCTGCGTCGGCTTGTGTGTGTTGGGGGGACTTGGCTCTGTCTCTCGAGGCCTGGCCTGGCAGGACCACGTTGAACCAGGCCTAAAGGACGCTCAGGCGGTTGCCGAGCTCGTCTCTCCGTCGGATTCCGATGCTGCGGCGGGAACTTCTTGACCGGCCGGGTCGGGTCGGTTGGTAACCCAGCTCAGCAGCATCCCGAGGGCCTCAGCCGTCGGTGAGCCGGGCTGCGGCAGGTAGGTGAGCAGTGAGCGATCGGGGCGGGTGGGCACGGTCAGCACGTGGTAGTCGAACTCGAGCGTGCCGACGACTGGGTGCACGATACGGATGACGCCCAGCCGCTTCTCTCGTACGTCGCCGGTCGCCCACAGCTGCCGAAACGGCTCGCTGCGGATGGCCAGCTCACCGACCAGCGCCGCCAGCTTGGCGTCGTCGGGCCGGCGGCCGGTCAGCAGGCGCAGTTGAGCGACCGACTCCGCGGCCATCGCCTCCCAGTTCGCGTACCGTGCTCGGGCCTCTGGGTGCAGGAACAGCTGTCGTGCCGCGTTGCGGGGCTGCGGCATGCCGCTCACGTCGAACACGGCCTCGGCCGCGGCATTGGCCGCCACGATGTCGAGGCGGGCGCCGAGCAGCATTGCGGGCGCGTCCCCCATGGCTTCCAGCAGCCGGACCAGCGGCTCGTCGGGCACCACTCTCGATGCTTGTCGCGTGGTTCTCGCCTCGGCGTCGGCTCGACGAGGTCGGGCCAGGTTGCGAAGGTGCTCGGTCTCCACGTCCGAGAGGGAGAGCGCCTGCGCGACAGCTTCGAGCACCTGGTCGGAGACGTGCGCGATACGCCCCTGCTCCAGGCGTTGGTAGTAGTCCGGGCTGACCCCGGCGAGCAGGACGACCTCCTCGCGTCGCAGCCCCGGCACCCGCCGCCGTTTGCGACTGGGGGGGGCAGCCCCGCCTGTTCAGGCGTGATGCGCTCGCGTCGGGTGCGCAGGAACTCACCGATGGTCGTCTCCACCCCATCGACGGTATGCCGCCGACAGCTCTGCCTGGCTCTGCTGGACCCAGGTAACAGTGGACCTTCCTCGCGGCTCGTCGGTGGACGAACGGCAGACCCGCGCCTTCCACACGGGACGCGCGGAGAGGAAGAGGAGTTCTCCATGGCAGTTCAGGATCAGTCAGCCCCCGTGATCGAGCGGGACCTGTTCATCGGCAACGAGTGGCGCCCGAGCGCGGACGGCCGCTCACAGTCGCTGGTCAACCCGGCGACGGAAGAGGAGTTCGGCAGGGTCGCGCCGGCGTCGAGTGCCGACGTGGATGCCGCGGTGCAGGCCGCGAGGCAGCGACAGCCCTCGCCGCCGTCGAAGCCGGCCACGCCCTGGGCAAGACCGTCCTGAAAGTGCGGTGACGGACGCAGTACAACCGGCCTGCACGCCGGCGGACGCCTGAGGGGCGCCCGCCGGTGGCGGAGTACGCAGACCGATGTGCCGGCACCCCTGGGCAGTCATCCATCCCGACGAGACGCGCAACGAGAAGCCCTCTCGCCATGGCGGGAAACGCGCCGCCTCGGCCATCAGGTTGCGGTGGCGGTGTGGGCCCGGTGTTCGCGGATCTGGCCGTTAGGGTGCGCTGGTAGTCCACCGACAGCACCGACCACGTCAGCCCCTGATGCCACACCGGGACCTGCGACTTCGACTTCGCCGCAGCTCACCGATGCTGAGGTCGGAGGCACGGGCGGCTGATCATGAGTCTGCCCCTGCGCCGGGCGTCGGGGCTCCTGCGGGAAGCCTGAGTGGATGGCAACCCCACGTGCTCGCGCATGTCACGCTCACCTTCGTGAACATCGGCGCAGAGGATCATCTGCGCCACGGCTGCGACGCCCCCGTCGTCCACCGGCGAGCCACCTGGCAGACCTGGTACGACGACGGTGCCGTCCGACGCCGATCCGCAACCGCCCACAACTACGCGCCCTTGACCTGCTCCACGGGAAAGCCGTCCCCGCTTGAGCCCCCTTCCCGACATGCTGCCGTCGTGCTCCGTCTCGGCATGGCTCCCGAGGTCAGCTGCTCTTGCCCGGTGTCGGCGTGGCAGTGCTCTGGCCGGCGCGGAGCATGGCCTTGTAGAGGGGTTCGTGCCCGGGCGAGGCGGGCAGGGGGCCGCGCGCCGGGGTCTCCAGGGACTGGATCAACAGGGCGACGACGCGGCGCCAGGCGTCGGGGGCGGTGTCGCCGGTGGCGTTGACGACGCCGGCGTTGGCCATGTGGATCAGTACCAGGTCGGAGGGGTCGAAGTCCTCGCGCAGCCGGCCGGTGGCCTTGGCGCGATCGATGAGGCGCAGCATGCCCTCGTACGCCTCGTTGCGGCGCTGTTCCAGGACCTTGGCGGTGGGGAAGGTCATGGTCAGGACGTCGGCGAAGCCGTTGTCGGCGGCCTGCATGGCGCAGGCGGCCTCGATGTATCCGACGAAGCCGTTCCAGGGGTCGGGGTCGTCCAGGGCGACGGTGACCGTGTCGGCGTAGGCGCCCATGCGGTCGGAGAAGACGGCGTCGACCAGTTCCTCCTTCGTGGGGAAGCGGCGGAACATGGTGGCGATTCCCACGCCTGCCTCGCGGGCCACGGAGGCCATGGAGGCGTTCAGGCCGTCCTTCGCGAACACTGTGCGCGCGGCGGCGATGATCCGCTCCCGGTTGCGCTCGGCGTCGCTGCGCAGGGGCTGGGCGGCGGGACCGTCGGAGTGCTGGGTGCCAGGGTTCATACCAGCCAGTCTAGCAATCGGATTGCCCTATCCATTTATGGAGCCGCCTGCGGGCAGGCGCTCAGCACTGCGCCGCGTCCTCGGCGTAGTGCTTTGCCACCGTCGTGCTCAGCAGGGCGGGCAGCCCCGATGACGGCCACGGTCCGGACCTCCATGAAGCCCTTCGCTGCATCGCCCACGGAATTTCGTTGCCGCATCCAGTCCGCATCCAGTCCCGGTCGGTGTGCCACATGGGGTGGTGCGGGGCCGCGTTGGAGGTCGGCACGACGCCCTGGAACCCCACGGCGAGGCAGCGGTCGACGACGAACTCGGCGATGTCCTTGCCGACCGCGTCCTCCTCGAAGCGCGCCAGAAGCGGGGTGACGGAGCCTTTGGCCTGTGCCGGTACTGATAGGCGCGGCCTATACGGGGCATCGATTTTTGGTCGTGGACCCCCCATCTGTGGCCCGGTTCACTGTGGCGAAAGTCGGCGCGGACCGATCGGGCTCGGTGTCGCGCGATCAGGGAGGCCGCAATGACGCATACCCCGGGCAACGGACGAGCCGAACAGGCCGCGCGTATCGCGGCGAAGCCGTGGTACCGGCAGTTGTACGTCCAGGTGCTGGTGGCGATCGTGATCGGCATCGTGCTGGGCTGGCGGTGGCCGGATCTGGCCACCGGCATGGAGCCGATCGGCACGACGTTCATCACCGCGATGAAGATGCTCATCGGCCCGATCGTCTTCCTGACGATCATCGGCGGCATAGCCGGAGTCGCCGACCTGAAGAAGGTCGGACGCACCGGCATCAAGGCGCTGACCTACTTCCAGGTCGGCACCATCGTCGCCCTGCTCACCGGTCTCGTGGCGATCAACCTCTTCCGGCTCGGCGACGGAGTGCACGCCGACCCGTCGACACTGCGGACGTCGGGTGACGCGAGCCAGTACATCGAGAAGGGTGAGCACCAGCACTGGTGGGAGTTCCTCACCAACCTCGTGCCGAACAGCTTCTTCGGCCCGTTCGTCGAGGGCGACATCCTCCAGGTCATCTTCCTGGCCGTGACCTTCGGCATCGCGCTGAAGATGGTGGGGAGGACGGGCGAGCCGATCATCGCGGCCGTGGGGCGACTGACCGAGGTCGTCTTCAAGGTCCTGTCCTTCGTCATGAAGGCCGCGCCGCTGGGCGCCTTCGGCGCGATGTCGTACGCCATCGGGAAGTTCGGCCTGTCCACGCTGACCAGCCTCGGCTCGCTGATCCTCCTCTTCTACGTCACCTCGGCGCTGTTCGTCGTGGTCGTGCTCGGCGGTGTGCTCGCCCTGTACGTGCGGCTGAACATCTTCCAGCTCTTCCGCTACTTCAAGGAGGAGTTCTGGCTGATCCTCGGCACCTCGACCGCCGAGCCCGCGCTGCCCGGACTGATGCGCAAGATGCAGTTCATGGGGGCGGAGCGGTCCACGGTCGGGCTGGTGGTGCCGACCGGCTACAGCTTCAACCTCGACGGCGCGGCGATCTACCTGTCGCTGGCCACCCTCTACATCGCCCAGGCCACCGACACCTCCCTGTCCATCGGGCAGCAACTGGGGCTCCTGGCCGTCATGTTGCTGACCTCCAAGGGCGCGGCAGGCGTCGCGGGCGGTGGTTTCATCGCGCTCACCGCGACGTTGTCGACGGTCGGTACCGTCCCGGCCGCGGGCATCATGCTCATCTTCGGCATCGACAAGTTCATGTCGGAGTGCCGGGCGCTGGTGAACTTCTTCGGCAACGCCGTCGCCACCTTGTTCGTCGCCAAGTGGGAGAACGGCCTGGACCTGGAGCGGGCCCGGCTGGTGCTGGCCGGCAAGGCGGGGGAGCCGTCCCTGACCACCGAAGCCGAAGACGTCACCACAGAGGCCGACGACGTCCGGCCGGTTGCCGCGGCCTCTGCCCCGCAGACCGCCCAGGTGACGCCCTGATGGTGTCCGTACTGATCGCCCCGGACAAGTTCAAGGGCTCCCTCAGCGCCGACGAGGTCGCCCGCGCACTGGAACGCGGGCTGCTGGAGGCCGCCCCCCTGACTCGGGTCGTCCGACTCCCGTTGGCGGACGGGGGCGAGGGGAGCGTGGCCGCCGGCTGCGCGGGCCGGTTCCGCTCCGAGAAGATCACGGTGACCGGGCCGACCGGCCGGCCCGTCACGGCCGAGGTCGCGGTGCGTGGCCGTACCGTTCTCATCGAGGCGGCGGCCATCTGCGGGCTCGGCGTTCTGCCGGGCGGGCGCAAGGCGCCGCTCACGGCCACCAGCCGGGGCATCGGCGAGGCTGTCCGGTACGCGCTGGCGGGCGGGGCGGACACGATCGTCCTCGCGCTCGGCGGGGTCGCCACCACCGACGGCGGCGCGGGCCTGCTGCAGTCCCTCGGCGCGACGCTGGGCGGGGAGGACGGCACACCGATCGGCCCGGGCGGCGGAGCACTCGCCGCTCTCCGTACGGTCCACCTCGCCGAGGCCCGCGCGGCCCTGGCGGGTGTCGACCTCGTCCTCGCCACCGACGTGGACAACCCGCTGCTCGGGACGACGGGCGCGGCGGCCGTCTACGGTCCACAGAAGGGGGCGACCGCGAGCGAGGTGCGGGAACTGGACGACGCGCTCGCCGACTTCGTACGGCGACTGCAAGCGGCGGGCGTCGCAGAGGCAGCAGGTCTTGCCGATGTCCCCGGTGCCGGGGCGGCCGGCGGGCTCGGGTATGCCGGGATGCTGCTGGGCGGGCGGGTGCGGTCGGGGGCCGACTACTTCCTCACCCTGCTCGGTGCCGACGAACTGCTGGCCGGGAGCGACTTCGTCGTCACCGGCGAGGGCAGCCTCGACGAGCAGTCCCTGTCGGGCAAGCTGCCCATCGCGCTCGCCCGGCGGGCCCGCCGACTCGGGGTGGCGGTGCACGCGGTGGCCGGCCGCTGCACTCTTCCCGCCGACAGGACCGCCGCCCACTTCCGCTCCGTCCAGGCCCTGACGGACCTGACCGACCAGGACAGCGCGAACGACAGCGCCCTGTCGGCGCGACTGCTCGCCCAGTGCGGGCGAACCCTCGCCGACCGCTGGATCGGACGCGGAGGAACGGAAACCGGTAGATAGGCTCGCTCCGCCCGTCGTACCAGCACAGAGCGGGGAGACGCCGTGGACGCCCGGCAACTGGAGTACTTCCTCGCCATCGTCGAGCACGGTGGTTTCAGCAAGGCCGCCGCCGCCCTCCACGTGGCCCAGCCGTCGCTGTCCCAGGCGATGGCGAACCTGGAGGCCGACCTCGGGGTGGCCCTCTTCCACCGGGTGGGACAGGGCGTCGTACTGAGCGAAGCCGGTGCGGAACTACTGGAGCCGAGCCGGCGCGTGCTGCGGGACCTGGCCGCCGTACGGGACACCGCGGCCGGGCTCGCCGGGCTGCACGGCGGCAGCGTCGAGGTCGCCACCATGCCCTCGCCCGGCATCGAACCGCTCACCACCCTCATCCACCGCTTCACCGAGCTGCATCCGTCGGTGACGGTGCGCACCCAGGCCGCCTTCACCCCGGACGAGGTCGTCTCCCTGGTGCGCAGCGGCGCCTGCGAACTGGGCCTGCTGGGCAGCGCCGCACCTGTGCACCCGTCCGGGCTGGACGTCCTGCACGTCGAGGACCAGCCGTTCGTCGTCGTCGCCGCGCCCGGCGGGACGATCGAGGACGACGTCACGATCCGGCCCGAGGACCTGGCCGGCCAGAAGCTCATCGCCTCCCGCACCGGCAGCCTGATGCGCAGCATCGTGGACGACATCACCGCGGGCGGCACCGGCACGGAGATCGTGACGGTCGTCGACCACCGCACGTCGATCCTGCCGCTGGTCCTCACCGGGGTGGGCGTCGCGGTCCTGCCCTCCTCCTGGACCCGGCTGGCCCGCCGGTGCGGTGCCGTGGTCGCTCCCATCGAGCCGACCGCCCACCTCCATGTGGCGATGGTCAGCCTGCCCGCGCACCTCACACCGGCCGCGCGGGCGTTCCTCACTCTCACCAGGTCCTTGGCGGAGCGGCGGGCACGCCCCGCGTGACGCCGGACCGATCGGCCACGCCTATACGTCGTATCGAAAGCAGGTCTTGGACGCGCCGCGACGCCGGTGTGTTGACTCGAACCGACCGCACGACAGCGAGCCGGAGGCACCCATGACAGCCGCACCCCGCACGTTCCGCATCGCCGCCATCCCCGCCGACGGGGTGGGCAAGGAGGTCGTCGCCGCCGGACGAGCCGTCCTGGACGCCCTGGCCGAGAACTCCCAGGACTCCGCCGCCCCCTTCG
Source organism: Streptomyces ipomoeae 91-03 (assembly GCF_000317595.1). Lineage (GTDB taxonomy): Bacteria > Actinomycetota > Actinomycetes > Streptomycetales > Streptomycetaceae > Streptomyces > Streptomyces ipomoeae. The sequence goes on along the minus strand of NZ_AEJC01000056.1, from coordinate 87,565 downwards.
CCTTCGCCTGGGAGGAGTTCCCCTGGGGCTGCGAGTACTACGAGCGCACCGGCAAGATGATGGACGAGGACGGCCTCGACCGGCTCAAGGACTTCGACTCGATCTACTTCGGCGCGGTCGGCTGGCCCACCGTCCCCGACCACATCAGCCTGTGGGGCCTGCGCCTGAAGATCTGCCAGAACTTCGACCAGTGGGCCAACGTCCGCCCCGTGCACTTCCTGCCGGGCGTCCAGAGCCCGTTGCGCAAGGCCGACGACACGGACCTCGACTGGGTCGTCGTCCGCGAGAACAGCGAGGGCGAGTACGCGGGCCTCGGTGGCCGCAACCTCGGTGGACGCGGACACGGCGGTGAAGTCGCCGTCCAATCCGCCCTGTTCACCGAGGTGGGCTGCGAACGGATCATGCGGTTCGCCTTCGATCTGGCCCGTACGCGCAGCCGCCGCAAGGTCTCCTCGGTGACGAAGAGCAACGCCCAGCAGTACGGCATGGTCCTGTGGGACGACGTCTTCAAGCGCGTCGCCGCCGACTACCCGGACGTGGAGACGGAGAGCGTGCTCGTGGACGCGATGTCCGCGAAGTTCGTCCTCAAGCCCGAGGATCTCTCGGTCGTGGTCGCCTCCAACCTCAACGCCGACATCCTCTCCGACCTCGGCAGCGCACTCGCCGGCAGCCTGGGCCTGGCCGCCAGCGCCAACCTCAACCCCGAGCGCCGCTTCCCCAGCATGTTCGAGCCGGTCCACGGCTCCGCCCCGGACATCGCGGGCCAGGGCCTGGCCAACCCGATCGGCGCGGTCGGCAGCGCCGCGCTGATGCTGGAGCACTTCGGCCTGCCCGACCAGGCGGCCCGCCTGAACAAGGCGATCGAGGCCACGACCGGTGCGGGCATCCTCACCCGCGACGTCGGCGGCACGGCCACGACCGAGGACGTGACCAAGGCGCTGATCGACGCACTCAACGCCTGACGGTCCGAAAGCGAGCCCTGACCGCCGCCGCGCGATCCAGGGAACGCAGGCCGAGGCGACGGGCGGCGTCCTCGATGCGCCCGGTGCGTTCGAACTCCGCGACCGCCGCCCAGGCGGTGATCGAGGACGGTTTGACGTCCTCCTCGTCACCAAGACCGATGCGCCTGAGGAGGTCGCCCAGGGCGACACAGGCACGTGCCTGCAGGTAGGCATCGGAGCCGTGCCGGTCGGACACGGCCAGGCGGGCGTTCGGCGCGGATTCCTTGCGGAGCTGCCGTGCGCTGACGAACTCGGCGCGACTGGTGAGGACGTTGAGGGCCCAGTCGTCCAGGGGGCACCAGCGTGCGTCCACCTTGGTGGAGCCGTGCATCCATACGCGGCGATGGCTGACGTCGAGGTCTCGTACGCGGATGTGCCCGATCTCGCCGCTGTGACCGCCGGCCGGCGGCCGGACACCATCGATCGCACGGGCGGGCAGGACGATGTCCCGGGCGGGGTCGGCGTCGCTCGGTCCGAGTTCGCGCAGGGTGCGGTAGGCGGTGCGGACTACTGAGCGGCGTAGCCGCATCGTGGCCGCCGCGGAGTCGGTGACACGACCGTGGCGGCTGTGGCCGCGGGCGGTGACGAAGTCCTCCACCGGATCGGCGGTGACATCGCCGAGGACGACGACGCCGCGCAGTTGCATGGAGCGCTCGCAGCGTTTGAGCAACAGACCGAACTTGTCGAGGGTCTGCTCGGTGAATTCGCCGCGGGCGGCCATGGTCTGCCAGGCGCCCTGGACACGGTCGAACGCGTACGTGAGAGAGGGGTCGCTTCCCACAGTGAGGGCCCTTCGCCGGGGTGGCACCAGCACAACCGGCTCTGATCCCTCAGCAACAGGATCCGCGAGCGGAGTGAGCTGCCCCGAGTTTCGTAGCGGCCGGTTTACGTGCCGTCAGGCGGCATTCGAGGTGGCCAGGCAACGGTAGTACGCGGCTTCGAATTCCTCGGGTGGGATGTAGCCCGAGAGCGGAGTGCGGGCGCTCGGTGTTGTATCAGCCGACCCACTGGACGACGGCGCGTTCGACCTGGTCCGCATCTCGCCACGGGCCGTCGTCGACACCCCTCCGGACAACGAGCCCACGATGCTCGGTGATCTTGGCGCGGTGACACTCATCATGTCGGGCCACGGGGTCACGGGGGCGTGTGGTCACTCCTGCCGCGACTGCGGCGTCTCGCCCCGGCTCTCGTCCTGGGCAGCCCTGAGGCGAACGCCTCGACGAGGCGGCCATCTCGCGGATCGCTCCAACGCCAAGGCGAGCGTTGCCCGATGCGGCACTACTGAGGATCTTCGTGCAATGGCGCGCCCCGACTGATGGTCCCCGCAGCTCAGGGCAGCCGTTTCGACGTGACATCACGCGGTGAAATTCACTGGTTGGTGACGGGCAGGTCGTTCCTCAGCTCCCTGAAAAGCCGATTCGCCCGTGCGGTGTCCCACAGCACGGCGATGCCCTTGGCGGTGTGGAGGTCCACATCGGACGCGGGCACGTTGATCTGCCTGCCGCCGCCCCCCGTGACGTTCCGCAACGCCTGGAACATCGCGGCGAGTTCCGTCAGACCCGTGCCCTCGTCGACGACGAGCGTGTCGAGGCCCGCGTCCGCGGCCGGAAGAAGCCTGGACGGGGTGAATGCGACGTCGGACCGGGTGGCTCGCTCGGCGAGCGCGGCCAGGAACTTCTGCTGGTTCATCGTTCGGCCCAGATCGCCCTGGGCCTCCTGTTTGCGTTGCCGGACGAACGCGAGCGCCTTCGCACCGTCGAAGACCTGGCAGCCGCGCTTCACATCCAGGCCCGAGTCCTTGTCCTTGATGTCACGGTCCATACACATCTCCACGCCACCGAGAGCGTCCACGACGCGGACGAAACCGCCCAGACCGATCTCCGCGTAGTGATCGACGCGCAGGCCCGTGTTGTGCTCAATGGTCTGTACGAGAAGTTCGGGGCCGCCCAGGGTGTACGCGGCGTTGAGTTTGTCCCGGGAAGCGGGGAGGGACTTGCCGGTCTCGGGACGGAGGGTCCGAGGGATGGTCACCCATGAGTCGCGCGGCAGACTCACCATCGTGGTGCCGTGCGCGCCGGTGTGCAGGAGGATCATCGAGTCGGTGCGGCTGCCCGCGAACGAGCCGGTGTGCAGCTTCCTCCTGGCCGCCTCGGTGAGGCCCTCCCGGCTGTCGGACCCCACGATCAGATAGTTGGTGCCCCTGCCCTCCGGGGGACGGATGCCGACCTCGCCCAGATCGACCTCGCGGTTGAGGGTGAAGTCGGCCCAGAGGTAGGCGCCGACCGGAACCAGCAGCAGCGGGAGGGCTAGCACGAGCAGTGTTCGCGCGATCCGGCGGTTCCGGCTGCGGTGGACACGGGCCGATCGCCGCCGCGGGTGGGTGCTCCCGAACGCGGGCGGGCCGTTCCCGCTCCCCGGCGCCCGGTTCGTGGGCTCCGGCACCGACGCCCACGGTTCGAACAGGTATGGCACAAAGCGCGGTTCAGGTATCGCCGCCCGTCCCGCGTTCCGGTCGGCGTCGGACGACGCGCTCAACCCGTCGGCCAGGCCCGGTGATCCGTTCCGTTCGAGGCGCCGTGAAGCCGTTCGGACGGGCGCACCGCCTGCGGACGGACCATCGGTGCGGTCAACGGCGGGTGCATCGGCCGCCAGTCGTCGGCTGTCGGTCCCGAGCCCGGCGGCGTGACGGAAGACCCGGTGACGGCCGGTCGCTTCGCCCATGGCTTCGGCGTGGGGGGCTGCCGTACGGGACTCTTGGTCGGCCGTACCGGCGCGGTGCGGACGCTGCCACTTCAGCCGCCCGCCGACCACCAGGGTGACCACCGACTGGATGACGACCAGGTACATCAACTGCCGGTAGACGAAGAGCTGGAAGGGCATGGTCCACAGATCCCTCGTCGGTTCACCGTCCAGCCGCAGCGCGTACCGCGCGCAGAACACCTCCATGGCGAGGAAACCGAACCACACCGCTGCGGCCTGCACAGGGTTTTCGAAGAGTGCCCCGTACACAGCGAAGACGTCGATGACCGGCGCGAACAGTGGCAGTGCGACCTGGAAGAGCGTGACGTAGGTCAGCCCGCGGCGGCCGAAGCGTCCGGCCGGGCCCCGTTCGACAAGGGCACGGCGGTGCTTGCACACGGCTTGGAGAGTGCCGTAGCACCAGCGGTAGCGCTGCCGCCACAACTGGCGCAGCGAGACGGGCACCTCCGTCCAGCCGATCGCGGACTCCTCGTAGGCCGCCTGCCAGCCGGCCCGCCACAGGGCCATCGTGAGGTCGGTGTCCTCGGCGAGCGTGTCCTCACTGACGCCGCCGACGTCGATCAGAGCCTCCCGCCGGAAGGCGCTGATGGCACCGGGCACCGTCGGAATGCACTTGAGCACGTCGAGCATGCGGCGGTCGAGGTTGAACCCGAAGACGTACTCCAGGTGCTGCCATCTGGCGAGCAACCGGTGCCGGTTGCCGACCTTGGCGTTGCCACTGACCGCGCCGACGGCCGGGTCCGCGAGCGGCTGGATGAGGCGGTACACGGCGTCGGGCTCGAGAACGGTGTCCGCGTCGATCATGACCACGATGTCGTGCATCGCCCAGGCCAGACCGTGGTTGAGGGCGGCTGCCTTGCCGGAATGGCACCGGCGTATCACCGTCACCCGCGGATCGGCGATACCTTCGACGATGTCGGCCGTTCGGTCCGTCGACCCGTCGTCGATCACCATGATCTGCAGATGCGGGTGGGTGGAGGCGAGCAGCGAGCGGATGGTGGATCCGATCCCCGCCTCCTCGTTGTGCGCGGGGACGAGGACGGTGACCGGATCGGCGACCTCCCGTGGACGGGAGCCGCCGTGGCCGGTCGCGGCACGGTCGATGCGCCGGACATGCGTGCGGGCCATGAGGACGAGCATCAGCAGCCGCAGTACGCCCAGCACCCCCACCGCCACGAGCAGCCAGGTCATGCCGTCGGCCAGCATCTGCCCGGCATCCGCGGCCCGCAGCAGAACGACGCCCTCCCGTCGCTCGCCGGCGGACGCCCGCGGATTGGCCGGGGCCCAGCCGAGCCCGTCCGTCACGGTGGTGAACACGTCGGCGTCATAACCGCGGAGCAGCCCCTTGGCCTCGCCGTAGCCCAGGTCGGTGTGGGCGAACTGGCGGATCGCGCCCCGGGCAGGACTCCGGGACGAGGGGTCTGCGGCGACCACCACATACCCGTCCGCGGCGGCGCGCAGCGCCGCCTTCCATTCGGCGCCGCACAGTGTGTCCACGGCAGTGGTCCCCGGCATCCGCAGCAGCGTGGTGCGAACTCCGGCGGCACCCGCCAACGCCCGCTGGCTGAGCGACAGTTCGAGGCGGCCACGGGTCCGGGACGCCGGGCCCAGGGCGGCGCCGCTGTAGGTGCGGGACCCGATCTCATGGCGTTCGGCGAGGATGCGGCGTACGAGCTGCGGGTAGTGGGCCATCCGGGAGCCGTCGAGGAAGAAGGTGGCGTGTGCCCGGTGTTCGTGCAGCAGGTCGAGCAGGCGCGGGGTCCAGACGGGGTCCGGGCCCCCGTCGAACGTGAGGGCGACGGTACGGGCGGGCATCCCGGCCGACAACACCCGGTCACCGCTGATACGCAGCACCGGGCCGCCTTCGTCCACGCTCTTCGGAACGGGCCCGGTGCAGTCGAGCCGCGCCCGCGAGGCGTCCACCTCATTGTGGCTCCACCCCTCGAAGAGCAGGGCGGAGAGCAGCACGGAGATGGCGAGGACCAGTAACGGCCAGTGCCCGCGGGGGGCATGACAAAGAGCGTGCCGGCCCTTCATACGACAGCGCTCCCACTCCCCACCGATGTGGCTTCGTTCAGGGCGCCCGGAACCCAGCGCTTACCACCCATCGGTCCCCCTCAAGTGAGACACGCGACCGGTCACCGCGACGGAGAACCGTTGCCCGGGCCATCACCCGCAGGGGTGCGTCTGTGCCGGCTCGTGTACGGAACGCCGCGGCGTCGACCGACCTATTGACGAGCGGTCACCGGTCGGTCAGCAGCAGAATGCGGGACCAGGGAGTGGCGCGTCCTCTGCCGGAAGGGTGGTTCACCTCTTCCGATCTATAGAGCGAACGTGGGCGCGAGTGATCGGGGGAAGAAGCCGAGAGAACGGCGGCCTGTGAGCGGCGGTGCTGGGCCTGGTGTCACTCCGCAACCCGGGATCTCGACACTGCCGGCCTGCGCACCCCTGCCGTCGCCGCGTGCCGCTGTCATGAGGCCGGCAGCAGGCCGGCCTCATGGGCGAGAATCGCGGCTTGGACACGGTTGGCGCAGTCCAGCTTGGCCAGGATGTGCCGCACGTGTGTCTTGACCGTTCCCTCGCCCAGGTAAAGCCTTCTGCCGACCTCGGCGTTGGACAGGCCTTGGCCGATCAGGACGAGCACGTCCCGCTCGCGCTCGGTCAGCAGGCCCACCAGCCGCCGCGCCTCGTCGGCCCGCCGGGCATTCGTGATCACGTACTCCTCGATGAGGTCGCGGGTGACGCGCGGGGAGAGGATGGCATCGCCGCTCGCAGCGACGCGTACTGCCTGGATGAGCTCTTGCGGGCCGGTGTCCTTGAGTACGAAGCCCGCCGCTCCGGCGGCGAGCGCGCGGGTGACGTACTCGGCCTCGCCGAACGTGGTCAGCATGACCACCCGGACCGACGGTGCCCGGGACGCCAGCATCTCCGCGGCGGTGAGGCCGTCCGTGCCCGGCATCCGGATGTCCATCAGCACCACGTCGACGCGGTGACGGACGGCGAGATCGACCGCCTCCGCGCCATCGGCGGCCTCCGCGACCACGTCGATGTCGTCGGCGTGCGCCAGCACGAGGCGCAGCCCCGCGCGCAGCAGTCGCTCGTCGTCGGCCAGCAGGACCCGGACGGGTCGCGCCGAGTTCTCGCTCGTCACCGTCGCATCCCAGGGGCGCCCTTGACACCTTCATCGCCACCGACCTCGTAGCGGTCGATGCTGATCAGGTGATCTTGAAAAAAACAGTATCGGTCAACACGGGCTTGACTGTCACTCAGCCATTCCTGGGCGTACATACAGGCGTCGGCGGACGGTGGGGGCGGCGACTCGACGGATCGTGCGGCCAGTCGTGCCATCGGGTCGTCCAGGCCAACGATGGTGTCCACCTCCTCGCGGGTCATACCGAAAGCGACCGCGTCCGTGCCGGACCGCTCCACCATCTCCCGGTACTCCGCTGAGTACCAGGGCAGAGCATTGAGTACGACGGCGAGCAGCGCCGCCACGCTCACCAGGCCCACGATGAGCACGGCGGAGGTTCCCTGACGCATTCGGTGGCCAAAAGGCGTCTGTGGTCCGACAGTTGGTGTCGGCGAGGTCGGCGGAGTGCCGCCCGCCTTGTCCTGCTGGATACGTCGGGTGTCCGGGGTGGGCCCGACCGACTCACACAGGGGGAGCCGGGAGGTCATCCGGAAACCGCCCTCCTGGGTGAGGCCGATGGAGAACTCGCCGCCGAGCAGGGCCACACGCTCCTGTACGCCGACGAGGCCCAGCCCAGTGCCGGCCGAGAGCTCGGTCCCCCCGGGTACCGCCTCCGGGCTCCGCCCGTTGGAGACATCCACGCGGAGGTTGTCCGGACCGTGTTCTACCACGACCGAGACGGCCGAGCCGGACGCGTGCCGGTGCGCGTTGGTCAGTCCTTCGCGGACGACGCGGTGTACGGCCCGTCTCACCGGCACGGCGACGTCGTGCAGGTCGGCTCCCTGCCACCTCAGGCCGACCTCCACACCCGCCGAGCGGGACTGCTCGACCAGGCGCGTGATGTCCGAGCGCAGACCCGTCTTCTCGACCGGCTGCAGCGCCGCGTGATCGCTGTCCGTGGAGCGCAGTACGCCGAGAATGGCACGCAGTTCGCGCATGGCGGTTTGCACCGTGCCACGGATCAACCTGGCCTCGTCGCCGCCCGCCTTCGGTGTCTTGCCGGTCGACGCCAGCTCCAGAGCCCCCGCGTACAGAGAAATGAGGCTGAGCCTGTGCCCGAGCTGGTCGTGCATCTCCTGGGCTATCCGCGACCGCTCCTGAAGACGTGCCGTCGACTCCGCCAGGCGGTAGTTCTCTTCGAGGAAGTGGGCCCGCTCCCGCAGCGCGTGGACCACGTGGTCCGCCGTCCCGAGCAGCGCCCGGACCCCGGCGGGCAACCCCAGGCAGACCAGCGCCGTGACCAGGTGAAGCCCTGTCACCACGGACATCGGCATGAGGGCGGAGAGCAGCCCGACGCTGTAACCGGTCACGGCGGCCAGGCCCAACACGGCGACCCTGAACCCCCTCGACCGGCGCTGCCCGCAGAGGTTGAAGGCCGTCACGGCGACGGCGATGCCCGACGCCGGCCACCAGCCGAGCAGCGTGGCCGCGGCGACCACCGCGACGGCCGGCGCCCACAGCCGGATCAGCGTGGCGGCGACCGCGCCGCCGACAACCGCCCATGTCCAGCGCGGTTCGACGACGAAGTCCACCGACGTCCAGTCGGTCCCGGTCCAGTTCCTGGCGGTCACCCAGGTGATCACGGCGACCAGCCCGAGCAGTCCGATCTCCCGCGCAACACGTTCGACCACCGCCCGCGTGCCGGGTAACGCTGTCGCATGGGCCTCCCGCACGACACGGGATACGGTTGAACACCGCACCGCGTTCACCTCCGGACCGCAGAACCGGAGGCTCCAGCCGCCGCCGGCCGTCGACCGGAATGCTGCCATCCGGGACTCGTTCCGCGAAAGCGAAGCATGAGCGGGTGCCGGTCGGGTTGCGGCCCTGAGTGGTTCGTTTGAGGCGCAGGAGTCCCGTCGGTCGGTAGAGCTGGTGACGGGTACTCGGTTCAGCGGAGGTGGGCAGACATGAGCGCCCGCCGGGGGCTGGGGAATCCGGCGGGCCGCTCGGCTCATCGGGGTGGTGTCACTTGCCGAGGTAGGCGTTGTGGACCGCGATCACCGCGGTGTTGCCCTTGCTGTCAGTGATCTCGGCGCGGAAGGCGATGCCCTTGCCCTTCGCCGGGTTCTTCACGGAGACCTGGCCGTTCCTGACGGTCAGCTTGCGCCAGGTTCGGCCGTCGTCGTACGAGGCGTGGACCGCCAGCGACTTGAGGTTCCGGCCCGCCGCGGCGCCCTCGACGGCGACCGGAATGGACTGGGTCCGGCCGGCGGGAGCCGTGCTGTCGAGGCCGAGCGCCGGGCGGAAGCGGACCGTGGAGAGCGGCATCGCCGTTTCCTCGCCGGTCTTCTTGGAGCGGAAGGTCCAGCTCGCGTCGATACGGGTGGAGATCGCTCCCACCTTGGCGCTGCGCTTGAAGGAGGTGGTCAGCTTGTACCGGGCCTCCGCGGCCGGGACCTCGTACTGGCGAGTGCCCTCGAGCGGATCGTCGGTGTCGACGATCTTGACTCCGTTGCGGTGGAGCGTCGTCCTGACCGACGAGTACGCCGAAAAGCCGGGGTGGCCCTCGCCATCGGTGTAGACCGGCAGCACAGCGGTCATGGAGTTGCCCGTCCTCATGACGCCGGCTCCTTGGACCAGGCCGGGTGCGAGGACACCGGTGCCGAACGTCTCCTGGTAGGTCCTGCCTGCCCGGTAGGTCTGCGGGGCGTCCTGGGAGAAGGAGACTTCGGTTCCTGGTTCGGCGCCCTCGTACTGTATGGAGCCGAGTGTCCAGCCGACGTTGTCGGCCGTCGACAAGCGAAGGGTGCGCTGGGCGGGCAGATTGCGCCTCTGCGGCCAGGCCAGAAGGTCCAGCCCGGTCGACGGCAGATAGCCGCTGGGCATGACCACACCCGTCTTGCCGGGCGCGGCGGCCCCGACCGCGGCCTTCACGGTTGCGAACTGATCGGCCGTGAAGTGCTTGGCGTAGCCCGTGGCGAACTTCTTCACCGGGCCGCCGGACACCGTGGCGTACTGGGTGGAGGTCCCCTTTTCCCAGACGCCGACCCACTGCTGGATCATGCCCCGGGGAACCTGCGGTCCGAGGTGCGCGGTGCGCGTGTTCTTGAAGGATCGGGCCTGGAAGAGCACTCCGATGTCGTCGTCCTCGTCCTGGTACCTGAGGAAGGAGACGGCGTCCGCCGGCTCGGCCCCGGTGTCGGGGACCGTCACGTCGACGGGCTTGGTGGTGCGGGCGTCGATCGTCACCGTCGTGTCCTTGGTGACGTCCAGCTTGGGCTGGACGATCCAGTCGCCGCCCTTGTCGCCGTCCTCGGGATCCTCGTACATCTGGGTGGTGAGGAGATAAGTGCCCTTGGGAACGCGGAGCTTGGCGGTGCCGGACGCGTCGGGCGCGGGAAAGTCCATGTACTGCGAGGCGAGACCGGCCGTGCCGTTCAGCTGGCTTCCCGTGCCGGCGGCGGACGCGGGCTTGCCGTCCCGGCCGATGTACTTCAGCGTCACGTCGTACGACGCGATCTCGCGGTTCACACTCACCGCCGTCCGCACCGCCTGGCCGCCGCCCGTGGCGGTCACGTACGCGGAGTACGCCCCGTCCGTGGTGCCGCCGAGCTTGGTGTTGACGGTCAGGTCGACGGAGGCCTCGCCTCCGGCCGGCACGGTGACGGTCGTGGCGCCGAGCTTGAAGAAGCCGGAAGGAGCGGCCTGCCCCTTCGGGTCGGTGGCGGTCGCCGCGAGCTTCAGCGTGACGTCCGTCTTCCCGAGATTGCGATAGGTCAGCTTCCTGGTGACCGGTGTGTCGTCGGCGTGCGGCCACTGCTGCGTACCGAAGTTCACCGAGGAGGGGTCCGCGATCAGGGACTGCTTGATGGCCTTGTCGACCTGGATACGGCCCGCGCCTTGCTGGAACACGGAGTACCGGCCGTCCTTGGCCGAACCGGTCAGGGCGCTCTTCAGTTCGGTGTACGTCCAGTCCGGGTGGACCTGCTTCACGATCGCCGCCGCGCCCGCGACATGCGGGGTCGCCATCGACGTACCTGAAATGCTCATGTAGCCCGGCGGGTTCTGGCCCACCTCCCTGGCGATCACGCTGCCCGGGACCGCCGCGGCGGTGATGTCCACGCCGGGCGCGGTGACGTCGGGCTTGACGGCACTGTCACCGATCCTCGGGCCGACGCTGGAGAAGTCGGCCAGCTTGTCCTTGTCGTCGACCGCACCGACGGTGAGCGCGGCGTCCGCGCTGCCGGGTGAGCTCATCGTGCCGTGCGGGCCCGGTCCTGCGTTGCCCGCCGCGATGGCGAACAGGATGCCCTTTTCGGCCGACAGTTTGTTGACCGCGGCCTCCATCGGGTCCAGCGCGGGGGAGTCCGGACCGCCGAGGCTCATGTTCACGATGGCCGCGCCCTGTTCGGCAGCCCATTCCATCCCGGCGATGATCCCGGAGTCGGTGCCGGAGCCGTCGTCGCCGAGAACCTTGCCGTTGAGGATCTTCGCGCCGGGCGCCACGCCCTTGTACTTGCCGTTCGACTTGGCGCCGGTGCCGGCCACGGTGGACGCGACGTGCGTGCCGTGGCCGACGCGGTCCTTGGTGTCGGGGGACTCCGAGAAGTTCTTCTGGGCGACGACCTGGGTCTTGAGGTCGGGGTGGGTGGCGTCGACGCCGGTGTCCAGCACGGCGACCTTCACGCCCTTGCCGTCGTAGCCCGCGGCCCACGCCCGGGGCGCGCCGATCTGCGGGACGCTCTTGTCCAGGCCGGCCTTCCGGATTCCGTCCAGCCAGACGTGGGCGACGCCGGGGGCGGTGGTGCGGGCGCCGGAGCGCGCCTCGTCGGTGAGGGTGTTCCACAGCTTGGTGGCGTCATGCTGTGCGACGGTGACCGCGTCAGCGTTCAGGGCCTTGAGCGTCCGGCGCTTCTGAGCGTCACCGACGTCACGGACCTCCGCCTTCATGGTGGCGGCGCGTCCCCGGTAGCCGATGATCACAGGCAGGTCGGCGTTCCGGCCCCTGTGCTTGGCCGTCTTGTCCAACTCGCCGATGTCGAAGAGCCGTTGGTCGAGTGTGCCATCGGCTAACAGACGGTGCGCGTCCGCGGGGACGACCAGGGTGCGGCCGTCCCGTATGTATACCTGGACGGGCACCTTCTCCCGGCTCTTCGCCGGCTCCACTCCCTTCACGCGGCCCTTGGCGTCGACGACGACCTGGTCACCGGTGACGAGGGTGACACGGTGCACGGACGCGCCCCGCGCGGTCACGTCGGCCGTGACCGTGCCGCTCATCGCGTGGGCCTTGGCCCCTCCACTCTCTGATCCACTCTCTGTGCCGGCCTGCGCGGGACTGGTCATACCGACCGTCAAGGCCGCGACCGTCGCCCCGGCGACAGCGGTCACGCAGGCTCTGTCCACTGCTCTACGCCAGTTCGACTGTGGGGGGTGAAAGCCGAGAAGCCGGCTTTTATTGCGCATCGGACACCCTTCTGCGAGGAAGACGACCCGTCGCCACTGCGGAGAACTCCGGCCCTTCGGCGACAACCTCCAGGGGGTGGGTGGTGCCGATGGGGGCTGGGGCGTCGTGGCGTCGACCGGCGTCGGTATGTGCGGTCGCCGGTCGGTCAGCAGGATGGAGTGCCGTGGAGGGGCGCATCTTCTACCGGAAGGCTCAATCGCCTCTCCCGTGCGAGAGAGCGCCGTGCGAGAGAGCGCCGTGGGAGAGAGCGCCGTGGGAGACGGCGCAAAGAGGGACGCGCCCTGATGCGTGCTGACTCCCCGTCACCTGGCGAGCGAGGTCACATTGCACGAAGGCGCTCGGGCGGGCGCTCAACCGGGGTGTGTCCATTCGCCGTCTCCCGGCCGTCGTTCGATCACCGCCACCAACGGATGCGCTCTGTCGATCGGTAGAGGCGAACGGGTCGTCCGGTGGGCGACGCACCCCTTCATGACAGGCAACCGGTCGTATTCCCGGAATGAGGGCCGGCCATGATCGATGCCGCAGTGCGGGTGAAGACCTTCGCCGTGCCGCGTGTGGCACGGGCTGCCGTCCCCTGAAAAGGCGGCCGGGAGGGCCTGCGGGGATGTCCTGGAGGCCGCTCCTGCTCGACGGCCTCCGGCCGGGTCCGGCTGCGCTGATGTCCTCAGTGGATATGGGAGCCTCCGTCGGCGTGGTGGGTCGCGCTGGTGACGAAGCTGGATTCTGGTCGGGCCGGGAAGGCGATGATGTCGGCAACGTCGTGGACGCTGCCCATGCGGCGCGTCGGGATGTCGGCGATCATGGCTTCCTTGCGATTCTCGGCCAGCTCGCTGGGGGCGATCTCGGTGTCGATCGAGCCGGGTGTCACGGAGTGGACGGTCAGGCCGGACGGACCGAGCTCGTGGGTCAGGGATCGAGAGAAGCCGAGGAGTGCGCGGCCTTGCCGAGGGAGCCCACTCCGCCGAAGACGCTTCCCGCGTCGGCCTCGCCATGATGCTCTCCCGCTGAGTTCGCTCGTGTTCGGATGGCGCTTTGATGTCGCATCGATGCTGTATAGGGTGCTGCGTCGTAGTTGTCGGTCGTGATATTTCTTCCGTGTTCTGCTATCGGTCTGCGGTCTTCGGTCTGCGGTCTTCGTGCGGGCGGGGTGGTGAGATGATGTGGCGGGAGAATTTGGTGCCGGAACTTTTTGGGGGAATTCGCCTTCGGGGTGCGGCTGCCGCTCAGTGGAGCGGAAATGCTCCCTCCGTAGCTCCGTACGAGGTCGGCCGGATTCCAGCCTCCCCGGTGCCAGGGTTTCCTTCGGGGCCACCGTCTTCTTGAGTTTTTCCACGAGGCGGCGGTAGGCGTGGTCGCTGTAGGAGTTCGGCGGGCTTGAGTCGGCGGTCGGCGGCCACCGGTCGGCCGGAGTTCCCGGATCGTGTCCACCGCCGGCTCGAAGTCCGTGTCCGCGTCGATGGAGAGCGTGGCGGGGGCGTACGCCTCGGGCAGGCGCGTCAGGCGGACGCGCATCCTGGTGACGATGCCGAAGTTGGACTGTACGAACGACCGGTCCAGCGACGGCCCCGGACTCCGCCGCTTGTACGCGTGCCAGGCCCTGCCACGCGGGAGCGCGCTCCCCCCGCTCCCGGCGATTTTCGGACTCGGCCCGTCGGTGCCGTGCACGAGGTCGGGAAAAGCGTGAGCGTGGTGAACGTCAGGTCGGGGACCGCGTCTGACGTCAACCCGGGCCGCTCGTGCGGGGCCTGTCCGCCCGCGCGGCCGGCACGCCCCGGGAAGTAGCCGCCCGGCGTCGTCCAGAAGCCGCGAGGCGATCTCCCGTCGTCGTCCGGCAGCACAACCCGTCGTGGCCCATCGGCATTTGCGAGGACGGATACCGATGGGCGGACGCGAAAAGGCTGCTCCGGGTTCCATTTTGAGGCCATCTTGATGGTGTCGGAATCTCTCCATCCGTGTATTCCAAGGGAGTTCACAGGATGCGATGATGTCGCCCTTGGCGCGGACGAGTTCAGCGCGCCGGCATTCGGAATGGAGAACACCCCCCATGCAACACCCCACGCAATCCCCCTTGCCCTCCAACACCGCCCGCAGAGCTGCGGTTCGCAGGATCGGCTCCGGTGTCGTCGCGGCGGGCGCGGCACTCGGGCTCGCCGCCGCCTCCGTCTCGACGGCGCACGCCGCCACCTCGGCGGACCGTGGCAGGCCGAGCGCGCAGATCATCGGTGGCAGCGCCCAGGCCAACGGCGCCTACCCGTTCATGGCCGCGCTGCTCTCCAAGGGCAAGGCGAGCCCGTTCGACCGGCAGTTCTGCGGTGGCAGCCTCTACTCCGCGGACATCGTGATGACGGCCGCGCACTGCGTCATGGGCACCAAGCCCAAGGAAATAGAGACGGTCGTCGGCCGGACCGTGCTGTCGAACAAGAAGCAGGGCCAGCTGCGCAACGTCGCCGACATCGTCATCCACCCGCGCTACCTCAAGAAGCAGGAGGCGTACGACGTCGCCTTCCTGATCCTGAAGAAGCCGGTCAACGGCATCGCCCCGGTCCGCATCCCGACCGTGGGCACCGACGCGCTGATCCGCCCCGGCGCCAAGGCCACCGTCATCGGCTGGGGCAACACCAACACCGATGTGCCGTCCTTCCCGGACCGGTTGCGCGCGGTGGACGTCCCGATCGTGTCGCACGTCGAGTGCAAGGCGACCTACCCGCAGTACGACAAGAAGGTCAATGTCTGCGCCGGGGTTGAGGGCAAGGACTCCTGCCAGGGCGACAGCGGCGGCCCGCTTTTCCGTAAGCTCGAGGGCCGGGTGTACCAGATAGGCATCGTGTCCTACGGAGAGGGCTGCGCCGAACAGGGCGCCCCCGGCGTCTACACCTACCCCGGTTCCGACGAACTGTGGGACACCCTCGACGAATCCGCCAAGGGTAAAAAGCTGAAGGCCCGCCTCGGCCGCTGACGCGAACCAAGCGAAGCGGCTGAAGCGACCGACGCCCGGCGCCATTTCGGCGCCGGGCGTCGACGCTTTGCCGTTCGGGAAACGCCGGCTGCCGCCAATACGGCCGTATTGAGGCCCCGAAGAGAACCACCGGCGACGGAGCGACGGCCGGGTGATTCCGGGCAGCCCGTCGCCCCGCCAAGGAGAGCCGTCGAAGCGCGCCGCCTCCTTTGCGGAACTCCCGGCGGTAGGCAGACGGTTGAAGGCGGAACGGACGCGGCCGAGGATCGCCGTGCTCGTCGGCCCGCCTGTGTCGCCGAGGAGCGCCGCAGTCGTCAGCCTGCCGGTGTCGCCGAGGAGCGCCGTGCTCGCCGTCCTCCCCTGTGTCCCCGAAGGGCCGCCGTGTTCGTCGGCCTCGCCGGTGTTGCCGAAGGGTTGCTGTGTTTGTTGGCCTCCCCTGTGCCCCCGAAGGGTCGCCGTGTTTGTCGGTCTCGCCGGTGTTGCCGAAGGGTCGCCGTGTTCGTCGGTCTCGCCCGTGTCTCCGAAGGATCGCCGTACTCCTCGGTCTCGCCCGTGTCTCCGAAGGATCGCCGTACTCCTCGGTCTCGCCCGTGTCTCCGAAGGATCGCCGTACTCCTCGGCCTCGCCCGCGCCCCCGAAGGGCCGCCGTGCTCCTCCGCCTCGCCCGCATGCCCGGCGCCCGATCGACCCGCTGTGCGGCGCGGGCGATGCGGCGATGCGGCGGTGCGGGCGGTGCGGCGGTGCGGGTGGGGCGGGAGTTCGGCGGCCCGCCCCCGTCACCGCCGCCCTCATATTCGCTTCTCTCGGCCACCTCGCCGGCCCTAGCATTGCCGCCGCTGTTGCCGAATGATGTTCGATATTTCGAACGGACATCTCTCGAGTGAACGGATGTGATGCCGTTGTCTGCGGTGATCGAGGCGCGCGGGTTGTCCAAGGTGTTCCATACGACCGTGCGCCGCCCCGGGCTCGCCGGGGCGTTGAGGTCGCTCGTCAGCCCGGAGCGGGTGGCGAAGGTGGCCGTGCAGGACGTCGACTTCACCGTCGGCAGAGGCGAGTTGCTCGCACTGCTCGGTCCCAACGGGGCCGGGAAGTCCACCACCATCAAGATGCTCACCGGCATCCTGACGCCCACCTCCGGTGAGGCGCTGGTCGCCGGAGTCGTCCCGCACCGGGACCGGGAGCGCAACGCCCGCAACATCGGGGCGGTGTTCGGGCAGCGGACGCAGCTGTGGTGGGACCTGCCGGCCCGGGAGTCGTTCGAGATCCTCCGGGACATCTACGGGGTCCCCGAGGGCCAGTTCCGGGCCCGTATCGAGGAGTTCGACGGACTGCTCGAACTGTCCGAGTTCTGGGACACCCGCGTCCGGCATCTGTCGCTCGGCCAGCGGGTCCGCTGCGACCTCGCCGCCTCCCTCCTCCACGACCCGCCCGTCGTCTTCCTCGACGAGCCCACCATCGGCATGGATGTCGTGGTCAAGGAGCAGGTACGGCGCTTTCTGCGGCACCAGGTCGAGGAACGGGACCGTACCGTCCTGCTCACCACCCACGACATGACCGAGGTGGCCCGGCTCGCCGAACGGGTCGTGCTCATCAACCACGGCCGTATCGTGCTCGACGGCCCGCTCCAGGAGATCCGGCGGCGTTTCGGCGGCACCTGGCAGGTCCGGGTGACCCTCACCGACCTCGACGACCTCACCGACCTCACGGACCCCACCGACGTCGCCGACCCCACCGACGCCTCGCGTGAGATCGACCCCGCCCGTCTCCCGGGGTTCGAGGGCATCGCCGTACTGCGCAGAGAAGGACCGCAGTTGGTGTTCGGCCCGGTCGGCCCGGACGCCCCCACCGTGCACGAGGCGCTGAAGCTGATCATCGGACGGTTCCGGATCGCGGATCTGGCGCTGGAGGAGAACGACCTCGAAGACGTCATGCGCGCCGCCTACCTCAGCGCCGTACCGGCACAGGCGCCCGCCGACGAGTCCGCCGAGGCGGACGAGTCCGCCGTCCCGACCGCCTCCCAAGGCGGTTGAGCCATGACAACCATGTCAACGACCGCCACGCTCGCCGCACGCGCCCGGCGCATCGCCTGGATCACGCCCCGGGGCGAGCTGCTGGCCCCGCCCCGTATGACCGCCACCGCCATCCGGCTGTTCGTCCAGGTCTGCCTGGTCGTCTACCTCTGGCGGGGCCTGTACGCGAACACCGACTCCAGCGCCGGGCTCGACGAGACCCAGGCCGTCAGTTACGCCGTACTCGCCGTGCTCGCCAACCGGATCCGCGGCCTGGACCGGCGCGCCGGACGCGACACGGTGATCCAGCATCTGCACTTCGGGACGATCGTCTACTGGTACCTGCGCCCGCTGAAACCCCGGCGCTACTACGCGCTACGGGCCCTCGGCGACCAGATGTACGGCTTCGGCTGGGTGCTGGCCGGATACGTGCTGTGTCTCGCCGTCGGAGTCGTCGCCGCGCCCTCCTCCCCAAAGGTCGCGGCGGTCTTCGCGGTGAGCATGCTCCTCGGCCAACTGGTGCTCCACTACGTGATGACGCTGGTCGACCTGCTGTGCTTCTGGACGCTGCGCAACGAGGCGGCCCTGATGATCCTCCTCTTCGCGCAGAACCTGCTCTCGGGGGTGTACGCGCCGCTCTGGTACTTCCCGGACTGGTTCATCACGCTCAGCGCGTTCCTGCCGTTCCAGTCGACGCTCGGCGTTCCGCTCTCCATCTACGTCGGGCGGATCGGCGTCGACGACGCGCTGGCGCAGATGGCGGTCCAGGGCGTCTGGATCGTGCTGCTCGCCCTGCTCACCCGCTGGCTCTGGGACCGGGCCGGCCGACGTGTCGTCGCCCAGGGAGGATGACCATGACCACCTTCCTCAACTCCTGGCGGGTCGTCTGGCGGATCACCAAGCTCAACTTCCGGGCCAGACTGGAGTACCGGGGCGAGTTCCTGATGGGCGTCGCGATCGGGGCCATATGGCAGGTCTCCATCATCGTCTTCGCCTCGGTGCTGCTCACCCGCTTCCCCGGGCTCGGCGGCTGGTCCAGCTCCGACGTGCTGCTGATCGCGAGCATGCGGATGCTCAGCCACGGGCTGTACGTGCTCTTCCTGGGCCGGGTCCAGTACATGAACATCCTCGTCCAGGAGGGGATCGTCGACCCCTGTCTGATCCGTCCGATGCCGGTGTACCGGCAGATCCAGCTGGCCTTCTTCCCGGTCAACGCCATCGGGGACCTGGTTGTGGCGGTCGGGCTGTTCGTCGCCGCGCTCCAGCGGAGCTCGCACGACTGGACTGCGGGGCGGATCGCGTACGTGGTGGCGGGAGTGCTCGGCGGGATGCTGGTCGAGGCCGCGATGTTCACGGCCGTGGCCGCCGCCGCGTTCCACTTCCCGGCCACCTCGTACTGGACCCAGTGGCTGGAGGAGCTGATGGGGACCTTCGGGAGCTACCCCCTCAGCATCCTCCCGAAGGCCGCCTCCGCGGCGTTCACCTTCATCGTGCCGCTCGCCTTCATCGCCTATTTCCCGGCCGGTGTGCTCACCGGCCACGGCGGAGCCATGGGTGTCCCGGAGGCCCTGGCCGTGGCCGCCCCGTTCATCGGCCTCCTGGCCTTCGTACTGTCCCGGCTCCTGTGGAACTGGAGCCTGAGCCGGTACACGGGCGTCAACGGGTGACGTGTGGTGAGCGGGTACCGGGCAACGGGTAGTGCGTAGGGTCAGTTGACGGGTTGGAGGGGCGGCCCCCTGGTTGATGGTCAGGTGAGTCGCGTCTCCAGCCCGTCCAGCACCCGCTCGAGCCCGTACTGGAACCCCTCCTCCCGGGCCGCCCGGGGATCCGTCCCCCGCTGTTCGGCGTAGCCCTCGCGGAGCAGCGGATAGTCCTGGGCTGCCTCCTCGGCGGCCGGCCACAGCCGCTCGACCACGCTCTGTTCGTCCTGGCCGCTGCGGGCGAGGACGGTGAGCCAGGCGGCCTCGCTGGTGGCCATGCCGGTGACGTACGCGACGAGCGTGGCGACCGCCCGGTCCGCCTCGGAGGCCGGGAACCCGGCGGTGGTCAGCAGCTTCAGCATGGCCTCCGAGACCCGCATCCAGTTGGGGCCGAGGTAGGACATGCCCATCTCGCCGAGTACCGAGGCCAGCCACGGGTGGCGCAGGATCGTCGCGCGCAGGCTGTGGGCGCAACGGGCCGTGTCGGTACGCCAGTTCGCCGGGTCGGGGGAGGGGTTCACCTCGATCTCGCCGTACACCTCGTCGACGGCCAGCTCGATCAGCTCGTCCTTGTTGGTGACATGGCGGTAGAGCGAGGTGGCGCCGGCGCCCAGTCGACCGCCGAGCTTGCGCATGCTCAGCGCGTCGATGCCCTCCTCGTCGAGCAGCCGCAGCGCCTCCGCCACGATCTGCTCCCGGCTCAGCGCGGGCTGCTCCCGCCCGGTCCGCGGCCGGGTCCACACCGACTGGAACGCCTGCGGCTTCTCGGCTGACATGGGGCCTCTCCTTCGCTGCGTACGGCTGACGCGATCAGCGTACGGTGTTCGCATCCGTACGGCGTACCCCCTTGCGAACACTGTTCGCGAAGAAGTACGGTGTTTCTCAGAACGCACGGCGTACCGAGCAGGATCCTCCTCGCCGCCGTGATCGCCGTAAGTGCTGTGACTGCTGTGACTGCTTGGCCGCTGCAACTGCTCGAACCGACGCGTGAGAAGGGCTGGAGAAATGGATCAGCTGACGGACCGGAAGCCGGACCGGAAGCCGGACCGGAAATCGGACCGGAAGGCCCGCGATCCGCGTCGCTGGCTCATCCTGATCGTGCTGTGCCTGAGCACGTTGGTGCTGGTCATCGACAACATGGTGCTCACCGTGGCGATCCCGACGATCGCCGAGGACCTGAAGGCCGGCAGCCAGGACCTCCAGTGGATCCTCGACTCGTACATGCTGGTCTTCGCGGGTCTGCTGTTAACGGCGGGCAGCCTCTCCGACAAGTTCGGCCGGCGGAAGACGATGATCGTCGGACTGGCGCTCTTCGGAGCCGCGTCGGTGGTGGCGATGGAGGCGACCAGCCCCGGGGCGCTGATCCTCGGCCGGGTGCTGATGGGAGTCGGCGGCGCACTGATCATGCCCAGCACGCTCTCCATCCTGATCACCGTCTTCGACGAGGACGAGCGGCCCAAGGCGATCGCGGCCTGGAGCGCGGTGGCGATGGTCGGTCTGGTCGGCGGTCCGGTGCTCGGCGGCGCGCTGCTCGCGCACTTCTGGTGGGGCGTCGTCTTCCTGATCAACATCCCGATCGCGGTGCTCGCCATCGTGGCCGCGCTGGTGCTGATGCCGGAGTCCAAGGGGCCGTGGCGCAAGGCCGACCCGCTGGGCATGGTGCTGTCGATGGTCGGGATGACCGCGCTGATCTGGACGATCATCGAGCTGCCGAAGGGTGGCCCGGGTGAGCCGGGTACGCAGGTCTCGCTGGCCGTGACGCTGCTGTCGCTGGTCGGTTTCGCGGTGTGGGAGACCCGTACGCAGTCCCCGATGGTCCCTGTGACGCTGTTCCGGAACCGGGTGTTCACGGGGGCCAGCTTCTCCCTGGTCCTGCTCACCCTCGCCAACGGCGGACTGATGCTGGTCCTCACCCAGTACCTGCAGTTCGTCCTCGGCTACTCGGCCACCGAGACGGGCCTCGCCTTCACCCCGGCGGCCGTCGCGACCCTCGTCTTCAACGGCATCGGTGCGGGCCTGCTCCCGAAGACGGGCAACCGGGCCATGGCCTCGGTGGGCCTCCTGGTGATCGCGGCGGGGTTCGGACTCCTGTCCACCCTCTCGACGTCCAGCGGCTGGGGTGTGCTGGCGGGGGCGATGTGCCTGATGGGGGCGGGTAGCGGGCTGGCGATGCCGGCTGCGATGGCGGCGATGATGGGCGCGATCCCGGACGAGCACGCCGGTGTGGGGTCCGCTCTCAACGACACGATCCAGCAGGCGGGTGCGGCGCTCGGGGTCGCTGTCCTCGGGGCGATCCTCTCCTCCACCTTCACCGGCAATATGCCGGCCGACGCCCCTGGGGCCGCCGCCCACTCCATGGGTGACGCGCTGGCGGTGGCCACGGCCACCGGGGACGACGCCCTGCTCGCTGCCGCGTACGACGCCTTCACCTCCGCGATGTCGGCGAGTTTCCTTGCAGGGGCGGCGGGGGTTGTGGGGGCGGCGGTGCTGGCCCTGCTGTTGATGCGGGGTGGGAAGGGGGTGGTTGTGGCTGGGGCTGAGCAGGGGCCCACGGAGGCGACCACCGAGCCCGCGCCCTTGGCGTCCGCGAACCACTGAGCCGACCCCATCGAGACCCCGGGCCACGCCCTTCAAGTGGCCCGGGGTTCCGCCGTGTTTTCCTCGCGGGGGCGGAAAAGGAAGGCCTCACGCCCCCGCGACCCGCCGGAACTTCTCCGCCACCCGCAGCTCCGCCTCCACCCGCCCCACCGCGACCCGCAACTCCGGCAGCACTTCCCCCACACACTCCTCGACACTCCGCCGACTGCTGTGCATCGCCACATTCACGGCAGCGACAACCCGCCCACCCCGCCCCCGCACCGGCACGGCGATCGACCGAAGCCCCTCCTCCAACTCCCCGTCGACCAGAGCGAACCCGTCCTCCCGCACCCGCTCCAACACGGCCAGCAACTCCCCGCGATCGGTGACCGTCCGAGGGGTCAGCGGCACGAGCTCCGACGGCAGAGGAACGCCATCCCGCAGGAGATCGGCGAGCATCACACGCCCCAACGACGTCGCATACGCGGGCAACCGCGTCCCGACCGTGATGTTGACGCTCATGATGCGACTGGTGGCCACCCGAGCGGTGTACTGCACCTCCTCCCCACCCCCCGTGAGGATCGCGAGCGACGCCGAGTCGTGCACCCGTTCGGACAGCTCCGCCAGATGCGGCGCGGCGATACGCGGCAGCGGCAGCATGGACAGCGGCGGAAACCCCAGCCCCAGCACCCGGGGCGTCAGCCGGAAGAAGCGGTCGTACGAGGTGACGTACCCGAGGTGTTCGAGGGTGATCAGCGCCCGCCGAGCCGTCGCCCGGGCGAGCCCGGTGGCCTGCGCGACATCGGTGAGCGTCAACTCGGCCCGCCCCTCGCCGAACGAGGTGATGACGGTCAGCCCACGGGCGAGCGACTCGATGAACTCCCGCCCCAGCTCCTGCTTGGAGGCCCCGGTCCAGGCGGCGAGCCCGAGGGGAGACACGCCCGCCCCCTCCCCGGGCCCGCCCGGCGCACCTGAGACGCCCCCCGGCCCGGAGGCCGCCCGCAGCTCCCGTTCCATCTCGGCCACCGTCGCCCGCAGCCGCGGCAGCAGCGCCGTACGCAGGGACTCCGCCGTGTGCCGGCTCGTATGACTGACGACATTGACCACGCACGCGACCCGCCCGGTCCCGGGATCCCGTACGGGTACGGACACCGCCACCAGCCCCGGCTCGATCAACTGGTCGTCCAGAGCCCACCCCTGGGCGCCCGCCTGAGCCGTACGGGCCTCGAAGTCGTCGTACGCCCCACCGCGCGGCGGCACCGCCGGAAAGCCGCGCCCCTCGGGGTCGGCCTCCCGCCGCGCCCGCCACCGCGCCCAGTCGGCGGCGTCCCACTCGGTGGCGAACAGCGGCCCGGGCGCGGTGCGCTCGGCGGGCAGCAGGTCGCCGATGCGGAAGCTGAGGGACATCGCGCGGCGCCGGGTGGCCTGGTGGATGAAGCGGATGCCGTCCCGGTCGCCGACCGCGAGGGACACCGACTCGTCCAGCTCGTCGGCGAGGGCGTCGGCGTACGCGTCCAGCAGCCGGGGGAGGCGGAGGGCGGCCAGATAGGCGTTGCCCAGCTCCATCAGCCGGGGCGCGAGCACCGCGTCACGCCCGTCCAGCCGTACGTACCCCATCCGGGCCAGCGTCGCCGTGATCCGGTCGACCGTGGACCGCGCCAACCCGGTGGCCTTCTCCAGCCCACTGAGACTCATCACCCCGTCCGCCTCGGTGAGCCGCCGCAACACGATGATCCCCCGCATCAGGGGTGCGACGGCCTCGGCGGGCGCGGAGGCGGCGGCCACGGACTCGTCGGCAGCGCTCATGACGTTCGGGAGCATGGGCTCACGGTAATGCGGCCCAGCCGCGCCGCTGAGCCGGGTGCCTCAGAGCTCGGGGGCGGGGGTGCGTCGCGGGCGCGGGTCGTGTGCGGTTGCTCCCGTGCTTTCGTCCCCGACCACACTCACTGCCTGGTGACCCGCACCCGGTGATTCCCCGCGACATCCGTCCCCGTCACCGTGATCGCGACTCCCGACCTGAGGTCCCTGAAGGTCTCCCCGAGGACGAGCGGCGCATCCGACAACTCGGCGTGGACGTTGGGGCTGCGGGTGCACCCTCCGCTGTCCCGACGGGAGTCGTACACCCTGATGGGCCCGTGCCCGGTCTCGATGCCGACGTCGACCCGGTAGACCAGCACGCCGGGACGGCACACGGCGTCGTCGTTCCCGGCCCGGGTGCGCAGTTCGAACGCGTACGCGGTACGGGAGGTGAGGGGGACGACGACCAGCTTCCCGCCGCCGGGTTCGGCCAGCGGGGTCAGCGTGTACTCGACGCTCCCGCGGGCGGCCACGCAGCCGACCTGGGCCGAGTCGAGCCAGCCGAGCTTCCACTTGTGCCAGCCGAGGAGATCGTTGTCGACGCCCCAGTCCTCGCTCATGATGTCCCAGTGCCCGACCGCGCCCCCGCCCTCGTGGGTGTAGAGGTCGGGCAGTCCGAAGGAATGGCTGTTCTCGTGGGGAAGGACGCGGTAGCCGGTCTCGGCGTAGGAGCCGGACCCGTCGTCCTGGCGGCTGTAGACGAACGACGCGTTGGAGATCGGGACCCCGTCGGCGATCGGCGCCTCCCGGTTGCCCGCGAAGGTGACGGACAGGACCGTGTCGAGGGCGGAGGGTCCGGCGTTCGGGGTCATGAGGACGTTGACGAGGTCGTACGTCCGGAAGTCGACGAGCGGGTCGGCGACCCGCACCAGGTCCTCGACGAGACGGCGGTAGCCGGGTTCGAAGGGGGCGCCGCGCTGGATGTCGTACGCGCGGAAGGGCCTGGGCATCCGCAGCCACTCGGTGACCGGGGCCTCGGGACGGTAGTCGAGGCGGCCGTACGAACTGGTCCTGAACCACTTCCGGGTCTGCGGCGCGAACTCCGCGAAGCGGTCCATCGCGCTGCCCTCGCCGGGTGTGTCGGAGAAGTCGATCATCAGGTTGAGGGCGCGGACCGTGCCGGTGGAACGGGAGTAGCCGGGCGGGGTCGGTATGCCCTCCGACATCTGGACGCCGACCTGGCTGCGGAGCAGGCAGGGACCGAGCGCCGAACCGCGGGCCACGGCCGTGGCGCCCGCGGCCGTCGTCGTCCCCGCCATGAGGTGCCCGCTGCCGGCGGAGGTGCTGACCGCGAGCGTGAGAACGGTGACCGAGGCGAGCCCGACGACGCGGCGCGGGCATATCCGGCGCCGTACGGACGATGAGCGCGGGTCCGGCTGCTGCATGCAGGGTTCCCTTCGCGTCACGGCAGCCGCCCGTGAGGAGGCTGCGCCCTCTCGATCACCCTGGGCCGGGGGGTGCGGGGACGCGCGCTGGCAAGGGCCGAACGTGTGTTTTCACCTTCAGATGACGGCGCCCCCGGGAGAGCCAGTGACTCAGGTCACAGAGAATCTCTTCGGCGGCGGGAAATAACCGGGGATCACTTCCCCGTTTAGCCAGATGTCCGAGCGAAACGGGGACTCCATCCCCGGATAATCACTCTCAAGGAGTACGCCGTGCAGACCGCCACCCCCGTTCAGCGCAAGGCGCCCCGTCCGCGGGCCGACGCCCTGCGCAACCGGGAGCGGATCGTCACCGCCGCCCGGGAGATGTTCGTGGAGTTCGGCCCCGAGGTGCCGCTCGACGAGATCGCCCGCCGGGCCGGCGTCGGCAACGCCACGGTGTACCGCAACTTCCCGGACCGCGACGCACTGGTCCGGGAGGTCGTCTGCTCGGTCATGGACCGTACGGCGCGCGCGGCCGAGGCCGCGCTGACCGAGACCGGCGACGCCTTCGAGGCGCTGTCGCGGTTCGCGCACACCGCCGCCGCCGAGCGGATCGCCGCGCTCTGCCCGATGGTCCAGAGCACGTTCGACAAGCACCACCCCGACCTGGAGGCGGCGCGTGAACGGCTGGAGGACCTGATCGACGAGGTCATGGACCGCGCCCGGCGGGCCGGACAGCTCCGCGCCGACGTCGGCGTCGGCGACATGATGCTCGCCGTCAGCCAGCTCAGCAGGCCCCCGGCCGGCACCCAGTGCACGGGCGCCGACCGCTATCTGCACCGCACGCTGCAACTGTTCCTCGACGGCCTGCGGTCCCCGGCGCCCTCCGGCCTGCCCGGCACGCCTCCGACCATGGAGGACCTGCGTCAGGCCTGACCAACCGGTCGGCGACGCCCCGAGAGCCACCACTCACGACACAGACCTCCGGCCGTCAAGGATGACGCGCCGTACCTCACGACACCCTTTTTCTGCCGCCAAGCACTGATATTTCCGTACGGACCTTTCTTGCCTTCCGTACCGACCTTCCTTACCGACCTTCCGTACCGGTCTTTCCGTACTGATCTTTCCGTCACGAAGTCCCGGAGTGGGTACCCCCATGTCTGAAACAGCCCGACGCGTCGCCGAGCCGTCAGTGGACGACTCGCACTCGAACCGCTGGAAAGCGCTCGTCTTCATCGCGCTCGCCCAGCTGATGGTCGTGCTCGACGCGACCATCGTGAACATCGCTCTCCCGTCCGCCCAGCAGGACCTGGGGATATCCGACGGCAACCGTCAGTGGGTCATCACGGCGTACGCGCTGGCCTTCGGCGGTCTGCTGCTCTTCGGTGGCCGTATCTCCGACCTGTGGGGCCGCAAGCGGACCTTCGTCACCGGTCTGGTCGGCTTCGCCGGTGCGTCCGCGCTGGGCGGCGCGGCCACCGGTGAGGCGATGATGCTGGGCGCCCGCGCGCTCCAGGGCGCCTTCGGCGCGCTGCTCGCGCCCGCCGCGCTCTCCCTGCTCGCCGTGATGTTCACGGACGCCAAGGAGCGCGCGAAGGCGTTCGGCATCTACGGCGCGATCGCGGGCGGCGGCGGCGCCGTCGGCCTGATCCTCGGCGGCTTCCTGACCGAGTACCTGGACTGGCGCTGGACCTTCTTCGTCAACATCCCGTTCGCGGTGATCGCGGCGGCCGGCGCGTACTTCGTCATCCGTGAGCCGGAGGGCGGCCGCAACCGCTCCCCGCTGGACATCCCCGGTGTCATCCTGTCCACCCTGGGCCTGGTCTCGCTGGTCTACGGCTTCACCCGGGCCGAGTCCGAGGGCTGGGGCGACGGTCTGACCATCGCCCTGTTCATCGCCTCCGCCGTACTCCTCGCGGCCTTCGCGCTCGTCGAGTCCAAGGTCAAGGCCCCGCTGCTGCCACTGCGCGTGATCACCGAGCGGAACCGCGGCGGCGTGTACCTCTCCCTCGGCCTGGCGATCATCGCGATGTTCGGCCTGTTCCTCTTCCTGACCTACTACCTGCAGATCGTGAAGGGCTACTCCCCGGTCACGACCGGCTTCGCCTTCCTCCCCATGATCACGGGCATGATCATCGGCTCCACCCAGATCGGCACCCGCCTGATGACCCGGGTGGCACCGCGCCTGCTGATGGCACCGGGCTTCCTGGTGGCCGGCGTGGGCATGCTCCTGCTCACCCAGATGGAGGTCGACTCCTCGTACGTCGGTCTGCTGCTCCCGGCCCAGCTCCTGCTCGGCCTCGGCATGGGTACGGCGTTCATGCCGGCGATGTCCCTGGCCACGTATGGGGTGGAGCCGCGTGACGCGGGCGTCGCCTCGGCGATGGTCAACACCTCCCAGCAGGTGGGCGGCGCGATCGGTACGGCCCTGCTGAACACGGTCGCCGCGTCCGCGACGACCGCCTACATCAAGGACCACATCGCCACGGCCACCTCCAAGCCGGCCGCCCAACTCGTCGAACTCCAGGGCATGGTCCACGGCTACACCAACGCCATCTGGTTCGCCGTAGCCATCCTCGCCTTCTCCGCCACCATCGCCTTCACCTTCGTCAACACGGGTAAGCCGGACATGACGTCACCCTCCGGGACGGGCGAGACGGAGGGTGCGGTGGACGAGGTCAGGGTGCCGGTGGTGGCCCACTGACGGCAGACCTCTTTGAAGGGGCGAAGCGGCGCCGCCCCTCTTTGAAGGACGAAACCCGACAAAGAGGGGCGCGGGGAACTGTGCGACCAGCCACGAACGACCCGCGGCTGCGGACAACGGGCAGTCCCACGGCGCCCCACGGCCCACCGGAGCGGAGCGCTACCGCAGCCACGGCAGATCGGCCCCCGCCTCCTTCGGCTGAAGTCCCTCGGCGATGATCCCCATGATCTCGCCGAGGGACTTCTGCTGTTCCGGCGTGAGCCGGTCGAACATCGCCTGCCGTACGGCGGCCACATGCCCCGGCGCGCTCTTGGCCAGAATCTCCTGCCCCCCGTCCGTGAGCACCGCGAACTGTCCCCGCTTGTCCGAAGGACAGTCCTCGCGCCGCACCCACCCGTTCTTCTCCAGCCGCGCCACGGCGTGCGAGAGCCGAGAGCGCGTGATCTTGGTGTGCATCGCCAGCTCGGTCATCCGCAGCCGCCGATGCGGTGCCGCGGACAGCACCACCAGTAGGTGGTAGTAGAGGTGCGGCATGCCCGCGTCGCGCTGCAACTGCCGGTCGAGATGGTCCTCCAGAAGGGTCGTGGCGTCCACGTACGCCAGCCAGGTCCGCTGCTCGTCCTCGGTGAGCCAGCGGGGCTCGTCGATGTCTGGGGCCGTGTCGGTTGCCGTGTCGGATGCGGTGTTCATACACCCACTGTACGAGTACCCTTCTTGAATTTTGAACTATAGAGATGTATGGTGAAGCAATAAATATTGAGACTTCAATTACTGGGGAGTCGAGAGAGGTCTCAAGCGCCTGAAAGGCGCTGATGTGCACGAAGAAGCCTGAAGAAGCCGAAGAGGCAGAAGAAACCAAACAGTCTGAAGCGACCGCAGTGCCCGCTGAGGCATATGCATCCCGCATGTGGTGCATCACATGTATGTGATGCATGCGATGTATATGTCGTACGCGATCTACGCACCCATACGGCAGGAGTGCTCCACGCCCTGCGGGCTCTGCCGGTCGCGAGTGTCTAGGGAGTCACCCTGATGTCCGCCGCCACAGTCACCGAGGGGCGCCCCGCGGTGGAGCGCATGCCGGCGCTCTACCTGAGCCACGGCGCCCCACCGCTCGCCGACGACCCGATCTGGCCCGGCGAACTGGCCGCCTGGTCCGCGACCCTGCCCCGCCCCAAGGCGATCCTGATGGTCTCCGCCCACTGGGAGGAGGCCCCGCTGGCCCTCGGCGCCGTGGACCCCGTGCCGTTGGTCTACGACTTCTGGGGCTTCCCCGAGCACTACTACAAGGTCCAGTACGGCGCTCCGGGCGCCCCCGAACTGGCGGAGTCGGTCCGCAAGCTGCTGCGCGCCCCCGGCACCCCGGTCCAGGACATCCCCGACCGAGGCCTGGACCACGGCGCGTACGTCCCGCTGGTCGAGATGTACCCGGAGGCCGACATCCCGGTCCTCCAGATCTCCATGCCGACGCTGGACCCCCTGAAGCTGATGGAGATCGGCCGCAAGCTGGCCCCCCTCCGTGACGAGGGCGTCCTGATCGTCGGCTCCGGCTTCTTCACCCACAACCTGGCCGCCCTCCGCCGGGGCGGCATCCCCTCGTGGTCGGCGGAGTTCGACGCCTGGGGCCACCAGGCCCTCGAATCCCAGGACTGGGACGCACTCGTGGACTTCCTCCACAAGTCCCCGGCAGGCCACCTGGCCCACCCCCGCACCGAACACTTCGCCCCGCTGTTCGTGACGATGGGCGCGGCGGAGGCCTCCGGCGAACTGGACGCTCAGAAGTCGGTGATCGACGGCTTCTGGATGGGGTTGGCGAAGAGGTCGGTGCAGTTCGGCTGATCCTGGGGGCGGCTTCCCCTGATGGGTACGGGAGTTGCTTCTACGCTTGACGGTGTGACAGAGCGGGGCGGGACGGACAACAGCATCAGTGACGCCACGGTCCACGGCACGGCCTTCCAGGCGCGTGACGTGGATCAGGTGGTGATCAATCACTTCGCGGCGCCCGCGCCCCCCAACGCCGCCCCCACGGAAGGACTTCACGCTTGGACGCGTGAGGTCGCGCACTCCCCGCTCTGGCGGCGTGTACCGGAGAGCAGGGACGCGTCGCTGCTCCAGGGCACGGCTCGCGACATCGCCACCGTGCTCGCCGCGCTGCACGACGAGGCGGAGTGGGAGTCGACCGGCGACCCTTGGTGGGACCGGTCCTTCGCCACCCGGTTCCACGGCCAGATCAGCCAGTTGGTGTGTGCGGAGGGCGCCCCCGACTGGGACTTCCAGCCCGCCGAGGTCCTGCTCCTGACCCTGGCCCCGTACCTGTCCCAGACCTTGTGGATGCGTACCGCGACCGCACGGCTCTCTGTGGACCCCACGGACCTCCGGCTGACACGGGCCGGGGGAGACCGCGAAGGATTCGAGACATTCTTCGACCGCGGTTACGAACGCCTCGTCCGCCGGGCCACGTTGGGACTGCCGGAGCGGCCGGGCGCCGAGTCCGACATCGGTTGGTGGCTGTTCCACCAGTGGGTGGACCACGGGCTGCGGGGGACCGAGGACCACTGGGCGGCGTACGCGGATCTGGTGGGTCGACTGCCCTTGCCGGATGCCTTGTCGAGCGCGCTGTTCCATCGGCGGCGGGCCGGGCAACTGCTCTACGGGTTGCGGTTGCCGTTGGGGGAGATGTGCCGAGCGGAGCGTCTCGACAGGCTCGATGCCGTCGCGTCCGTCGCCGACGGCATCGGAGTGCCGCAGCAGGTCCGCGTGGGGCGTCTTGCCGTGCTTCTGGCCGTCGCCCGGGCCAGGGCACTGGACATCACCGCGCTCCCGGACGACCTGGTGGAGAACCTGGGCATCCCCTATCCGGTCGGCCTGGCCGAACTCCGCGAGACCGTGGCCGGAGCCGCCTGGCACAGCGACAACGGCCGTATGGTCCTCCAGGCCGCCGACTGTCACCACGAGGCGGTGGTCGAGGCGCTGCGCCGCCATGTCGACCAGGTCGACCTGCTGCTGTACGACATCCGCCGCGCCGCCGGCGCCGACGAAACGCTGGCGCCCCTGCTGGCGTTGCCGCAGCGAGCCTCCGCCGAGGGCGTGGAGGCCGCCCTCGGCGACGACGACCGGCCCAAGTTCGAGAGCTACAGCAAGTTCCAGGTGGATCCGCGCCGGGTGCAGGAACTCCTGATGGGCGACCAGCTCTACCGCAGCCCCGGCCTCGCCGTCCGCGAGCTCTACCAGAACGCGCTGGACGCCTGTCGCTACCGCAGGGCGCGGACCGCGTTCCTGGCGGCCGAGTCGGGCGGCGGCGCCCCGGACGACTGGAAAGGGCGAATCCGGTTCGAACAGGGGGTCGGCCCGGACGGCCGCCCCTACCTCCTCTGCGAGGACAACGGCATCGGAATGGGCGAATCCGAACTGAGCCGCGTCTTCGCCCGCGCGGGCACCCGCTTCACCGACCTGACGGACGTACGCAACGAGCGGGCCCTGTGGGAGCGCGCGGGTATCCAGATGCACCCCGTCAGCCGCTTCGGCATCGGGGTGCTCAGCTACTTCATGATCGCGGACGAGATCGAGGTGATCACGCGAAGGCTGGGAGAGGACGGGGCCACGTCCGAGCCGTGCTTCAAGGTGGCGATCCACGGGCCCAATCACCTGTTCCGGATCGAACGGAGCACCGAGAGGAGACAGCCGGGAACGACGGTACGGCTCTACCTGCGCAAGGGCGCACCCTCGTGCGTCACGGAGCTGATCGGGCTGCTCGGAGTCGCCGAGTTCGAGACGACCGCGGAGCACGGGATGCGGTCGGCCAGGTGGCCGGCGGGGGAGTACGCGCTGCGGGCGGGGGACACAACGGCCGCCGTCAACGCCGGTGGTATGCGGGTACCCGGTCCGACAGCGGAGGACGGCGTTCCCGCGGTGATCTGGTGCGAGTCCGGGGGCGGGGTGCTGGTCGACGGGATCGTGACCGAGCCCACCCGGATGACGGGCGTCCTCGCGGCAGAGGACGCGCAGGACGCGGAGGACGATGTCGTGCTGCGAGGCGCCGTGGTGACTCTGACCGGGAACCGGGTGCCCAAGCTCTCCGTCGACCGCCTCCAGATCCTCAGCGACATATCGCGGGACGTCGAGGAACTGCTCCGTATGGCCGTCGGGGAACTGGTCGCCTCACCCAGTGGCTTGCTCAGCTACCAGTGGGTGTGCGAGGTCGCGAGAACCCACCTCAAGGTCGCCGACATCGTCACCGAGGCGGCCATGGCGGCCGACGTGGAGTTGCGGCTGGACGACGGCCGCGCGTTCCGGCCGTCGGAGGTGGGCTGTCTGCCTCAGGACATCGGGATCCTCGTATGGAACGAGAGCGGTCACCCTGAGCATCGGCTCGACCACCGTTTCACGGTCGTACGCGTCGCCGACCACGTCCTGCTCTGGCGATTGCTCGCCCATGGAGCGGCGGACCAGCTGGTCGACGTCGTCCCGGAACTGGCTGATGTGGGCCCGCTCGTTCCGGCGTTTCCGTCGGATGGTGTCCTGTTGGCCGCGTCCGAGGCGCAGATGGCCCGCCCCGCGTGGATTCTGCAGACCGCGGCCCTGATCGGTCGGACTCCTCGGGCGACCGCCGCGCGCGCCGTGGAACTGGGCGTCGGTGCGCTGGAGCCCGACCGCTACCCGGACGGTGAGCCCGATCCGGTGGACGTGGCGCTTCTCGGGGGCGGCTCGCAGGATGACGAGTACGCTCGTCTGCGCCGCGGAGGGGCATGGCTTTCCACCAGGAAGCCCGTGCCTTTGAGGCACTTCCTCCATGCCTATGTGGACCTGGGCCTGAGCGTCGCGGAGACGGCCGAGCGCATGGCGGTGTACGGCTTCGACGTCTCGTTGGCCGAGACCATCCCGAACCGTCCGGAGAAGATCGACCTCCTCCTGCTGAGCCAGGACGGCGAAGGCGAGCGCCGATGGCTGCATGGTGGCCACGAGGTCGCCCCGGGGCACCTGTTGTGGAGTGCCGAGCTGACAGGCCTCCCTGTGCGGGAGGTCTGTCGGAGGCTGCGGAGTTACGGACTGAGAGTGACCGACCCGCCCGCACGCCAGTGTGCCGAGGATCTGCGCCTGCTCAGTCGCGGTCTCGACGCGGCGCCGGACTGGCTCGACGCGGGCGGAACCGTGATCGTCGCCCACGTTCTGAAGGCCGCTCGGGAATGCCGTATGACCGTCGACGGCGTCGTCTCCGTTCTCACCGCCTATGGGTTGCGTCCGCCGGCCTCCCCCCTGACCCGGCTTTCGGACGAGGACCGACGGCTTCTCGCACATGGGCTGGAAGGAGACGACGAGCACGGGTGGATCGTGCCTGAGTCCCTTCCATGGGCTTACGTGTGGGGTGCGGCCAATGTTCTGGGGCTTTCGCCCACAGCCGTGGTGGAGAGGCTGCGTGCGCTGGGGGTCGTCTGTCCGCTGGTCCTTCCCGAAACGCCGACAGGGCTCGACGAAGCACTGCTCGACGATGGCCTGTACCTCTGGAGAGTGCTGCGCACGAACGACACCGGGGTCTCGATGCAGGGTCTGCTGGCCACCGCATATGAGCTGAGCCGACCCGTGACCGAGGTCGCGACCCGTCTGGAGTCGTACGGGCTGAACGTCCCCGCCTCCGGCGTGTGGCACTTGCTCGACAAGAGGGATCCCGGGGTCGACCTCCGGTTGCTCAGCAGAGATCTGAGCGGCACCAGTATTCAGGAGCATCTCCAATACCGTTCGCGTCGCCGCCTGTGGCTGACCCCCGGAGACCCGGTGCCCCTCGATCACCTCTGCGCGGCCTCCGCCAGGTTCGGCATCACCGTCCCCGAAGCCGCCGACCGCCTCCGCAGCCTCGGCATCGACGTCCCCGCTGTCGAGGACACCATCCGCGCCGCGATGGCGAAACTGCCGAGACCCTACGGAGGTACGACCACCGCAAGCCCCACTGAGCCCGACTCACGGAAGCCGTGAGTTCCCGGATTCGGAATCGACAGCCGGACCCGGCTCACGTCGATCGCCGCGGGCTGACGGCAGCACGCTGACGACAACACGGCGACGGGCTGATCATCGACCCCCGGCCAGGGGTGCATTACCCCTGAGGTCATCGACCCCGCGCCCGTCCGCCTGCCACGATCGTCGGCGTACGTACGTATGGACCGACCGCCCGACCAACCGGAAGGACGCCATGCCCGCCTACGTCATAGCTCATCTGCGTGAGGCCGCCCCGCACCCGGAGGTGGCGGAGTACATCGAGCGGATCGCCACCACCTTCGAACCGTACGGTGGCCGCTTCCTCGTGCATGTCGCGGAGCACGAGGTGAAGGAGGGGAACTGGCCCGGGCACGTCGTGGTGATCGGCTTCCCGGGGATCGACGAGGCGCGGAGCTGGTGGGACTCACCCGCCTACCAGGAGATCGCCCCGCTGCGGTCACGGCACATCAAGGGCGACATCATCCTGGTCGAGGGCGTCCCCGAGGACTACGACCCCACCGCCACCGCGAGGGCGATGAGGGAGTCCCTTGCCGCCGGGTAGCGCCTTGAGTTCTCACAGCTCCTTGTCGTACTGAGTCCTCACAGCTCCTTCTCGTACCAGGCCACGTCCCAGTACCGCCCGAACTTCCGTCCGACCTCCCGGTACGTCCCCACGTACCGGAACCCGAAGCGTTCGTGCAGGCGCAGTGACGCCTCGTTCGGCGGGACGATCCCCGCGTACGCGCGGTGGATGTCCTCTCCGGCGAGGGCCTCGAAGAGGGCCTTGTAGAGGAGGGTGCCCACGCCCCGGCCGCCGGCGTCCGGGGCCAGGTACACCGACACCTCCACCGAGGTGCCGTACGCCGGCTTCACACGGAACGCGCTGCTCGTGGCGTAGCCAAGAATCCGCTGTGAGTTTGCCGTGGCGGCAACTATCAGGCGATGCCGTCCGTCTTCAAGGTGGGAGAGAAGCCAAGGGCGGCGCTCTTCCGGAGTGAAGACAGCGGTATCGAATGTGATGGGCGTCTCACGGACGTAGTGATTGTAGATGTCGGTGAGGGCGTCGAGGTCCGCCTCGACTCCTGGTCTGACCTGCACCTCTGCCGAATCCGTGGACATCCTGCCTCCCGTTGTGGCGGCACAGGGTACTGCAAGATCAGAAAAATAGTGGGACGGGTTGGGAATTCTGTCCTGATTCCAATCGTTGTTTCCTTCGGAAGCCGGGCACTCGCAGCAGTGAGAAGCAGTGACCAGACCAGTCACTGGTGAAGCGGTGCAGCAGTGTCCGCGCGGCCACCGGACCCACGTAGGACCAGACACGACCCTGCCAGCCCACCATCGCAAGGGAGCACGCATGGCAACCCGTGCCGTCGCCGCTCGTCGTTCGTCCGCCTCCGGCGGGAGCGACACGGCAAGCAGCGTTCGCGCCTCTGGCGGCGAGATCGCCGACCGCGACCTGGTCGGCATGTACCTCGACGAGATCGCGCGTACACCGCTGCTCGACGCCGCCAAGGAAGTCGAGCTGTCCCAGATCATCGAGGCGGGTGTGTTCGCACAGCAGATCCTCGAGGG
The DNA here is from genome assembly GCF_000317595.1 of Streptomyces ipomoeae 91-03. Taxonomy (GTDB): domain Bacteria; phylum Actinomycetota; class Actinomycetes; order Streptomycetales; family Streptomycetaceae; genus Streptomyces; species Streptomyces ipomoeae. Next base: position 52,504 of record NZ_AEJC01000056.1, on the reverse strand, counting down.
TGAGGAGGAGGCCAGGGCGGACGCCACCCGTGAGGAACTGGAGGCCCTCGTCGCCGACAGCGAGCGGGCCAAGGACATCTTCATCCGGTCGAACCTGCGACTCGTCGTGGCCGTCGCCCGCCGCTACCCGCGCAGCGGCCTGCCCCTGCTCGACCTCATCCAGGAGGGCAACGCCGGCCTCGTCCGCGCGGTCGAGAAGTTCGACTACCGCAAGGGCTTCAAGTTCTCGACGTACGCCACCTGGTGGATCCGCCAGGCCATCACACGCTCCATAGCCGACCAGTCGCGCACCATCCGGCTGCCCGTCCACCTCGTCGAGGAGCTGGGCCGCATCCGCCGGGTGCAGCGCGAGTTCAACCGGGAGCACGGGCGCGAGCCCGAGCCCCATGAGATCGCCGCCGAGCTCGATTCCACCCCGGACCGCGTCAGCGACGTCCTCGACTGGGCCCGCGACCCCGTCTCCCTGAACATGTCGGTGGACGACGAGGGCGAGACCCAGTTCGGCGACCTGCTGGAGGACACCTCCGCCGTCTCGCCGGAGCAGTCCGTGCTCACCCTGCTGCGCAGCGAGGAGCTCGACAACCTCATCGGACGCCTCGACCAGCGCACGGCCTCCATCATCAAGATGCGGTACGGCATCGAGGACGGCCGCGAGCGCACCCTCACCGAGGTCGGCAAGGAGCACGGCCTCACCCGCGAGCGCATCCGCCAGATCGAGAAGCACGCCCTCCTCGAACTGAAGAAGCTCGCCCGCGACACGGGATTCGACGCGGTGGCGTGACACGGGGAGGCGCTGGGCCGCGTTGGGTGAGACGGGGCGGGACAGGGACGCGCGGACGCGGTGGCGTCGGAACCACCGCGTCGGAGCCGTGAGTACGGCGGACGCGGTGGCGCGGTGACACGCGAGAGGTGCCGTGGTGTCGTCCCGTGCCGTGGTGCCGTCCTGTGCCGTGTCTGTCGTGCCGTGCGAGGGTGACGGTACGCCACGCCTCGGCCCCGTCGTGTGACGGGTAAGTGGCGCCTCGGCCTTCCCGTCGCGTGAGGGTCCGTCATGCATCGGACCCCGTCGTACGTCGGCGCTGCCGTACCGTCGTACGTCGGCCACAGCTTGGCTGTACTACGTCGCTTCAACCCCCCGATCCCGGGGCACAAGACTTCCGGGCCCACTGACTTCACCGGCCCGGAGCCGCACGGCCCGGGACCCGGAAGTCCGGGAGGAGTCCGTGCGAGAGGAGTCCGTGTGTCGGGGAGTCGAGGGCGCCGCCGCGAAGTCGGATCAGGTCAGCCGAAGTCACGAAGTCAGACGAAGTCCACTGAGCCACGCCACCCGGTGAGTCGACTGGACTGAGCGACTCACCGAAACTGAGCCGACCCACCGAAGCCGAGTCCCGACGCTCTCCCCCCAGTGCCGGGACTCTCCCAGAGCCGGGCTTCGGCGCCTCCCCCCCCCGGCGCCGGAGCCCGGCTCCTTTTCTCAGCCGTCCCCTCAGCCGTCCCCCTTCCCTGTCCCTTCCCTGTCCCTCACTGCTCGGCGTCGCCCGCCGCCGCCCGGGTCAGGCGGGCGCCCAACTCCCGTACGAACCCGATCAGTTCCGGCGGTTCGTGCACCGTGAACTCGCAGTCGACGACGGCGAGGCGTACCGCCAGCCACTCCACGGCATCGCCGGTGGAGGCGCGGAGGCGGCAGCTGTGGTCGTCGAGGGGTTCGGGCGTGCCCAGCCAGCGGGGGAGCCGGGCCGCGATGAACTCGGCGGGCGCGGCGAAGGTGACGTCGAAGTCGTACGCCTCCTGCCGCCGGTACATCGACTGCCTCAGATACTCCGCCGCGCTCCCCGTCGGCAGCTCGCGCGGCGTGAACCGGGCGCCGGTGGCGAAGGGCTCCTCGACCCGGTCGACGCGGAAGGTGCGCCAGTCGGCGCGGTCGAGGTCGTAGGCGACGAGATACCAGCGGCGGCCGGTCGAGACGAGCCGGTACGGCTCGCAGTGGCGCCGTGATTCGGTGCCGTCGCCGGAGCGGTAGGCGAAGCGGAGATGTTCCTGGCCGGCGACCGCCGAGGCCATCACGGTGAGTGTCTCGGGCGCGACGGTCGCACCGTCGCCGCTGGTCAGGGGAGTGGTGGCGGCCTGGAGCGTGGACACCCGGTGCCGTAGCCGAGAGGGGAGCACCTGTTCGAGCTTGGCGAGCGCCCGTACGGAGGCCTCGTCCACGCCCTCCACGGCGTGCCCGGCCCCGGCCCGCAGCCCGACCGCGATCGCCACGGCCTCCTCGTCGTCGAGCACGAGCGGCGGCATGGCCTTCCCGGCCACCAGCCGATAACCGCCGTCGGCCCCCTTGGTCGCCTGCACCGGATACCCCAGCTCACGCAACCGATCGATGTCCCGCCGAACGGTACGCCGGGACACTCCGAGCCGATCCGCCAACTCACCACCGGGCCACTCCCGGGGCGTCTGGAGGAGCGAGAGGAGCTGAAGCAGCCGGGCGGGTGTGTCGGTGGTCATGAGATCCGCCTTCCGGCGCGCGTTTCGCGGGTTGCCCTGTGTGTAGTCGTCATGAGCCAGAGGATGCCGCACAACTAGGACCGGATCTGACCTATTGGCTTCCTGCGGTCGCCCCATGACCTCAAGCGGACACATGACGTCGAGCGCGGACACGGCCTTGGACACGGCCTTGGACACGACCTCGGACGACCCCCACTTCGAAACGCCGCCCCACACCCACGCCTCAAAGGGGCTCGGGGCTGCGACGTCTGCGGCTCCGCCAGGCGGGCGCCACCAGCCACAAGCGACTCGCAGTGCCCCGAAGGCGGTCACCCCAACGGCGCTCGATCCAGCCCTCTCCGGCGGAACCCGACCCGGCGGAACCCGACCCGGCGAAGCCGACCGCCGCCGATGGATCGCCCTGGCCATCGTCATGACCGCCGCCTTCATGGACCTGGTCGACGTAACCATCGTCAACATCGCCATCCCGTCCATCGAGCGGAGCGCAGGCGCCACGTTCAGCCAGATCCAATGGATCACCGCCGGCTACGCCCTCGCCTTCGCCGCAGGCCTCGTCACCGGCGGCAGGCTGGGCGACATCCACGGCCGCAAGTGGCTCTTCCTCCTGGGCGTCGGCGGCTTCACCCTCACCTCCGCGCTCTGCGGCCTCGCCGCGAACCCGGAGATGCTGGTCGCGGCGAGGATCGCGCAGGGCGCGACCGCCGCGCTGATGGTGCCGCAGGTGCTGTCGATCGTGCACGCGACGTTCCCGGCGCACGAGCGCGGCAAGGTGTTCGGGCTGTTCGGCGCGATCGTCGGCCTGGGAGCCGTCTCCGGCCCCCTGCTCGGCGCGTTGCTCACCGAGTGGGACCTCTTCGGCCTCGGCTGGCGGGCGATCTTCCTGATCAACCTCCCGGTCGGTGTCGCGGGCCTGATCCTGGGCCGCCGTTTCATCACCGAGTCCAAGGCCCCGCACGCCCTGAAGCTGGACCTCGTGGGCGTCGCCCTGGTCATCCTCGGTCTGCTGATGCTGCTCTACCCGCTCACCCGGGGCCACGATCTGGACTGGCCGCTGTGGGGGTACGTCTCGATGGCGGGCTCGCCGGTGGTGTTCGCGGCGCTGGTGGCGTACGAGCGGCGCAAGACGGTGCGCGACGGGTCCCCACTGATCGAACTGTCCCTCTTCAAGGTGAAGAGCTTCGCGGCGGGCATCGCCGTGCAGACCGTCTTCGGCATCGCCCTCGGCGTCTTCTTCCTCGTCTGGACGCTCTATCTGCAGACCGGCCTCGGCTGGAGCATCCTGCGGGCCGGTCTGACCGGCATCCCGTTCTCCGTGTCGGTCTCGATCGCGGCCGGAGTCTCGGTCCAGCAACTCGTGCCCCGCTTCGGCCGCAAGGTCCTCCAGGCGGGCGCGCTGCTCATGGCCACCGGTGTGCTGCTGTACCTGTGGGAGTCCGAACGGTACGGCCTCGCCATCACCCCCTGGCAGATGGCGCTCCCGCTGATCGTGATGGGCGCGGGCATGGGCCTCGTCGTCGCCCCGCTGACCGACGCGATCCTCTCCGAGGTCCCACGCGAACACGCCGGCTCCGCGTCCGGCCTGATCAGCACGGTCCAGCAAATGGGCAACGCCCTCGGCCTCGGCCTGGTCGCCGTAGTCTTCTTCGGCCCCACGGACGACCACCTCCGCCCCGCCCAAATCGGCCCCGCCTTCGTCAACGCCTTCGAATACGCCCTTGGCTGGGTGGCCGCGGTACTGCTGACGATCTTCTTGCTGATGTTCGCGCTGCCGGGGGGAGGTACGCGGCAACGCTGAGTCGGTTCATCACCGGGGTGCGGCCGGCGCCCGTTCGTGCCCATCTGATGCCCGAACCTGTTTACTTTTCGGAAATCCGGGCGTAGCCTCCAGGCGAAACCACAGAATCGGGCATCGGTCGGAGGTGAACGGACATGTACGCACCGGAGCGGCAGCAGGAGATCCTTCGACTGGCCCGGGACGGCGGCCGGGTGGACGTGGTGTCGCTGGCGGAGGAGTTCCAGGTCACTGCGGAGACGATCCGGCGGGATCTGAAGGCGCTGGACCGCGCCGGACTCGTCCAGCGTGTGCACGGCGGTGCCATCCCGGCCGGCCGACTGGACTTCGAGCCCGACCTCGCCGAGCGCGAGGGCACGGCGGCCGACCAGAAGGACCGTATCGCCCACGCCGCCCTCGCCGAACTGCCGAACGACGGCACGGTCGTCCTCGACGCCGGTACGACCGTCGCCCGCCTCGCCGCCGCGATCCCGCTGGAGGCGACGCTCACGGCGGTCACCCACAGCCTTCCGATCGCGGCCCGCCTCGCCGACCACCCGGGCATCCAGCTCCATCTGGTCGGCGGCCGGGTCCGCCACCGTACGCGCGCCGCCGTGGACGCCTGGGCGCTGAGGGCCTACGGCGAGATCCGCGCCGACGTCCTGTTCGTGGCCGCCAACGGTTTCTCCGTCGACCATGGCCTGACCACCCCCGACCTCGCCGAAGCCGCCGTCAAGCGCGCGGCCGTGGCCGCCGCCCGCCGTGTCGTACTGCTCGCCGACTCCTCCAAGAGCGGCCAGGAGCACTTCGCCCGCTTCGCCGACCTCGGCGACGTGGACCTGCTGATCACCGACAGCGGGCTGAGCCCCGACGACGCGGCTGCCATCGAGCGCGGCGGCACCGAAGTGCTGTGTGTATGAAACGAGTGCGCATGATCCTCACCGTCACCCCGAACCCCTCCCTCGACCGCACCTACGAGGTCCCCTCCCTCGACCGCGGGGAGGTCATCCGGGCCACCGGCGAACGCATGGACCCGGGCGGCAAGGGCGTCAACGTCTCCCGCGCGGTCGCCGCCGCCGGACAGCGCACCGTCGCCGTACTGCCGCTGGGCGGGGCGCCGGGCGCGCTGGTCGCGGATCTGCTCGACGCGCAGGGGATCGAGGTGGCGCGGGTGCCGGTGGCCGGGGCGACCCGGTCGAACATCGCCCTCGCGGAGGCCGACGGCGTTCTGACGAAGATCAACGCACCCGGCCCGGAACTGTCGGCCGCCGAGCAGGAACTCCTCCTGGAGACCGTCCGTGCCCAGTCCGTCGACGCCGCCTGGATCGCCTGCTGCGGCAGCCTCCCGCGCGGCCTCGCCCCCTCCTGGTACGCGGAACTCGTCGCCCGTACGCACGAGGCGGGCGCCCGCATCGCACTGGACACCTCCGGCCCGGCCCTGCTGGCGGCCCTGCGTGAGCGCCCGGACGTGGTCAAGCCCAACGCCGAGGAACTGGCCGAAGCCGTGGGACGCCCCCTCGCCACGGTCGGCGACGCCGTCAAGGCCGCCGAGGAACTCCGCGAGATGGGCGCCGGCGCGGTACTCGCCAGCCTCGGCGCCGACGGCCAGGTCCTGGTGAACGCCTCGGGCACCTGGTTCGGCAGCGCCCGCGTGGATGTCGTACGCAGCAACGTGGGGGCGGGTGACTCGTCGCTGGCCGGCTTCCTCATCGCCGGCGGCAACGGTCCCGAAGCCCTCGCCTCCGCCGTCGCGCACGGCGCCGCCGCCGTACAACTGCCCGGCAGCGTCATGCCGACCCCGGCCGACCTGGATCCGGCCGCGGTGACGGTGACGGCGGAGGTGCCGGTGGACCGGGTGCTGAGGGAGCCGGCGTCATGAGGACGGTGTCATGAGGACGGTGTCGCGAACGAATCTTCGATCTGCCTCCCCGGAGTCGGCCCCGAAGCCGCGGTACTCCGCGTTACCCGCCACCGCCCCGCCCCGCACCCTGTCGGCCCCAACGGCCCGCGCCCCCCACACCCACGTCCCCACCCCCGCCCACCACACCCCCCGGGCGATACGCGTGCGAAGGAGCCCGCGATGAGCGAGATGATCACCGCGGACCTGGTCGACCTCGACCTGTCCGCCGAGACGAAGGAAGCGGCGGCGCGTGCCCTCGCCGAGCGCATGGTGGCGAAGGGCCGGGTCACCGACCTGGACGGCTTCCTCGCCGACGTCGCCGCCCGTGAGGCCCAGATGCCGACCGGCCTCGACGGCGGCATCGGCATCCCGCACTGCCGCAGCGAACACGTCACCGAGCCGACCCTGGCCTTCGGCCGCAGCGCCGCCGGTATCGACTTCGGCGCGGCCGACGGTCCCGCCGACCTGATCTTCCTGATCGCCGCCCCGGCCGGCGCCGACGACGCCCACCTCACGATCCTGTCGTCCCTCGCCCGCCAGCTGATGAACACCGAGTTCACGGACGCGCTGCGCTCGGTGGACGACGCGACCCGCGCCGCCGCGCTCATCCGGGGCGAGGACGCCGGCGAGGACGCCGGCGAGGACACCGAAGACTCCGCGGCGGCGTCGGGCGAAACGGCCTCCCCCGACGCCGCCGCGGTCGGCAGCACCACCCCGGCGCCGGGCGCCACCGACGAGCCCGACGAGCCCGCCCCGGCTTCCGCCCCCGGCGCCCGCCCGTTCCGTATCGTCGCCGTCACCTCCTGCCCCACCGGTATCGCGCACACCTACATGGCCGCCGAGTCGTTGGAGAAGGCCGGCCGGGACGCCGGGGACGTCGAACTCGTTGTCGAGACGCAGGGCTCGGCCGGTTTCACCCGGCTCGACCCGGCGGTCATCGCAGCCGCCGACGGCGTGGTCTTCGCCCACGACGTGCCCGTACGGGAGAAGGACCGGTTCGCCGGCAAGCCCACGGTCGACGTCGGTGTCAAGGCAGGCATCAACCGTCCCGCCGAACTGATCGCCGAGGTACGGGAGAAGGCCGCGCGCGGCGAGGTCACGGCCGCCGCGCGACCGGGCACCCCCGTCGAACGCTCGGGCGAGCCCGGCGAGGGCTACGGCACCAAGCTGCGCAAGTGGCTGATGTCCGGCGTGAGCTACATGGTCCCGTTCGTCGCGGCGGGCGGTCTGCTCATCGCCCTCGGGTTCGCGATCGGCGGCTGGGAGATCAACAAGGCCAAGCCGGTCACCGAGCACTTCGACTGGCTCCAGGTCGACAGCTGGGCCGCGCTGCTGTTCCAGATCGGCGTCGTCGCCTTCGGTTTCCTGATCCCCGTCCTCGCCGGCTACATCGCGTACGGCATGGCGGACCGGCCCGGTCTCGTACCCGGCTTCGTCGGCGGCATGATCGCCGCCAACATCAACGCCGGTTTCCTCGGTGGCCTGGCCGCCGGTCTGATCGCCGGTGCCGTCGTCCTCGGTATCCAGCGGATCAAGATCCCGCCGGTGCTGCGCGGCATCATGCCGGTGGTCGTGATCCCGCTGCTCTCGTCCATGGTCGTCGGCTTCCTGATGCTGGTGGTGATCGGCAAGCCCATCTCCGAGGCACAGAAGGGCATGACGGACTGGCTGAGCGGCCTCTCCGGCACCAACGCCGTTCTGCTCGGTGTTCTGCTCGGCCTGATGATGTGCTTCGACCTGGGCGGCCCGGTCAACAAGGTCGCGTACGCCTTCGCCACCGGCGGTATCGCGGTGCAGAACCCCAGCGACTCGGCGATGAAGATCATGGCGGCGGTCATGGCCGCCGGCATGGTCCCCCCGCTGGGCATGGCCCTCGCGACGACGGTCCGCAAGAAGCTGTTCACCACCGCCGAGCGCGAGAACGGCAAGGCGGCCTGGGTGCTCGGCGCCTCCTTCATCTCCGAGGGCGCGATCCCGTTCGCGGCGGCCGACCCGCTGCGCGTGATCCCCGCCTCCATGGCGGGCGGCGCGGTCACCGGCGCGCTGACCATGGCGTTCGGCTCGACCCTGCGCGCCCCGCACGGCGGCATCTGGGTCACCTTCCTGATCGGCAAGCCGTTCCTGTACCTGCTGGCCATCGCGGTCGGTACGGCGGTCACGGCCGGCCTGGTCATCGTCCTGAAGGGCATGCGCAAGATCCAGCCGGGCACGGCATCCGACTCCGCGCCCGCCCCCGCCAGGACCGAGTCCAAGCAGCCGGTCGCGGCCTGAACCCACCCCATATCCCGATCCGTACGGCCGCAGCTCTCGTCCAGAGGCTGCGGCCGTAGGCGTCTCGTACAGAGGGCTGCGGCCGTACACGGTGCCCGTACGCGTTCGCGCGCGGGGTTCACGTCCCGCGCGCCCCTTTGGGCGCCTTTACAACCCCTGTGACTTGTACGCCGCACCTGCGAGATACGTCACGGTTCGGGCACAAAGTCCCCATCGGTGGTGTCTACTGGAGGGCATGCCTGAGCACGTGTCGATCCTCCAGTTGGTGGGCGTCGCCGCCCTCGCCCTAGCGGCGGTCATCTGGGTGGCCGTGCTGGTTCGCGTACTGCGCCGGGACCGCGAGGTGCACCGTGTGCGCTTCGCCGAGCTGGCCCGGCGCCGCGGCGACCGCCTGCGGGGCCTGCCGCACCAGCGCCGCAAAGGCCCGTATGTCGAGCACGTGGAACTGACCCCGGCGGAACAGGACGCCTTCGCCTTCCTGGCCCGCCGGTTCAGCGACGACGGCCGGGCCTGAAGGCCCGGGCCTGTCGCCCCGCGGCGTCTAGCCGCTGTTCCCCGCGTGCCGCTCCATCGCGTCCCGCGCCGCGTCCTCCGTCGCGTACACCTCGCACATATGGCGTCCGTCCGGCGTGGCCGTGTGCTCGACCTCCCACAGAGAGATCTCCTGCCCGTCGGTGAGCAGGAACGCGTGCTCGTAGAGCGAGAAGCTGAGCCCGGGCCGACCGCCCCTACGGAGCCGGCTCGGGCGGCCGAAGGCCTGGGTGATCTCATGTGCGAACGCGGTCCGCAGCAGCAGTGTGGCGAGCTCGTCCCCGGGAGGATCCGGGTTCTCCGCGCGCCGCAGCAGTCGTCGGGCGTGGTCCGCCGAGTCATCGGGCACATACTCGTGGCGCGGCTCGGGGAACGCCGTCAGCTCCACGACCATGTCGGACAGATCGAAGTCGTCGGGGGTGTCCGGGGGCAGCGGCAGCCGGGCGGTGGCGGCCCGCAGCTCCTCGTCGTCCGTGTACACCTCGTGCTGGGTGTCGCTGCCCGGAGCCGTGTTGTGCACGAGCTCCCACAGCGTGACCGCGGAGCCGTCGGCGAGCAGCCAGGTGTGCCGGTACGTCGCCCGGTGCAGCCCTGAACTGTAGTGCGCGGAGTGCAGCGAGCTGTCGTGCGCGAGGGCGCTGTCGAGCTGTCGTATCGTCTCGTCGGGCAGTTCGAAGGAGTTCAGGGCGCGACCGAGGAGTCGCGCGAGGTGCTCCTCCGGAGACTCGGGCGACTCGGGTGGCTCGTACGCTGCCGTCTCGTACGGAACGCTCAAGGTTTCTCCCGGCGTTGCTGCATGTCACCTTGTGGGTGCATACCGTAGCCCCTCGGTCGGACATCATGTCCGGGAACCGAGAAAACGTACCCATAAAACGACGCGGCCGCACGGTTGGTTCCCGCGCGGCCGTACGAAGTCCCATGATCCCTTGGCCGGATGGCGCCTCCCGCGGTCAGGTGGCGCTTCCCGCCGTCCAGGCGTCCCACGACAGGTTCCAGCCGTTGAGGCCGTTGTCCGGCGCGACCGTGTCGTCGGGGGAGTTCTTGACGATCACGACGTCACCGATCAGTGAGTTGTCGAAGAACCACTTGCCCTCGGTGTCGCCACTCGCCCCCTGGACGTCCGCGAGCCCGACGCAGCCGTGGCTGGTGCCCTGCCGCCCGAAGGGCGGGTTGGACCTGCTGTACCAGTAGTTGCCGTGCACGAACGTCCCCGACGTCGTCAGCCGCATCGCGTGCGGGACGTCCGGGATGTCGTACTCCCCGCCGAACCCGACCGTCGATCCGTTCATCCGCGTCTGCGTGAACTTCTCCGAGATCACCATCTGCCCGTTGTACGTCGGGTTCTGCGCACTGCCAGCCGAGATCGGCACCGTTTTGATCGTCTTGCCGTCCCGTACGACCGTCATGGTCTGCGTGTTGACGTCGACCGTGGAGACCTGCGAGCGCCCGACGGTGAAGGTGACCGTCTTGTCCTGCACCCCGTACAGCCCGTTCGCGCCCTCGACGCCGTCCAGGTCGATCTTCATCGTGACCTTGGACCCGGCCTTCCAGTACTCCTCGGGCCGGAAGTCCAGCCGCTGCGCCCCGAACCAGTGCCCGACCACCTCCTGCCCACTGCTCGACGTCACCGTGATGTGCGACTGCACGGCCTTCTGGTCGGTGATCGCCTTGTCGAAGGTGAACGACACCGGCATCCCCACCCCGACCGTGGTGCCGCTGTCCGGCGTGTACGTCCCGATGAAGCTGTTGGCCGTCGAGACGGTCGTGAAGATGGAATTGGCCGCCGACGTCTTCCCCTCGGCGTTCTTCGCGGTCGCGGAGATCCGGTACTTCGTGCCCCGCTCCAACTGCCCCTTCGGCTTCCAGGACCGCCCGTCCGCCGCTATCTCCCCCGGTACGTCGGTGCCGCTCTCCGTCGCGGTCATCGTCACCTCGGTCAACTTGCCGCCGCTGACCTTCACCCCGGTCGCGTTGATGGACGCCCCCGTCGAACCGTCCTTCGCCGAGATCGTGATCGTCGCCGCCGAGTCCTTGGCGGACGCCTCCTTGCCGTCCCCGCCCTTGTTGTCGGCCTTGGCGTCCCCACCGCACCCGGTGAGCGTCAACGCCCCGACCACCAGCACGGCACAGGCCCCCATCGCACGCCGCACAGCAACCTTCGGCCTCGTCACGTTCTGCTCCAACTTCTCCGCGTCCGCGTGATCCACGTGATCTGATGCGATCCGCGCGATCTACGTGATCCATGTGATCCGCTCCAGTACGTGGAGAAAGAGCGTCCGACGTCCCACTGGGTTCCCACCCTCCACCCACAACGCCATCACGTGACAGAACCGGGACAATCGCCCCCCCCGACCGTCCCCGCGCCCCTCCCGACACCCGTCACGAACTCCCGGCGAGGTCTCCGTACAACTCCCCGTACGACGGCCACGTCCCGCCCGGGCCGTCCACCGACTCGGCCGCTCGTACCGCCCGCACGATCGCCCGGGTCACCAAGTCCGCCCCCGCCGAGAGGAGTTCATTGAGGGCGAGCGGGCCCGCCTCGGGTGGGAGCGGGCGGGCGCCCGTGGCCAGGGTGAAGACCGTGTCGCCGTCGTTGAGGAGGTGGACCGGTCGCACGGCGCGGGCGATGCCGTCGTGGGCGGTGCCGGCCAGTTTGTGGGCCTGGGCCCGCGTCAGGTCGGCGTCGGTCGCGACCACGGCGAGCGTGGTGTTCAGCGTGGGCGCGATGTTCTTCGCGGCGATCTCGGCGAGCCGACGGCGCGCGGCCTCGTGGACTCCGGGCTCCGGACATGTCGTACGCCCCTGGAACAACTCCCCATACAGCACCCCCGTCCCCGGATCCACCACCGATCCCGCGGCGTTGGCCACCACCAGCGCGGCCACCGTGATCCCCGAGTCCAGCACGGTGCTCGCGGTGCCGACACCGCCCTTGAACGGCCCGACCGTGGCCCCCGTCCCGGCGCCCACGCACCCCTGCTCGACCGGGGCACCCGGCCCGCTCGCGGCCGCCGCCTCGACCGCCGCCCGGCCGGTGGCCGCGTCCGGTCTGGCCCGGAAGTCGCCGCCCCGGCCCAGATCGAAGACACAGGCGGCGGGCACCACCGGCACGACATGCGCCGGGTCGGGGCCCACTCGTACACCGCGCCCCTGTTCCTCCAGCCAGGCCATCACACCCGACGCGGAGTCCAGCCCGTACGCGCTGCCGCCGGTCAGCACCACCGCCTCGACCTTCTGCACCAGGTTCCTGGGGTCGAGCGCGTCCGTCTCCTTGGTGCCGGGGCCACCCCCGCGCACGTCGACGGCCGCGATCGCGCCGCCCTCCGGAGCCAGGACGACCGTGGTGCCGGTGAGCCAGCCGCCCTCGGCCCGGGTGGCGTGACCGACCCGCAGGCCCGCCACATCTGTCAACGCGTCAACCGTCATGGTCACCAGTCTCGTCTGTGTCACCCCGGCACGGGAGCCGTCAAACGGTCGCCGTCTTCCCCGTCGTCTCCTCCCTTCCGCCCCGGCGGGTGGTGAGCGTGATGCCGACCGCCACCGTCACCGCCGCCACCACGCCCGCCGCCAGGACCGCCCAATGGCCCAGGAACGTGCACAGGACCATCGCCGGCGCGGCGAGCGGCAGGATCGCCTGCTGAGCCGTCCCCACCTTGTAGTGCCGGGCGTGCAACGCCCACACGGAGATGAGGAACAGGGCCGTCGGCAGGGTCACCGCGGCGGACGCGGCCGGCGTGGAGATGTGCGCCTTGTGCACCGCCTGCTCCACCGCGACCTCGAGACCCGCACCGATCGCCGCGGCCGACGCGAAGATCAGATAGTGGCCGTAACCCCACAGGAAGCTCTCCTTGTTGGAGCGCAGATGACCGTGGATGGGCACGGTGAAGTAGATCCACCACGCGGCGAACACGATCAGCAGCCCGCCCGCCGCGATGGGCAGCAGCTCGCCCAGCGCGTCGTTCTCGTCGGCGGCCGACTTCACCGCGACCGTGGCCGCCAGGATCGTCTCGCCGAGCACGATGATGGTGAACAGGCCGTACCGCTCGGCGATGTGATGCGGATGCCAGGACGTGTTGAAGTCCTTCTCCGCGTAGACCGGGACGCACAGCTCGACGATCGCCATCCCCAGGAACAGCCATGGTCTCGCCGGTTCCGGAAGGATCAGCAGCCCCAGCCAGCCGACCTGGCACAGCGCCACGCCACCCGCGTACCGCAGCGCCATGACCCGCTCGTCGGCCGTCGCGGACCGTGCGGCCCGCAGCCACTGCGCGATCATCGCCAGCCGCATGATCGCATAGCCGAGCCAGACCAGCACGAAGTCATGGTCCTCGAAGGCCCGGGTCACCCCGGCGGCCAGCACCAGCACGCCCGCTATCTGAACCAGGGTCACGAGCCGGTAGAGCACGTCGTCGTTGTCGTACGCCGAGGCGAACCAGGTGAAGTTCATCCAGGCCCACCAGATCGCGAAGAAGACCATCGCGTAGTTCGCGATGCCCTCGGCCGCGTGTGCCTCCGCGACGGCGTGCACCAGCTGGACGCCGGCCTGGGCGACGGCGACCACGAAACACAGGTCGAAGAAGAGCTCCAGCGGCGACGCGACCCGATGCTCCTCGTCGCGCCCACGGGCCACCAGCCTGCGCAGCGGCAGGTGCGCGACGGAGGGGGAGGTTCTCGGGGTTGCTGGAACGGGCGCGGGTGTGGGTTCCGGGCGGGAGCCGGAAGGAGCCGAACTGGGCGTCATAGGGCCCAGCAGAGCAGAAAACCAAGGGGAATTCTCGCCCAGACGTTCACAAGTGCACTTACGGATAGGAGCGCGCGTGCGGATGCGAGTGCGCTCACGGATGCGAATGTGCTTGCGGACATAAGTCCACCAGTGGGCGGGAGCGGGGCGGTCACGGGCGAGCGGGCCGTACTCTGGGGGCATGAGTACCGCCGCTGCCCCCGAACCACGTGACCCCAAGGCCGCGCTGGTCTTCGACGACCCGCTCAGCCGTCCGTCGTCCGACGACTCGGACCACGGCTGGGGCGAGCGACCCGGCGAAGCAGGCGACAGCGCGGCCGACCTGAAGCGCTTCCTCGACGAGAAGCCGCCCCACCACCTCTGACACCACCGGCCGACGGCCGCGAACGGCGCTACTCGCGGTCGTGGCCCGAGCCGCGCTGAGCCACCAGGGCGTCGCGGATCTCCTTCAGTACCTCCAGCTCGGTCACCTCGATGACCTCGTGGGTGCCCTCCTTCGCCTTGCGGCGGGCCTCCTGGCGGGCCAGGAACTTGGCCATCGGCAGGACCATCAGGAAGTAGACGACGGCCGCGGTGATGACGAAGCTGAGGGTGGCGCCGAGGACGGAGCCCCACAGGATCTGAATGCCCTGCTCGCCCTCGCACGTCGAGCTCAGGCATGAGCTGTAGTGATCGAGGTTCTTGGTGCCGATCGCCCCCACCAGTGGGTTGATGATCCCCTTCACCACCGAGTTGACGATGTTCGTGAAGGCCGCGCCGATGACCACGGCCACGGCCAGGTCGACGACGTTCCCCCGCATCAGGAAGGCCTTGAAGCCCTCCCAGATGCTCGGCTCCTTCTTCTCGCTCACCACGAGGCCTCTCTGCGCTGGTTGTCGAAAAGCTGGTTGTGGAACAAACGACTCCGCAACCTACGGCAGGGACTGGTCGACGTGTCCACCCGGGTCCCTCCGACGAGGGCCTTGACAGCAGCCTCACCACAGCGTCACCGCCAGACGGGACGTGGCGCCCGCGCCGGCCAGTCGTGCCGCCGTGGGGCGCGGCACGGAGAGGACGATCAGGGCTCCGCTCTCGGTGGCGCTCGCGGTCGGCACCTCGGTGACACGGGCGCCTCGGGCGACCACGCGTGCGGTGCCGCCCGTCGCGGAGTCCTCGGCGGCGATCACGTCGACGCGGTCGCCCGGCCGGAGCAGCCGTACCGTCGCGCCGTCGGCGATCCGTACCGGGGCGGCCACCTTCTCGGCGATGGCGCCGCGCTTGGGCGCCGGGTCGGGCACCGGGTGGCCCCTGACCCGTTCGGCGTCCCTCGGGCCCGCGCCCGTCGCCAGCAGGGCGGCGGCAGTCACCGCGAGACCTGCGGCCACGGCCCGCCTTCGGCAGCGGACCAGGCGTCGCAGCCGGTGCGCGCCACCGCGTACCCGTAGTGGGGCGAAGGGTGGGATCTCGCAGGTGGGAGGGGTGTCCGTACCAGGTGGGCCGGCGGCCCAGGAGGGGGTGCGGGCCGTGTACGAGCGGGTGGGTGCCGGGTACGGAAGGGGCGCGGTTGAGGGGCCGGACATGGGGCTGGAGGCGCGACGGGACGGGGGACGGGACATGGGGCTGGACGTGGAACCGGACGTGGAACTGGACATGGGGTCACCACCTGCTGTCGTGAGATCGGCTTGCGGTCTCACGATGAGGCTTCGGGGCGGAGTTCGCTGCGGGCCGTGGACTACTGGCCGGTTGTGGAAAACTCCGCCACCCGAACGAGGGGTTCCGCCCCGTCGCCCCTAGCCCTGTCAGCCCTGTCAGCCCTGTCACCCCGTCACGGCAGCACGAACCCCGGGTTCATTCCGCCCAGTGCCTTCGTGCACAGGCAGTCTCGGGTGTCGTTCGGCGGTAGTGCGGCCACCGCGTCGAAGAGGACTTCACGCAGGCGGTCGATGTTGGCGGCGAAGACCTCCAGGACCTCCTCGTGGGAGACGCCCTCGCCGGTCTCGGCGCCGGCGTCGAGGTCGGTGACGAGGGTCAGGGAGGTGTAGCAGAGTTCGAGTTCGCGGGCGAGGATCGCCTCGGGGTGGCCGGTCATGCCGACGACGGACCAGCCCTGGGCCCGGTACCAGAGGGATTCGGCGCGGGTCGAGAAGCGGGGGCCCTCGACCACGACCAGGGTGCCGCCGTCCACCGGTTCCCAGTTCCGCCCGCGGGCGGCTGCGAGGGCGGCCTTGCGGCCGACGGGGCAGTACGGGTCGGCGAGTGAGACATGGACGACGTTGGGGGTCGTGCCGTCGGGCAGCGGGAGGCCGTCGAAGTACGTCTGGGTCCGGGAACTCGTACGGTCCACCAGCTGGTCCGGCACGAGCAGCGTGCCGGGGCCGTACTCCGGCCGCAGCCCGCCCACCGCGCACGGGGCGAGCACCTGGCGCGCCCCCACGGAACGCAGGGCCCACAGGTTCGCGCGGTAGTTGATGCGGTGCGGCGGCAGATGGTGGCCGCGGCCGTGACGGGGGAGGAAGGCGACCCGCCGACCGGCGAGTTCACCGAGGAAGAGCGAGTCGCTGGGCGGCCCGTAGGGGGTGTCGACCTGTATCTCGGTCACATCGTCGAGGAAGGAGTAGAACCCCGACCCCCCGATGACACCGATCTCCGCCAGATCAGTGGCGGGTGCTGTCGCCGCTGCCTCAACCGCTTCCGCCACCCCGGCTGCGGTGCTCGCCGCCGCGTTCTCCACGTGCTCCGTGTTCGCCATGCCCGCACCCTAGCCGGGCGACATCCGCCCCCGGGACGGGCCATGTCCCCCACCCCCGCCGCCAGGGAACGCCGAAGACCCTGCCGTCATACGACGACGGCAGGGCCAAGGAGTCAGGCGGAAGGGAGAGCTACGCGGCGGAGCTGCTGCTGGTGGAGGAAGAGGTCGAGGACGACGACTTCGAGTCGGACGTCGACGAGGACGACGTCGACGAGGTCGAGGACGAGGTCTTCGAGTCGGACGACGACGACTTCGACGCGGGGCTGCTGCTCGACGACGAGCCGCGGCTGTCGTTCCGGTAGAAGCCGGAGCCCTTGAAGACGATGCCGACCGCGGAGAACACCTTCTTGAGGCGGCCATTGCAGCTGGGGCACTCGGTCAGGGCGTCGTCGGTGAACTTCTGCACCGCTTCGAGGCCCTCACCGCATTCGGTGCACTGGTACTGGTACGTCGGCACTGGTCTTCCTCCTGGCACTCTCACTCGATGAGTGCTAACGACAATCCATAGTGACGTATTCCCCGCCGATCAGTCCACTGTCACCGGCACTCGGTGACCGATGACACGTGCGACCGTACGGCTCCGGGGTCGTGTCGCGAGGCGTGAGCGCAGGGCCACGAGGGTCGCCAGCGCCAGTGCCGTACCGGCCATCGGGACCAGGAACCCGGCACCGCCCCACAGCCGGTCCTCCAGCTGTCCGGCGGCCGTGACGGCCGCCGCCTGGCCGAGCGCGACCGCGCCGGTGAGCCAGGTGAACGCCTCGGTGCGGGCGCCCGCCGGGACCAGGCCCTCGACCAGGGTGTAGCCGGTGATCAGGGCGGGAGCGATGCACATGCCGACCAGCAGGCCCAGCGCGGCGAGGACGAGCACCGAGTCGGCGGTCCACAGGGCGGAGGCGGTCAGGGCGAGGGCCGCGTATCCGACGATCAGGCGCCGCTGAGGGGCCACCTTCCACGCCATCGCGCCGCAGACGAGGCCGGAGATCATGTTGCCCGCGGCGAAGACGCCGTACAGGACGCCGTTCAGACCCGGTGCGCCGATCGACTCGGAGAAGGCGGCGAGCGAGACCTGCATGCCGCCGAAGACGGAGCCGATGCCCAGGAAGGTGACGATCAGGACGCGCACTCCGGGGACGGACAGGGCGGAGGCGTGCTCCACGCGCGCGTGGGCCACGGATACGACCTCGGGCTGAGTGCCGCGCTGGGCGGCGAACAGCAGGCCGCCGACGAGAGTGAGCGCGGCCTCGGCGAGCAGACCGGCGGCCGGGTGCACGGCGGTGCACAGCGCGGTCGCCAGCAGCGGGCCGAGCACGAAGGTCAGCTCATCGGTGACGGACTCGAAGGCCGCCGCGGTGGTCATCAGGGGCGAGCCCTTGAGCTTGACGCCCCAGCGGGCGCGCACCATGGGGCCGATCTGCGGCACCGAGGCACCGGTCGGCACGGCGGCGGCGAACAGCGCCCACAGGGGCGCGTCCGCGAGCGCCAGCGCCGTCAGGGAGCCACCGGCCAGGGTGTGCAGGACGACACCGGGGAGCAGGACGGCGCGCTGGCCGTAGCGGTCGGCGAGACGGCCGCTGTACGGGGCGAACAGCGCCATGGAGACACCGGTGACGGCGGCCACGGCGCCGGCCGCCCCGTACGAGCCGGTGGTGTGCTGGACCAGCAGCACGAGGGAGAGCGTCAGCATCGCGAACGGCTGGCGGGCCGCGAAACCGGGCAGGAGGAACGTCCACGCGCCACGGGTGCGCAGCAGCTGCCCGTAGCCCGGGCGGGATGTCTTCGAGGTGTTCGAGGTGACCGTGGATGCCACGGCCGTGCCTTTCCGCCGCCTGGTAGCGCGACCCCCGGGGGGAGGGGGATCGGGCGCCGAGAGCTGTCCTCTTGCGCTACTGCGGTAGATGCCGGCGCCCACAGCGAGGGGCGTTCCGACCGCCATACGGTCGCGCCAGCTCTGCGTCAGGCAGAGTTGGTCCGATCAAGTGCGCCTTCATCGTACAGGGCGATCGACCGGGTCACCTGTGAAAATGAGCACCATGACGTGCCGTACCTCTGATTCCGGGCGGTGTGAGCGGCGCGAAACATGGCCTTGACGATCGCCGGGCGGCCGGGGAGGAGAGCCCCGCGCTCCCAGGAGCCACCGGGCGTCCCCTCCCAGACGTCCCCTCCCAGACGTTCCTTCTCAAAAGCCACCCGCCCCGCCGTTCCCGTTCCCCGTCCCCAGCCAGCCGGCCAGCTTGCCGCCCTGGCCGACGGCCCGCAGGCGGCGTTCCGCGGCGTCGCGGACGGGGTCCGTGGCGACGACGAGGAGTTCGTCGCCGCGGCGCAGCACGGTCGTCGGCAGGGGCACGAAGGACTTGCCGTCGCGGACGACGAGGGTGACGGCGGCGCCCGCGGGGAGCCGCAGTTCGTTGACCTCGACGCCGTGCATACGGGACTTCTCCGGGATGGCGACGGACAGCAGATGGCCGCGCAGCCGCTCCAGGGGCGCCGACTCTATGCCGAGGTCGGTGGTCTCCCCGGCGGTGCCCAGGCGTAGCTTGCGGGCCAGCCAGGGCAGGGTCGGCCCCTGGACGAGGGTGTAGACCACGACCAGGACGAAGACGATGTTGAAGATCCGGCGGCTGCCCTCGATCCCGCTCACCATGGGGATCGTCGCCAGGATGATGGGCACCGCGCCGCGCAGTCCGGCCCACGACAGCAGCCCCTGCTCTCGCCACGGCACCCGGAACGGCGACAGCGCGACGATGACGCTCAGCGGCCGGGCGACCATGGTGAGCACCAGGCCGATGACGAGCGCGGGCCAGATGTCGTCGCCCATCTCGTGCGGGGTGACGAGCAGGCCGAGCAGGACGAACATGCCGATCTGCGCGATCCAGCCGACCCCTTCGGCGAAACCGCGGGTGGCCGGCCAGTGCGGCAGCTTGGAGTTGCCGAGGACCATGGAGGCCAGGTAGACGGCGAGGAAGCCGCTGCCGTGGGCGAGGGCGCCGGCCGCGTAGGCGGTGACGGCGATGGCCATGACGGCGATCGGGTAGAGACCGGAGGCGGGGAGCGCCACATGGCGCAGGCCGTACGCGCCGAGCAAGCCGGTGGCCAGGCCGATGGCCGCGCCTATCGCGAGCTCCAGGGCTATCGTCCCGATCAGCACGTACCAGTGCTCGACCGGTCCGGCCGTGGAGAGCGCCGCGACGAGGATGACCACGGGGGCGTCGTTGAAGCCGGATTCCGCCTCCAGAGTGCCCGTCACGCGCGCGGGCAGGGGGATCTTGCGCAGTACGGAGAACACGGCCGCCGCGTCCGTGGAGGACACCACCGCGCCGATGATGAGTGACTGACGCCAGTCCAGCCCGACCAGGTAGTGCGCGCCCGCGGCCGTGACGCCGACGCTCACCGCGACTCCGACCAGCGCCAGTGAGCTGGCGGCCGGCAGGGCCGGCTTGATCTCCTTCCACTGCGTGCCGAGGCCGCCCTCCGCCAGGATCACGACGAGGGCCGCGTAGCCGATGACCTGGGTCAGTTCGGCGTTGTTGAAGTGGATGTCGCCGATGCCGTCCTGGCCCATGGCGATGCCGATGCCCAGGTAGACGAGCAGGCTGGGGAGCCCGCTGCGCGACGAGATCCGGACCGCGGCCACCGCGACCAGCAGGACGAGCGAGCAGACGAGCAGGAGCTGGTTGAGGTCGTGGACAGTCAGGGGCCGTACCTTTCTCGCCGAACCGCACGTGGGTGGAGCACTGGGTGCCGCGCAGCTGGATGCGGGCACGCGCGCGTGGTGGGCATGCGAAGCCGATCACGTGAACCGTGCTGATGCGGTTACCTCAGTGCAAGTACTTCGTTACCTTACCTAACTCTTGACGATTTCTTGACGCTTGCAAGGGCAAGATCGAACGTCCGTCCGCGCCAGTTCCCGACTCCGCGTCAAGTCGTGTCGGGCCCTGCGCCTATGGTTGCTCCAGCGTTCAGTACAAAGCACAGCCCGACCTGCCGCTCGTGTTAGGACAGCAAGGACAGCGATGCCCACCGACACCACCGCCTCCTCCGGCCAGCAGACCGGCAAGTCCGTCAGGAAGAAGGGGCGCAGAGCCCGGCTTCTCCTGATCGTCCTGGTCCTGGCCGTCATCGGCGGTGTCGGCTACGGGGCGTTCTGGTCCGTCGGCACCGTCCGCGCCTCGTTCCCGCAGACCAAGGGCTCGATAACCCTGGAGGGGTTGTCCGGGCCGGTCGACGTCAAGCGCGACGGCTACGGGATCCCGCAGATCTACGCCTCCTCCGACGAGGACCTGTTCATGGCGCAGGGCTACGTCCAGGCGCAGGACCGGTTCTACGAGATGGACGTGCGCCGCCACATGACGGCCGGCCGCCTCTCGGAGATGTTCGGCAAGAGCCAGATCGACAACGACGAGTTCCTGCGCACCCTCGGCTGGCAGCGGATCGCCGAGGAGGAGTACAAGTCGACTCTCTCGGACGAGACCAAGAAATACCTCGACGCGTACGCCAAGGGGGTCAACGCCTACCTCGCCGGCAAGGACGCCGAGGAGATCTCCCTGGAGTACGCGGCCCTCGGCTTCGCGAACGACTACAAGCCCGAGGAGTGGACCCCGGTCGACTCCATCGCGTGGCTGAAGGCGATGGCCTGGGACCTGCGCGGCAACATGCAGGACGAGATCGACCGCGCCCTGATGACGAGCCGCCTCGGCCCCAAGCAGATCGCCGATCTCTACCCGGAGTACCCCTACGACCGCAACAAGGCGATCGTGCAGGAGGGCGAGTACGACGAGATCAACAAGGTCTGGAGCGACAGCTCGCAGTCGTCGCAGAACGCCGACGGCTCCACACAGGGCACCGGCGGCACGGGAACGGGCGTGGGCACCGCCGGTACCTCCTCCGGCTCCGGGGCGCTCCAGACCCAGCTGGCGGGCCTCTACGACGTCCTCGACGACCTGCCCGAGGCCGTCGGTGTGAACGGCAACGGCATCGGCTCCAACTCCTGGGTCGTCTCCGGCGACCACACCATCACCGGCAAGCCGCTGCTCGCCAACGACCCGCACCTGTCTCCCTCGCTGCCCTCGGTCTGGTACCAGATGGGCCTGCACTGCAAGTCGGTCTCCGAGAAGTGCCAGTACGACGTGGCCGGCTACACCTTCGCGGGCATGCCCGGCGTGGTCATCGGCCACAACGCGGACATCTCCTGGGGCATGACCAACTCCGGTGTCGACGTCACCGACCTGTACCTGGAGAAGCTCACCGGCGACGGCTACCAGTCCGGCGGCAAGGTGGTGCCCTTCGAGACGCGCCAGGAGACCATCCAGGTCGCCGGCGGCGAGTCCAAGAAGATCGTCGTCCGCACGACCAACAACGGCCCCCTGCTGTCCGACCGCGACGACGAACTCGTGCAGGTCGGCAAGAAGGCCACCGTCGACCAGGACGCCCCCGACCGCGGCGACGGCTACGGCATCGCCCTGCGCTGGACCGCCCTCGAACCCGGCACCACCATGGACGCCGTCTTCGCGATGAACAAGGCCGCGAACTGGGAGGACTTCCGCAAGGCCGCGGCCCTGTTCGACGTCCCCTCGCAGAACCTGATCTACGCCGACACCGAGGACAACATCGGCTACCAGCTCCCCGGCAGGATCCCCACCCGCGGCAAGGGCGACGGATCGGTGCCGGCGCCGGGCTGGGACACCAGGTACCGCTGGACCGGCTACCTCGACCAGGACGAACTGCCGTACGAGTACAACCCGGACCGCGGCTACATCGTCACCGCCAACCAGGCCGTCGTCGACAAGGACGCCTACCCGTACACCCTCACCACCGACTGGGGCTATGGCACGCGCGCGCAGCGCATCACCAGCCTGATCGAGTCGAAGATCAAGGGCGGCGGGAAGATCTCCACCGAGGACATGCGCCAGATGCAGATGGACAACAGCAGCGAGATCGCCAAGCTGCTGGTACCGCTGCTGCTGAAGATCGACGTCGAGGACAAGCACGTCCGCGAGGCGCAGAAGCTCCTGGAGGGCTGGGACTACACCCAGGACGCCGACTCGGCCGCCGCCGCGTACTTCAACGCGGTCTGGCGCAACATCCTCAAGCTCGCCTTCGGCAACAAGCTGCCCAAGGAGCTGCGCGTCAAGGGGCAGTGCCTGTCGGTCGAGCCGGTCGACACCACCGGGCCCGCGGATGAGGACCAGAAGGTCCGTGAGTGCGGCAGGCGCGACGCCGACCAGGCGCAGCCGGATGGTGGCGACCGCTGGTTCGAGGTGGTCCGCCGGATCATCGACGACCAGGACAACGACTGGTGGTCGACCCCGAAGGCGCGCACCCAGAAGGCCGCGAACACCCGTGACGAGCTGTTCAAGCGCGCCATGCGGGACGCCCGTTGGGAGCTGACCGCCAAGCTCGGCAAGGACATCGACACCTGGAGCTGGGGCCGGCTGCACCGCCTGTTCCTGAAGAACCAGACCCTCGGCACCGAGGGCCCCGGCATCGTGCAGTACATGCTCAACCGCGGCCCCTGGAAGCTCGGCGGCGGCGAGGCCGCGGTCAACGCCACCGGCTGGAACGCGGCCGGCGGCTACGAGGTCGTCTGGGTGCCCTCGATGCGCATGATCGTGAACCTCGGGGACCTCGACAAGTCCAAGTGGATCAACCTCACCGGCGCCTCCGGGCACGCCTACAGCGCCCACTACACCGACCAGACCGACAAGTGGGTCAAGGGCGAGCTGTTGACGTGGTCGTTCTCGGAGAAGGCGGTCGAGAGCAACACCAGCGACACGTTGCTGCTCAAACCATGACCCTCGCCTGAACCCGGAAAGCGGCCTCCACGCACGCGTGGGGGCCGCTTTCATGTCCGGCTCACCGGAACCGTCGTACCCGGCTCACCGGAACCGTCGTACCCGGCTCACCGGAAGCGGCGTACACCCGAAGGGGTCACCACCGCGTGCACGGGACGGTCGTGCGGCTCCTCCGGGACCCGGTCCACGACCTCCGAGTCGTACAGCAGGACCACCAGGGCCGGATCGGCGCCCGCGCGCTCCAGGCGGGTCAGGACGCGGTCGTACGAGCCGCCGCCCCGGCCCAGGCGCATGCCGCGGGTGTCGACGGCCAGGCCCGGCAGGAGGACGACGTCGGCGGTGGTCACGGCGTCGGGGCCCAGGCGGTCGCCCGTCGGCTCCAGGAGGGCCATCCTGCCGCCGTGCCGCACGCGCGCGAGGGAGGGCCGGCCCTCGTAGGCGCCCCAGTCGAGGTCGTTGTCCGGGAGGAGGACCGGGAGCTGGACGCGCACCCCGCGCGCGCGGAGCGCGTCCAGGAGCGCGAGGGTGCCCGGTTCGCTCCCCACGGAGACGTACGCCGCGACCGTGCGCGCGTGCGCCAACTCGGGCAGGTCGAGGGCCCGGGCGGCAAGCGCGTCCGTCGTTTTCCGGACGTCATCCGGCGTCAACCTGTTCCTCACCAGGAGGAACTCGCGACGCAACATTCGCTTGGCAGACTCCGGTTGAGATCCCATCCGGCTCACAGGTCGCTCCAGTACTATTCGTAATCGGCTCATATGAGAGCGAATTAATCGGAGCCACAGATTCCCCACAAAGGCACCGGATAAGGTTGCGCCCATGAGTGAGGCGAACCCCAGGATCAGCAAGGCTGTCATCCCCGCGGCGGGTCTGGGAACCCGGTTCCTTCCGGCCACCAAGGCGACTCCCAAGGAGATGCTGCCGGTCGTGGACAAGCCGGCGATCCAGTACGTGGTCGAAGAGGCCGTGTCGGCAGGGCTGGACGACGTCCTGATGATCACCGGCCGCAACAAGCGCCCCCTTGAGGACCACTTCGACCGCAACTACGAGCTGGAGTCCGCCCTGCAGAAGAAGGGCGACGCGGGCCGGCTGGCCAAGGTCCAGGAGTCCAGCGACCTCGCGACCATCCACTACGTGCGCCAGGGTGACCCCAAGGGCCTCGGCCACGCCGTCCTGTGCGCCGCCCCGCACGTGGGCAGCGAGCCCTTCGCGGTCCTCCTCGGCGACGACCTGATCGACCCGCGCGACCCGCTGCTCAAGCGCATGGTCGAGGTCCAGGAGCGGCACGGCGGCAGCGTCATCGCGCTCATGGAGGTCGCGCCGGAGCAGATCCATCTCTACGGATGCGCGGCCGTCGAGACCACGGAGGACAGCGACGTCGTCCAGGTGACGGGCATGGTCGAGAAGCCGGACCGGGCCGACGCCCCGTCGAGCTACGCGATCATCGGCCGCTACGTCCTCGCCCCGCAGATCTTCGACGTACTGCGCCGGACCGAGCCGGGCCGCAACGGCGAGATCCAGCTCACCGACGCCCTCCAGCAGCTCGCCGCCGACGAGAAGATCGGCGGCCCCGTGCACGGCGTCGTCTTCAAGGGCCGCCGCTATGACACAGGCGACCGTGGCGACTACCTGCGTGCCATTGTCAGACTCGCATGCGAACGTGAAGACCTGGGCCCGGACTTCCGGACCTGGCTTCGCAGTTACGTAGCCGAGGAGATGTAGTCACGTTGAGCACCGCCGCGACCCGCACCACCGGCCGGGACCACTTCTGGTCGGTGACCGAACATCTGGAGGACATCCTCGCCACCGTCCGCCCCCTGGAACCCATCGAGCTGCAGCTCCTCGACGCCCAGGGCTGTGTCCTGGTCGAGGACGTCACGGTGCCGGTCTCGCTGCCGCCGTTCGACAACAGCTCCATGGACGGGTACGCGGTGCGGGTCGCGGATGTCGCGGGCGCGAGCGAGGAGTTCCCGGCGGTGCTGACGGTGGTCGGGGACGTGGCGGCGGGCCAGAGCGAACAGCCCCATGTGGGCCCCGGCGAGGCCGCCCGCATCATGACCGGCGCCCCCCTGCCGCCCGGCGCCGAGACGGTCGTCCCCGTGGAGTGGACCGACGGCGGCCTCGGCGAGGGCCCCGTCTCCGCGATGCGCGCCCGCAGCGCGAGCCCCGAGGACGCCACCGGCCAGGTCGCCGTCCACCGCGCCGCCGAGGCACGCGCGCACGTACGCGCGATGGGCAGCGACGTCAAGGCCGGCGACCGCGCCCTCGCGGCGGGCACGATCCTCGGCCCGCCCCAGATCGCCCTGCTCGCCGCCATCGGCCGCGCCTCGGTACGCGTACGCCCGCGCCCACGCGTGGTGGTGCTCTCCACCGGCAGCGAACTGATCCCGCCGGGCGAGCCGCTCGGCGCGGGCCAGATCTACGACTCCAACAGCTTCGCCCTCACCGCCGCCGCCCGCGACGCCGGGGCGATCGCCTACCGGGTCGGCGCCGTCGCCGACGACGCCGAGACCCTCCGCTCCACCATCGAGGACCAGCTCGTCCGCGCCGACCTGATGGTCACCACCGGCGGGGTCAGCGTCGGGGCGTACGACGTCGTCAAGGAGGCCCTGGAGTCCGTCGGCGACGAGGACGAGGAGGGCGCCGGCATCGAGTTCCGCAAGCTCGCCATGCAGCCCGGCAAACCCCAGGGTTTCGGCACCATCGGCCCCGACCACACCCCGCTGCTCGCCCTCCCGGGCAACCCGGTGTCGTCGTACGTCTCCTTCGAGCTCTTCGTCCGGCCCGCGATCCGCACCCTGATGGGCCTGGACGACATCCACCGGCCCACGACCCGAGCGACCCTCAAGACGACCAAGGCGCTCACCTCGCCCCCGGGCCGTCGGCAGTTCCTGCGGGGCGCGTACGCCGACGGCGAGGTCACCCCCGTAGGGGGCGCCGGATCGCATCTCGTGGCGGCTCTGGCGCAGGCCGACGCGCTCATCGTGATCCCCGAGGACGTCGAGTCGGTCGAGCCCGGCACGGAGGTCGAGGTCGTCCTGCTGGGCTGAGCGGCGGGCGTCG
This sequence comes from Streptomyces ipomoeae 91-03, assembly GCF_000317595.1. GTDB lineage: Bacteria > Actinomycetota > Actinomycetes > Streptomycetales > Streptomycetaceae > Streptomyces > Streptomyces ipomoeae. The sequence continues at coordinate 26,218 of NZ_AEJC01000056.1, read as the reverse complement.
TCACCGCGTCGGGCCGAGCGGCCCGGACGGCAGGACTCCCCACTCGGCCGAATCGCCGACGTTGGCGTACCGTGTCGCGCACAACAGGCCGCGCGCCGCACCGCGACGGGCCCCGACCGGGAGCGCCACACCACCATGAGTACGCCGCAGGACCGACTGACCCACATCGACGAGGCGGGGGCAGCCCGCATGGTCGACGTCTCCGGGAAGGACGTGACCGCGCGCACCGCCCGGGCCAGCGGCCGGGTCCTGGTCTCGCCCCAGGTCGTCGAACTGCTGCGCGGCGAGGGGATGCCCAAGGGCGACGCCCTCGCCACCGCGCGCATCGCGGGCATCATGGGCGCCAAACGCACCCCCGACCTCATCCCGCTCTGCCACCCGCTGTCAGTGGCCGGTGTCAAGCTTGATCTGTCGGTCGCGGACGACGCCGTCGAGATCCTCGCCACCGTGAAGACCACGGACCGTACGGGCGTCGAGATGGAGGCCCTGACCGCGGTCTCCGTCGCCGCGCTCACCGTGGTCGACATGGTCAAGGCGGTCGACAAGGGGGCGGTCATCACGGACGTACGCGTGGAGGAGAAGACGGGCGGTAAGTCCGGCGACTGGAGCCGGTCATGACCAGCGCCCCGCGTTCATCGCCCAGGGCGACCGGGGGCGCCCCCGCCGCGCCGTACCGCGCCCTGGTCGTGACCGCCTCCAACCGGGCCGCCGCCGGGGTCTACGAGGACAAGGGCGGCCCCCTGATCGCCGAGGCGCTCGCGGGGTTCGGCTTCGCCGTGGAGGGCCCGCAGATCGTGCCGGACGGCGACCCGGTGGAGGCCGCGCTGCGGGCCGGCGTCGACGCCGGGTACGACGTGATCGTGACGACCGGCGGCACGGGCATCTCGCCCACCGACCGCACCCCCGAGGCGACCCGCGCGGTGCTCGACCACGAGGTGCCCGGCATCCCCGAGGCGATCAGGGCGTACGGCCGCGACAAGGTGCCCACGGCGGTGCTCTCCCGGGGCCTCGCCGGAGTCGCGGGCCGCACCCTGATCATCAACCTGCCGGGCTCCACCGGCGGCGTACGGGACGGTCTGGCCGTACTGGAGCCGCTGCTGACCCACGCCGTGGACCAGATCCGCGGCGGGGACCACCCGAGGCTCGACGAGGGTTCCTCGGCGGACGAGGAGCCCTCCAGACCCAGTGGGGGTGCGAGCTGAACAGCCCATCCTGGCCCGTAGTGCTGGTGGAAGGCGATGTGCTCCTCCGGCCCATAAGGATGCGCGACCAACGGGCCTGGCGCGAGGTCAACAAGCGCAACCGGGACTGGCTGCGGCCCTGGGAGGCGACCATTCCGCCGCCCACGCCCAGCGGGCCGATAGCGCACCGGCCGACGTACCGTCAGATGGTCCGCCATCTGCGGGCGGAGGCGAACGCGGGCCGGATGCTGCCGTTCGTGATCGAGTACCAGGGGCGCCTCGTCGGGCAGTTGACGGTCGCCGGGATCACCTGGGGATCGATGTGCTCCGGGCATGTGGGCTACTGGGTGGACGAGTCGGTCGCCGGGCGCGGGGTGATGCCGACAGCGGTGGCGCTCGTCGTCGACCACTGCTTCCGGACCGTGGGACTGCACCGCATCGAGGTCTGCATTCGGCCCGAGAACCGGCCCAGTCGGCGGGTCGTGGAGAAACTCGGATTCCGTGAGGAAGGCCTCCGTCCACGATATCTTCACATTGACGGCGCCTGGCGCGACCATCTCGTCTTCGCGCTCACCGCCGAAGAGGTGCCGGAGGGACTGCTCGGCCGCTGGCGGCGGGAACAGCGGCACTGGACGCGGAACGCCGGATCCGACGCGGGTCAGCCCGGACCGCCTCAATAAATGAAATACGTGTTCGAAAAAGGGGTTCGATCGGCGATCGAGTTGAACGAGTCGACGCGTTCTTGGCGCGTTGATTTCCCGCTCTCGATGATCTGTTGATCACATCGGTCACAAAAAAAGCTCGAAATATCAGCCGGATCGTGCGACACACCGGCCCAATTGGCAGATGGCCTCACGCAAACCCCTCTACCGTGTGAGACGTGAGCAGCAGCGGCCTCATCTACGCAGTCATCGTCGGGGCCTGGGCCGCCTACTTGGTGCCGATGTGGCTCCGTAGGCAGGACGAGCTGAACGAGGCCCGTCCGACGGAACGCTTCAGCACCGCCATCCGGCTGCTTTCCGGACGGGCGGGCATGGAGCGCCGATACGCCAGGGACCTGCGGACGCGCTCCGCCGAAGAGGGGGAGTTCGACGCCGAACCGGACGGCATCACCGACTCGGTGGACGTCCGGGCCTTCGCCATGCCCCCGCATCGGGAGCACACGAGGGCCCAACTGCCGGTGGAGCGGGGTGAGTCGCCGCAACAGTCGCCGCCGTCACAGCAGTCGCAGCCGGGGGCGAAACCGGGGGCGGGGGCCCAGGCGAAGGCGGTGCCGCAGCAGGGAGGCAGGGCTTCGGGGAAGCCGGGGTCGCCGACCGGTGGCGCGGGCGCTTCGGGCGCTGCCGCAACCGGGGGTGCTGCCGGAACCGGGGGGACTCCCGGCGGGGCCTCCCGTGCGAAGTCTCCGGGCAGACGGATGGTGGGCGCACGCCGGGGTACCTCGGCGGAGGCCGTGGCGCGGGCCCGGCGCTCGAAGGTGCTCGCGCGCCGGCGGCGTACGACCATAATGCTCTTCCTCGCCTTCACACTGGGCGCGGTCGTCGCGGCCGTCGGCGGACTGACCTTCCTGTGGGCGCCGGCCGTACCGGCGGTGCTGCTCAGCGCGTACATCGCGCACCTGCGCCGCCAGGAGCGGAACCGGTTCGCGTACATCATGGACCGGCGGCAGGCCGAGGCGGCGGCGCAGCGGCTGCGGGAGCGGCAGCCCCGACGGCGGCCAATGCCCGATGCGGCGGACACCGACGAGCCGGAGGACGGGCCAGAGAACGAGGAACCCAGGCTCGACCTGACCGCGCTCGCGGCCGACCGCCGCGCCCTCGTCGAGCAGACCGACCACGCCGAGTGGGTCGACCAGCAGCGGGAGCGCCAGCGGCGGCCCGGCCAGGGCGAGAGCTGGGAGCCGGTACCCGTGCCGCTCCCGACGTATGTCACGGCGCCGGTGGCGCCCCGGGCCACGTCCGGCGTGGACCTCTGCGGACCGGACGCGTGGAGCTCCGCGCGCTCCAGCGCGGCCGACCCGCACGCCTCCACGAACGCGGCGGGCAACGCGCCCGCGAGCGAGCCGAACGCGCCCGCGCGCGGGTCGAAGGCGAAACCCGGCGCCAAGGAGCCGCCGGCGGAGGCCGACTCCGCCGCGCCCGCCGAAGCCCCCGGCGGAGGCCGCTCCGACGCCCGTCGCGCCAAGTTTGCCCGCCGCTCCCGCGAGCGGGGGCGCACACCGCTCTTCGACCAGTACGAGGACGGTGACCGCCCTCGGGCGGCCAACGAGTGACCGCCCGGGTTCCCTGAACCTCCAGGACTCTCGGGACTCTCGGGGCCCCCGGGCTTCCGGGACCCTCCTGGACTGCCGGGTCTCCGCTCCCCTCTCCACTCCGTTGACCAGCCGGGGAACCGATCGAAAGCCGACCGGGGACCGGTGGGTGAGGGGCCTGGAGGCGGTCGGGAACGGATTTCCAAGCACCGCGATGGGGATGCTAGAGTTTCACTCGTTGCAAGGGCCTGTGGCGCAGTCCGGTAGCGCACCTCGTTCGCATCGAGGGGGCCAGGGGTTCAAATCCCCTCAGGTCCACGCAGCTCAGAGCCCCCAGTGGTGATCACCACTGGGGGCTCTGACATGTTGTCAGGCACTTGCGTGTGGTCAGGCATCTGCCGGTGGCTCGGTGATCGCGTCGAAGTACGGCCAGCCGTCCACCTCGACCGTCTGGGCGGACGGGAAGCGGTCCAGGTTCGGGGCGGCTGCGTCCAGGAGGCGGCGGACCGTGCCGGGCTCGTAGAGGTTGAGGTAGGTGCGGTTCGGGAGGCGGACCAGGGCGCCGGCGTCGAAGTAGCAGTTCGAGACGACGCGGTGTTCGGACGGGCCGAAGAGCAGAACCAGGCGGCGGCGTCGGGGGCCCTCCGGGTAGAGGGTCAGCTTCAGGTGGCAGTGGTCGTAGGCGACGCGGGACCGTTGGCGGACCGTCCAACGCCAGGTGGTGTCGCCCACGACGAGACGGCGCAGTCGGTGGTTCTTTCTCACGGGGACACCGTAGGGGCCCAACCGCCGTGCGGCACGGGCATTTTCACATGGCCGTGCCTCAGAGCGGCTTCGCGAAGCACAGGCTCAGTTCGTGGAAGCGGTAGTAGCCGAACTTGGCGCAGGGCTCGTAGCCGCTGGAGGTGTAGAGGGCGACGGCCTCGGGCTGCTTGGTGCCGGTTTCGAGGACCATGCGGGTGCGGCCTGCCGTACGGGCGTCCGACTCCAACTCGGTCAGGATGCGGCGGGCCAGGCCCAGGCCGCGGGCCTCCGGGATGACGTACATGCGTTTGATCTCGGCGTCGCCGTCCAGATAGCCCTCGTCGTTGGCGTCCTGGGTGCGCCAGCCGCCCGTGGCCAGGGGGCGCCCGTGCTCGTCGTAGGCGATCAGATACAGCCCGGCCGGTGGTATGAAGTGCGCCGGGTCCATGTGTGTGGCGTCGCCGTCGTCGCCGTAGCGGACGCTGTATTCGGCCTGGACCTCGTCGTTCAGCTTGACGGCGTCGGGGTGGTCGAAGGGCACGCGGCGGATCATCATGGCGATAATCGTACGTTTGTGCAGCCAGGGTGAGTGCCATGGTGCGCTCGTGTGGTGTGATCTTCGTCCGATTCTGGACTGTGTCCAACGTGCGGGTATCGTGCCCGGGTGCTCACTGTGACCTCTGTGAATGTGAACGGGCTGCGTGCCGCCGCGAAGAAGGGTTTCGTGGAATGGCTCGCCGGGACCTCGGCGGATGTGATCTGCCTCCAGGAGGTGCGGGCCGAACCGCAGCAGTTGCCCGAGGGTGTGCGGCAACCGGACGGGTGGCATGTCGTGCACGCTCCGGCCGTCGCCAAGGGGCGTGCGGGGGTGTCGCTGTACAGCCGCCGTGAGCCCGACCGGATCCAGGTGGGCTTCGGGTCGGCCGAGTTCGACGGCGGTGGGCGGTATATCGAGGCCGACCTGCCCGGGGTCACCGTCGCGAGCCTCTATCTGCCCTCCGGTGAGGTCGGGACCGAGCGGCAGGACGAGAAGGTCCGGTTCATGGGGGAGTTCCTGACGTATCTGAAGGGGCTGCGGGAGCGGGCCGCCGCCGACGGGCGCGAGGTCGTCGTCTGCGGCGACTGGAACATCGCCCACCGCGAGGCCGACCTCAAGAACTGGCGGGGCAACGTCAAGAACTCCGGGTTCCTGCCGGAGGAGCGGGAATGGCTCGGGCGGGTCTTCGACGAGGGTGACGGCGCGTACGTCGACGTCATGCGCGCCCTGCATCCGGACGTCGAGGGGCCGTACACCTGGTGGTCGTACCGGGGGCGTGCCTTCGACAACGACAGCGGCTGGCGCATCGACTACCAGGTCGCCACGGCCGGGCTGGCCGCCAAGGCGGTCAAGGGGTTCGTGGAGCGGGCGGCCACGCATGCGGAGCGGTGGTCGGATCACGCGCCGGTGACCGTCGTGTACGACCTCTGACTGCCTCTGGTCGCCCGTCTGCCGCCTACGCCTGCTGCCGCGGCCGGTCGCCGGGTTCGCCTTGCAGTCGCCGATCCAGTGCCATGGACAGCTCCGCATCCGCCACGCTCTTCGCCAGGGGCCGTAGGCGTCGCAGGTCCTCGGGGGTGTGGTTGCCGTGGGCGAGGAGGAGGTCGGTGAAGAGGGTGGCCAGGGCGTCGGCGTGTTCGCGGACTCGGCGGGCTGCCGTCAGGATGTCGGCGAGGGGAATGCCCTCGCGGACCAGGGCCGCCGAGACCTCCAGGAGGCGGCGGCTGATGTGGACGATCTCGCCGCCGTCGATGGCGAGATAGCCGAGGTCCAGGGCGGCGGAGAGGTTCTCCGGGGTCGCCTGGTCGCCGAAGTGGTCGGCGAGGGCCTCGGGGGTGAGGCGGACCGGGGTCTCCTCGGTGGGGGCGCCCAGGCCCAGCAGCTCGCCCACGTCGCGGCCGTGGTCGAAGGCCTCGGCCAGCTCGGCGATGCCGCTCAGGGTGTGGCCGCGTTCCAGCAGCGCCGAGATCGTGCGCAGGCGGGCCAGGTGGGTGTCGTCGTACCAGGCGATACGGCCCTCGCGGCGGGGCGGTGGTATCAGTTTGCGCTCCCGGTAGAAGCGCAGGGTGCGTACGGTGATGCCGGCCCTCCTGGCCAGCTCGTCCATGCGGTACTCACGTCGCTCGCCGTCTTCCGGTACACCTTCTGCCACGTGGGAAGCCTATGTCGTACCACCGGTAACTTCAGCGCCCCCAACCCCTACCCCTCGGTACGGTCCTGCCCTACTCTCCCATTGCGCCAGTGATTACTGGCACGGAAGGGTTGTGGTGTGTGGAGGTGCCGGATGACCGAGCAGGGGCAGGGAGAGCAGGGGGAGGGGCAGGAGTACGAGCAGGAGGGTGGGCTCTCGTACGAGCATGTGCGGGTCGCCGTGGTCGGGTCCGGGTTCGGGGGGATCGGGGCCGCTGTGCGGCTGCGACGGGAAGGTATCACCGACTTCGTCGTGCTTGAGCGGGCCGGGTCCGTCGGCGGTACCTGGCGGGACAACGACTACCCCGGGTGCGCCTGTGACGTGCCGTCCCACCTCTACTCGTTCTCGTTCGCGCCCAACCCCGACTGGCCGCGCACCTTCTCCGGGCAGGAGCACATCCGGGCGTATCTGGAGCATGTGACGGACGTCTTCCGGCTCCGGCCGCACATCCGCTTCGACTCGGAGGTGAAGCGGATGAGATGGGACGGGGAGCGGCTCCGGTGGGAGATCGAGACCGGTCGGGGGCGGCTGTCCGCCGATGTCGTCGTCTCGGCCACCGGGCCGCTGTCCGATCCGAAGATCCCGAGCGAGGACGACCTTCCGGGGCTGGGTTCCTTCCCCGGCAAGGTTTTTCACTCCGCCCGCTGGGACCACGGCTACGACCTGCGCGGCAAGCGGATCGCGATGATCGGTACGGGGGCGTCGGCGATCCAGATCGTGCCGGCGATCCAGCCCGAGGTCGGCCGGCTGACCCTCTTCCAGCGGACGCCGCCCTGGGTGCTGCCCCGCGTCGACCGGGACATCAGCGGCCCCGAGCGGTGGCTGCACCGGCGGCTGCCCTTCACCACGCAGGCCCGGCGCGGACTGCTCTGGGGCATCCGGGAGTTGCAGGTCCAGGCGTTCACCAAGCACCCCGACCAACTGGGCCTGGTGGAGCGGATGGCCGAACGGCATCTGCGCCGGGCCGTCAAGGACCCGGCCCTGCGCGCCCGCCTCACCCCCGACTACCGCATCGGCTGCAAGCGGATCCTCCTGTCGAACACCTACTATCCGGCGCTCGCCCGGCCCAACGTGGACGTCGTCGCCTCCGGGCTGGCCAGGGTCGACGGCTCCACGCTCGTCGCCGCCGACGGGACCACCGCCGAGGCCGACGCGATCGTCTTCGGCACCGGGTTCCACGTCATCGACATGCCCATCGCCGACCGGGTCGTGGGCGCCGAGGGCCTGACGCTCGCCGAGGCCTGGGCCGACAGCGGGATGCAGTCGCTGCGCGGGGCCTCGATCGCCGGGTTCCCCAACTGGTTGACGATCATCGGGCCCAACACCGGCCTCGGGAACTCCAGCATGATCCTGATCATCGAGTCCCAGCTCAACTACATGGCCGACTTCCTACGGCAGGTGGACGTCCTCGGCGGCCGTGTCGCCCTCGACGCCCGCCCCATCGCCGTACAGGCCTGGAACCGGCGCGTCCAGGAGCGCCTGAAGCACACGGTGTGGAACACCGGGGGGTGCAGCAGCTGGTATTTCGACGCGAGCGGGCGGAACACGACCATCTGGCCGGGGACGACCACGGAGTTCCGCAGTGCCACGCGGCGCGTCGACCTGAGCGAGTACCAGGTGCTGCGGCCACCGGTGGCGGGTAGGGAGAACGACCGTACGCGCAATGACCGTACCGACAGTGGCCGTACGGCGAAGGTGACGAAGGTGGAGGCCGGAGCGTGACCCGACTGATGCATGTGAAACACGGGCCGTACGCGCCGCCCGTCGCCGCCCGGGAGCTGGCGGCCGTGTCCGCCGACGGGGCCCGGCTGCACGTCGAAGTACATGGACCCGAGGGCGCGCCGGCGGTGGTGCTCGTGCACGGCTGGACCTGTTCGACCGCCTTCTGGGCGGCGCAGCTGCGGGATCTCGCCGTCGACCACCGGGTCATCGCCTACGACCAGCGCGGCCACGGACGCAGCCCCGCCTCCGCCACATGCAGTACGGACGTGCTCGCCGACGACCTGGAGGCGGTGCTCGCGGCGACGCTCGCGCCGGACGAGAAAGCGGTGCTGGTCGGGCACTCCATGGGCGGGATGACACTGATGGCGGCCTCGGCGCGGGCCGGCTTCCGGGAGCACGCGGCGGCGGTCCTGCTGTGCAGCACGGGCAGTTCGCGGCTGGTCGCCGAGTCGCTGGTCGTACCCGTACGGGCCGGGAGCGTACGCACCTGGCTCACCCGGCGGATCCTCGGCTCGCGGGCGCCGCTCGGGCCGGTCACGCCGATCGCCCGGGCGATCCTCAAGTACGGGACCATGGGCCCCGGTTCGGCGCCGATGATGGTCGAGGCGTGCGCGCGGATAGTGCACGCGTGTCCCACGAAGGTGCGGTACGCCTGGTCGCACGTCCTCGACTCGCTCGATCTCGACCACGGTGTACGGGAGTTGACGGTGCCGACGGCGGTCGTCGTGGGCACCGCGGACCGGATGACCCCGCCGGTGCACGCGCGGGCGCTCGCCGCGGCGCTGCCCGACTGTGTGGGTGTGACCGGGCTGACCGGGGTGGGGCACATGGCGCCGGTGGAGGCGCCCGAGGCGGTCACCGCCCGGATCCGGGGGCTCGTGACGGCGTACGGGGAGACGAAGAGCGGGCGGGACGAGCGGACCATGACCGGGCGGGGCGAGTTGGAGGAGGCGGGCGCATGAGCCGGGGCAGCAGGGGAAGCACGCTTGAGGGGCGGGTCGCGGTCGTCACCGGGGCGGCGCGGGGCGTCGGGGAACTCCTCGCCCGGAAGCTCTCGGTGCGCGGGGTGAAGGTCGCGCTGGTCGGGCTGGAGCCGGACGAGCTGAAGCGGGTGTCGGAGCGGCTGTACGGGGGTGGGGGAGCGTACTGGCACGCCGACGTCACCGACCACGACGCCATGGCCCGGGTCGCCGAGGAGGTCAAGGAGCGCTTCGGGCGGGTCGACATCGTCGTCGCCAACGCCGGTGTCGCGAACGGCGGTCCCTTCGTGGACTCCGACCCCGACTCCTGGCGGCGCGTCATCGAGGTCAACCTCATCGGATCCGCCGTGACCGGACGGGTGTTCCTGCCCGCGCTGATCGAGAGCCGGGGCTATCTGCTGCAGATCGCCTCCCTCGCCGCGATGACCCCGGCGCCGATGATGACGGCGTACTGCGCCTCCAAGTCGGGCGTCGAGGCGTACGCGCACTGTCTGCGGGGCGAGGTCGGGCACAAGGGGGTGGGTGTCGGGGTCGGTTATCTGTCCTGGACCGACACGGACATGGTGCGCGGCGCCGATCAGGACCACGCCATGCGGGAGTTGAGGCAGCGGCTGCCCTGGCCGGCGGGCAAGACGTATCCGCTGGGGCCGGCCGTCGACCGGATCGTCGCCGGGATCGAGCGGCGGGCGAGCCATGTGTACGGGCAGTGGTGGCTGCGGGGGATGCAGGGCGTGCGCGGATACCTGCCCGGGATCATCGGGGCGGTCGCGCCCCGGGATGTACGGCGGTTCGAGGAGCGGTTGCGCGGGGCGGCCAAGGGGCTGGTGGGAGCCGGTGGGGCCGCCGATGAGCGGGAGCGGCGGGTGGGTGCCGGGGGCCGGTGACCGGGTGGGCCGTGACGTGGTGTGACTGATCGACATGCGTGCCGTGTTCGCCCGTGTTTGTCTGATCGAGCCCGATCCCCTCACCCACTACGGGAGTGAAAACACATGGGCATCAAGGACCAGTTCCAGGACAAGGCCGACGAACTCAAGCAGCAGACCAAGCGCAAGCAGGGTCAGCAGAGCCAGCAGGGTCAGCAGGGGCAGCAGGGTCAGAAGGAGTTGACTCCTGAGCAACTGCGTGAGCGGGCTCAGCGGGAGCGTGAGCGGCAGCAGCGTGGGCAGCGTGGGCGGCAGTCGGAGACGGAGCGTGAGCAGCAGGAGGCCGAGGACCGGTTCAGCCAGGACTACGACGTGTAGTTCCGGCCGGCTGCGGTTCGGCTTTGGCCAAGGCGTGGGGCGCCCTTCTCATGGAGGGCGCCCTTCTTTTGGAGGGGGCCTTCTTTTGGAGGGGCCCTGAGTCTTTGCTAACCCGAGGGGTGGGCGTTGCGTGGCGGCAGCTTCGGGCGGGTGCGGTTCGGGGCTTCTCTGTAGTCGGGCGGAGTGGCTGCCGGGTTGGTCTTCAGGAGGTCCAGGGCCAGGTGGACCGCGTCCGCCAGTTGGGCGTGGCGGCCCTCGGCCCAGTCGAGGGGGGTGCGGAGGACTTCCACGTCGGGGGTGACGCCCCGGTTCTCGATGGACCAGCCGTACGCGTCGAACCAGGCGGCGTTCATGGGGACGGTGATGACCGTGCCGTCGCCCAGTTGGTGGCGGCCGGTCATGCCGACGACGCCACCCCAGGTGCGCTGGCCCACGACGGGGCCCAGCTTCAGGAGCTTGAAGGCCGCCGTGATCATGTCACCGTCCGAGGACGTCGCCTCGTCGGCCAGGGCGACCACCGGGCCGCGCGGCGCGTTGGAGGTGTACGACACCGGCTGGGCGTTGCGGGTGAGGTCCCAGCCCAGGATCGTCCGGGTGAGCTTCTCGATCACCAGCTCGCTGATGTGGCCGCCCGCGTTGCCGCGTACGTCGACGATCAGGGCCGGCCGGGACACCTCCATGCGCAGATCGCGGTTGAACTGGGCCCAGCCGGAGCCGCCCATGTCGGGGATGTGCAGGTAGCCGCAGTGGCCGGCGCTCAGCTCCCGTACCACCGCGCGGCGTTTGGCCACCCAGTCCTGGTAGCGCAGGGGGCGTTCGTCGATCAGGGGGACCACGGCCACGCGGCGGGAGCGCCCCTCGCCCTCGGCCGACAGGAACGTCAGCTCCACCGTCGTACCGCCCGCGCCCGCGAGGAGGGGATACGGGCCCGTCATCGGGTCCACCGGGCGGCCGTCGACGTGGGTGAGCACCGCGCCCTCCCTGATGCCCGTCCCGGCCAGCGGCGAGCGTGCCTTGGAGTCCGACGAGTCGCCGGGGAGGATGCGGCGGACCATCCAGCCCTCGTCCCTGTGGACGAAGTTGGCGCCCAGCAGGCCCTGGCGGCGCTGGTAGTGGGGCGGGCCCTCGTTGCGGCGGGCGGCGGCGACGTACGCGTGGGAGGTGCCCAGTTCGCCCAGGACCTCGCGGAGGAGGTCCGCGAACTCGTCCGGGGACGCCACCCGTTCGACGAGCGGGCGGTACTGGTCGAGAACGGCGTCCCAGTCGATGCCGCTCATCCTCGGGTCCCAGAAGTACGCGCGGATGAGACGGCCGGCCTCCGCGTACGCCTGGCGCCACTCCGCGCCGGGGTCGACCTCGTGCATGATGCGCCGCAGGTCGATCCAGACGGTCGAGTCGCTGTCGCCGGGCTCGGTGGAGGGGACGGCACGCAGGTCGCCCTCGTCGACGACCACCAGTCGTGAGCCGTCGCCGCTGACCGTGAACCAGTCCAGGTGTTCGACGAGCTCGGACCTCTTCGCCTTGCTGATGTTGAAGTACTCCAGGGTCGGGCGCCCCGTCATGTCGGCCGGGTTGGCGAAGGTCTCGCCCAGCGCGCCCGAGATCGGCCAGCGCAGCCAGACCAGACCGCCGCCGGCGACGGGGTGGAGCGCCGAGTACTTGGAGGCGGTGACCGGGAAGGGGGTGACCCGGTTCTCCAGGCCCTCGATCTCCACGGTCACCGTGCCGCCGGTGTCCTCGGCCTCCGCCTCGGCCATGCCCCCGGCCACCGGGCGGCCGTCGGGGTTCAGGGCGAAGGGGGAGGGCGTGGCGGACGACAGGGGCACCAGGTACGGGCGGCAGCCCAGCGGGAAGGAGAGGTCGCCCGTGTGGACGTCGTACACCGGGTCGAAGCCGCGCCAGGACAGGAACGCCAGGTAACGGCCGTCGCTCGTGAACACCGGATTCTCGTCCTCGAAGCGGCCGTTGGTGACGTCGACGATGTGACGGTCCTTCATGCGCGCCATCTTGATCTGGCGGAGCGAGCGGCCGATGCCCGGGTGGGACCAGGTCAGCCAGGCGCCGTCGGGGGAGAAGGCGAGGTCGCGGACAGGGCCGTTGAGGGAGGTGATCAGCTCGGTGACCTCGCCATTCGGATCCTCGCGACCTGACCCCTCACCACCCGATTCCTCACCACCCGACTCCTCGCGACCCGGCTCCTCATCCTCCGACTCCTCGGCCCCTGCGGCGGCAGCCGTTTCGTCGGACACGGTGATGAGGAGGAGGCGGCCGTCGTGGGCGGCGATGGCGAGGCGTTCACCGGCGGGGTCCGACACCAGTTCCAGTACGCGGCCCAGTTCGCCGGAGGCGAGTCGGCGGGGCTCGCGGTCGCCGGATGCCCGGGGGAGGTAGGCGATCTCGATCGCGTCCTCGCCCTCCGCGTCCGTCACATACGCCACCTGCCCGCCGGAGCCGAGCATCTCGGGCAGCCGGACGCGTACGCCGGGGGCGTCGGTGATGGTACGGGCGGGCCCGTCGCGGTGGGTCAGCCAGTACAGGCTGCCGCGTACGACGACCGCGCTGGCCCGGCCCGTGTCGTCGACCGAGATGCCGTCGACGTGCTGCGCGGCCGGCACCTGGTACGACCGCCGGCCGGTGCGCGGGCCGCCGAGCCGTACGTCGAGGCGGCGGGGGACGGAGTCGGGGGAGAGGTCGTCGACGAGCCAGAGGTCGCCCGCGCACTGGTACACGACCCGGGTGCCGTCGCTCGCCGCGTGCCGGGCGTAGAAGGCGTCGTGGTCGGTGTGCCGGCGCAGGTCGGAGCCGTCGTACGCGCAGGAGTAGAGGTTGCCGACGCCCTCGTGGTCGGAGAGGAAGGCGATACGGCCGCCGACGAACATGGGGGAGTGGAGGTGGCCGACGAGGTCGGCCAGCAGCCGCTCGCCGTGCAGCCAGAGGCGGCCCATGGCACCGCCCCGGTAGCGCTTCCAGGATGCCGGTTCGTGCGGGGGCGTGCCCGTGAGCAGCAGGGTCTTGCGCTCGCCGTCGATCTCGGCGACCTGGATGGCGGAGGCCGGGCCCCAGGGCAGCTTGCGGCCGGGGTCGCCGTCGAGGCGGACCTTGTACGCCCAGGTGAAGTACGAGAAGGGCTCGCCGTGCGAGGCGACGGCCAGGATGTCCGAGTGGCCCTGCTCGTCGGGCGGGGTCCAGCCGCAGACCTCGGTGTCCGGGCTGCCCCAGTAGGTGAGGCGGCGGGAGGGCCGGCCGCCGTCCACCGCGGTCAGATGGATCTCCGGGACGATGTTGCGCCAGCTCGTGTACGCGATCTGGTGGCCATCGGGCGAGAAGCGCGGGGTCGCGACCTTCGTACGGTCGGCGGTGAGCCGCCAGGCGCGGTCCGAGCCGTCGAGCGGGGCCAGCCAGAGGTCATCCTCGGCGACGAAGCAGAGCCGGTCGCCGCTGAGGTGGGGGAAGCGGAGGTAGCCGGGGGTCCCGGCCGTGTTCTCGTAGGCGTCGCTCACCTCCCCATGCTTTGCTGGGTGGAGGGGCGCGGCAACTTGTGGGACGGGTGGCGGCGGGGAGCGTGAGCCAGCACACGTACGAAACGGTTTCGTTTCTCTGACTCTCAGGGTATCTTCATAGATGTACGAAACCGTTTCGTTTGGGAGGCGGGATGTCCGAGCTCTGCCATGGGAGACGGCCCCAGGTCCATCTGGCTCATCGGTCACATGGCATGCGGCCGGTAGCCTTGTCGTCTCGAACGTGCAGCCGGAGTAAGGGGAGTGGGATGACTGAGACCGCGACTGTGCGCCGCAGTCGGCTCACGCCCGAGCGTGAGGCCGAGCTCTACGCGGCCGTGCTCGACCTGCTCCGGGAGGTCGGCTACGACGCCCTCACCATGGACGCCGTGGCCGCGCGCACCCGGTCCAGCAAGGCCACCCTCTACCGCCAGTGGGGCGGCAAGGTCGAGCTGGTGGCGAAGGCGATGCGGGCCAACAAGCCGGGCAGCATCGCCGACGTCGACACCGGGTCCCTGCGTGGCGACCTGCATGCCCTCACCTCCCGTGAGGACGACTGCACCATCGAGCAGAACGCCCAGCTGATGCGGGGCCTGTTCATGGTGGTGCACGGCAATCCCGAGCTCCTGGCGGCGTTCCGGGAGCATCTGGTCGACCCCGAGATGGAGGAATTCCGGCGGGTCGTCCAGCGGGCGGTCGACCGTGGGGAAGTCCACCCGGACAACCCGGCGCTCGGCTACATCGTGCACATGATGCTGGGCGCCTTCGCCACGCGGACCCTCCTGGAGGACCGTCCGCCGACGCAGGCCTACCTCCGTTCGTACATCGACGCCGTGGTCCTTCCGGCCCTCGGTGTGCCGACCGACTGACACCTCCGCGTAGCAGCCGCCCTCTCCGGTGGCTGCCCCTTACCTGACGCGACCTCCCCCATCGTCGTCGGGCCGATCACCCCTGCGTAAGCCCCTGTCCCCGCACGGGCTTCAACACGCCCGCATGGGCGCCACCACGCCCCCGCACGGGCACCGCCATGCCCCCGCACGGGCTGATCAGTCCTGCCCTCCGCACGTCCACGACCTGAACGGGAGTACCGCCCCGTGGCCACATTCCTCTACAAACTCGGCCGACTCGCCTTCCGGCGACGACACTTCGTCGCCCTGATCTGGGTGGCCCTGCTGACGCTCGCGGGCGTCGGCGCGGCCAGTGCCCCCAGCGCGGGCACCACCTCCTTCTCCATACCCGGCACCGAGGCGCAGAAGGCCTTCGACCTGCTGGATGAGCGCTTCCCGGGCACGAGCGCCGACGGAGCGACCGCCCGTGTCGTCTTCAAGGCGCCGAGCGGCGAGAAGATGACCGACGCCGACAACAAGGCGACCGTCGAGGCGACCGTCAAGGAGCTGTCCCACGGCTCCGAGGTCGTCTCCGTCGCCGACCCGTACACCGCCAACGCCGTCAGCCGGGACGGCACGGTCGCGTACGCCTCGGTGTCCTACAAGGTCGCCGGCCCGGAGCTGAAGGACAGCACCCGGGATGCCCTGGACGAGGCCGCGCAGCAGGCACGGGACGCCGGGCTGACCGTCGAGGTGGGCGGTGACGCGCTCCAGACGGTCGCGGAGGCCGGGGCCGGCGAGGTCGTCGGCATCGCCATCGCCGCGATCGTCCTCGTCATCACCCTGGGTTCGCTGGTCGCGGCCGGGCTGCCGCTGCTGACGGCGATCATCGGCGTGGGCATCGGCGTCTCGGTGATCACCGCCCTCGCCAGCACCCTGGAGCTGGGCTCGACCACGTCCACCCTGGCGGTGATGATCGGCCTCGCGGTCGGCATCGACTACGCGCTGTTCATCGTCTCCCGCTACCGGTCCGAGCTGGCCGAGGGCCGAGAGCGCGAGGAGGCCGCCGGACGGGCCACCGGCACGGCGGGTTCCGCGGTGGTCTTCGCCGGCCTGACGGTCGTGATCGCCCTGGCCGGCCTCTCGGTCGTCAACGTCCCGATGCTGACCAAGATGGGCCTCGCGGCGGCGGGCACGGTCGTCATCGCCGTCCTGATCGCCCTGACCATGATCCCGGCGCTGCTCGGCTACGCGGGCCGGAAGGTCCAGCCGACGGGTGAGAAGAGCAAGCTGTTCGGCCGTCGTAAGAAGGCCGCGGAGGGCTCGGGGAGCCCGGAGACGGCGGCCAGGCCCAACATGGGCACCCGCTGGGCGAGCTTCGTCGTCCGCCGTCCCGTCGCCGTCCTGCTCCTGGGCGTCGTCGGCCTGGGCGCTCTCGCGGTCCCGGTCACCTCGATGGAACTGGGTCTGCCCGACGACGGCACACAGCCGACGTCCACCACGCAGCGCCGCGCCTACGACATCCTGTCGGAGGGCTTCGGTCCCGGCTTCAACGGCCCGCTGATGATCGTGGGCGACGCCAAGGCGAGCGACGACCCGCAGGCCGCCGCCACGGCGGTGGCCGACAAGATCAAGGGACTGGACGATGTCGCGGCGGTGGCCCCGGCCCAGCTCAACAAGGCCGGCGACACCTTCATCATCACCGTCATCCCGGGCTCCAAGCCCGCGTCGACACAGACCGAGGACCTGGTCCACGCCATCCGTGACACCGGTGCCGACATCAAGGCCGACACGGACGCGGAGGTGTTCGTCACCGGCCAGACGGCCATGAACATCGACTTCTCGCAGCGGATGAACGACGCGCTGGTCCCCTACCTGAGTCTCGTCGTCGGCCTGGCCTTCCTCCTGCTGATCCTGGTCTTCCGTTCGATCCTGGTGCCCCTGAAGGCGGCCCTCGGCTTCCTGCTGAGCGTGCTCGCCGCGCTGGGCGCCGTCGTCGCGGTCTTCCAGTGGGGCTGGCTGTCCGGCCTGCTGGGCGTCGAGGAGACCGGCCCGATCATGTCGATGATGCCGATCTTCATGATCGGCGTGGTCTTCGGCCTGGCCATGGACTACGAGGTGTTCCTCGTGACGCGGATGCGTGAGGCATACGTCCACGGCGAGAAGCCCAGCCAGGCCGTCGTGACCGGCTTCAAGCACGGCGCCCGGGTGGTCACGGCCGCGGCGATCATCATGATGGCCGTCTTCGCCGGCTTCATCACCTCCAGCGAGTCGATGGTCAAGATGATCGGCTTCGGCCTCGCCGTCGCCGTCTTCTTCGACGCCTTCGTCGTCCGCATGGCGATCGTCCCGGCGGTCCTCGCCCTTCTCGGCAAGAAGGCCTGGTGGCTGCCGAAGTGGCTGGACCGCGCCCTGCCGAACGTCGACGTCGAGGGTGAGGGACTGCGCACGCTCGACGCCGACGAGCCGAAGCGGTCGGACGAGGACGACGAGGAGAAGGAGCTGGTGCGCGCGTGACGAGCCGGTGAGCCGGTACGCGTCCGACGCACCGAGCGGTACGCGTCCGACGCACCGGCTCCCGAACAGGACCGCCGGTGAGGGCCCGTGGGGACGGGAGCCCTCACCGGCTTTCTGCGTCAGAGGGCGCCGACAGGAGAATGCGGGTCCGGCAGTTGCCCGGTGAGGGCTCGGTCGGACTCGATGACAACGCGATGGCAGGATTCGCCGACCGGTCCGACGACTTGACTCCGACTCATCCGACGGCGAAAGGGCGCGAGCAGTGACCGACGAAAACAGCGCGAACCGCATGGTCCCCACCCACCGCCCGGACCCACCCCTCTTCGGCAGTGAACGCGAGATGCTGCGGGCCTATCTCGACCACCACCGTGCGACCCTCGCGATGAAGTGCGAAGGCCTGACGGACGAGGAGCTGCGGCAGCGGTCGATGCCCCCGTCGACCCTGTCGCTGCTCGGCCTCGTCCGGCACATGGCCGAGGTCGAACGGGCCTGGTTCCGCCGTGTGTTCGAGGACCATGACGCGCCCATGGTCTGGTCGGACAGACACTTCGACTTCCAGGCGGCGTACGACGCGACCGCCTCGACCAGGGCGGAGGCGTTCGCGGCGTGGGAGGCGGAGGTGGCGAACTCCCGCCGGATCGAGAGGACGGCGGAGTCCCTGGATGTCGCCGGTTACCAGCCGAGATGGGAGGAAGAGGTCTCCCTGCGGATGGTGATGCTGCACGTCCTGCTGGAGTACGGCCGCCACAACGGCCACGCGGACTTCCTGCGGGAGGGGGTGGACGGGACGGTGGGCGCGTGAGCGGGCGGGCGTAATCCCGTTGTCGGGGAACCGTCCGCCGGATAGGAAGTCCTCATGACTGGACTCGGCGCCGTGTTCCGGCCCCAACTGCCCCCCGAACGACTCCGCGACATCGCCCGCCTCGCCGACGAGACCGGCCTGGAGGAGCTCTGGCTCTGGGAGGACTGCTTCCGGGAAGGCGGCATCTCGGCCGCGTCGGCCGCGCTGGCCTGGACCGAACGCGTACGAGTGGGCGTGGGCCTCCTCCCCGTCCCCCTCCGGAACGTCGCCATCACGGCGATGGAGTTGGCCACGCTGGACCGCCTGTTCCCGGGCCGTGCGATCGTCGGCGTGGGGCATGGCGTACAGGACTGGATGGGCCAGGTCGGCGCACGAGCCGACTCCCCCCCCTGACACTCCTCCGCGAACACCTGGACGCACTGCGTGCCCTGCTGCGCGGGGAGCGCATCACGACGGAGGGCCGCTACGTCAAGCTCGACGACGTCGCGCTGGACTGGCCCCCGGAGGGTGAGGTGCGGCTGCTGGCCGGAGCAACCGGCCCTCGCACACTCCGCCTCGCCGGAGAGGCGGCCGACGGCACGATTCTGCACGCCGGCACCGCGCCCGACGGCGTCCGCCGGGCACGCCAACTCATCGACGAGGGCCGGGAACTGGCGGCCCGCACCGACCCCCACCAGCTGATCGTCTACCTCCTCACCGCCACCGGCCCGGACGCCGCCACCCGGTTGCGTGCCGAACTGACCGCCGAGGGCCTGGCCTCCGTCCCGGACCTGGGCGTCGCCGGGGACGCGACCGCCGTGGCCAAGGCGGTCCAACGCCTGACGGACGCCGGCGCCGACATGGTCGTCCTCCAGCCGACGGGGGATGAGCCGGACCCGGAAGGTTTCGTGCGGTTCGTGGCGGAGGAGGTCCGGCCGCTGGTGCCGTAGGGCAGAATCCGTCCGGTGAGTGCGATACGACTCCGGAGGCGGGCGCGCCAGGCGGACAAGTCGGTTGCCGTCGCCGTGGGGATGGCGGACCTGCTGCTGTGCGGCGTGCTCCTTCTGACGGCGGCCGGGGTGCTGTTCATCGAACCCACCACCCGCGCGGAGGAGGCCGACGCCTGGGGTGTCGCGGGGCGGGTCTACGGTTACTGGCTCGTGGGTGGGCTGGTGGTCTTCTCGGTGTTGGGCATGGGCCGGGCCCTGCTCGCCCACCTGGTCACGATGCTCGTCGCGCCGGTCGTGCTCTTTCTGCTCCTGGTCCTGCCGACTTCGTTGTGACGTTCGTCGTGACGGAGGGCCCTCGTCGCCTGACAAGGGACCCATGGCCGACACCTGGGAATCCCACAGCGAGCGCCCATAGCATCACGCGCATTCCATGACGGGAACACTCAGAGAACGCGCGGGCACACCATGAGCGAGAAGAAGACGCACAGCCACAGCGGCAGTCACCACCACGACCACGAGGACGAGTTCGACAGAGGGCTCGCCCACGACCTTCCGGTGCTCGCTCGGCGCCGCATGATCGGACTGTTGGCCGGGGCGAGCATGGTCCCGCTGGTGGCGGCCTGTTCCGACGACTCCGCCGGCACGGACTCGTCGGGTTCCTCCTCGGGCTCCTCCGGTACGTCCTCCTCCGCGTCCGACGCCTCCTGCGAGACCATCCCGAGCGAGACGGCGGGGCCGTACCCGGGTGACGGTTCGAACGGCCCGAACGTGCTCAAGGAGAGCGGTGTCGTCCGGCAGGACATCACCAAGAGCTTCGGGTCGGCCGACGGTGTCGCCGAGGGCGTACCGCTGACGGTCACTCTGACCATCGTCGACCAGGCGTCCGGCTGCGAGACGCCCAAGGCGGGCGCCGCCGTCTACCTCTGGCACTGCGACCGGGAGGGCAGGTACTCCCTCTACTCCGACGGCGTCACCGAGGAGAACTATCTGCGCGGTGTCCAGGAGGCGGACGACAAGGGCCAGGTCACCTTCACGTCGATCTTCCCGGCCTGCTACACGGGCCGCTGGCCGCACATCCACTTCGAGGTGTACGGCAGCCTCGACGACGCCACCGCCGCCCAGAACATCGTGGCCACCTCACAGCTCGCCTTCCCCAAGGACGTCTGTGACACCGTGTACGCGACGGACGGGTACAGCCAGAGCGTCAGCAACCTCAGCCGGCTCTCCCTGGAGACCGACAACATCTTCAGCGACGGCTACGACCAGCAGCTCGCCACCATCGAGGGCAGCGCCGAGAAGGGATACACGGCCACGCTCACGGTCCCTGTGTGAGCAGACGGCGGCCCGCCCCCTCAGCCGAGGTGCGTCGTGTCACCCCATCGCACCAGCCGCCCGGGGGCGCCCCGGCCCGGCAACGGCACCGTCGACCCGGTCCGCTCGGCCTCCTCGTAGGCGACGTTCGCGGTGCTCTGCCCATGCCGTACGGCCCACAACCCGGCGAGCGAGTACGGGGGCGCCGGCCCACCGTCCGCCCTGGCCGCGGCATCGGCCTCCCGGGGCTCCCCGGCTTCCTCCATACCGCTGACGTGCGCTGTCATACATGACCCTCTGCCCAGCGGTCATGGACGGCACTCCGCCGCCCGCGGTGTTCCCGTAGCACTCGACGTCAGCGCACCACCGTCGTCGACGTGTACGTCCGCCGCAGGAACCGCATCAGCGCCTTCGTGTCGAACTGCATCACCTCGACACCCTCGGGGGTGTGGAACTCCATGACGGCCTGGACCCGGCCGCAGGGCCAGATGCTCACGGGGCCGACGGTGGTGGGGGCGCTCAGGCCGCGTTCGAGGAGGTCGCGGGAGAAGGTCCACTCGTGGGAGCCGGGGAGGTCGACGTGGACGGTGGTGGGGGCGTCGTCGGGGTCGTAGCGGAGGAGGACCGGCACGGTGTCCTGGTCCTCGGGGGAGTCCGTGACGACATGGGCCCGGGCGTACTGCTCGACGGTGACAGACATCGCGCGGCTCCTCACAGTGAGTTACCCCAGCAGAAGCTGTGAATCCGCTGTCTACTGCCTTTCCAATGTCGCATATTTTCGCCGTCGCGCCCGGGGAGGGGCTTCGCCGCTGCCGGGGCTCCAGCGATCCGTTCGCTAAACGGCTCTCTCGCGCTCTTGCAAGAAGGTTGCAATAGGGCTCTATCATCGTGAGGTTCCAGCCACCAGGAGAGCGAGCCCTCGCATGCACGTCCCCGACGGATTCATCAACGCCCCCGTCTCGGCGGTCGCCGGAGTCGTCGCCGCAGGTGCCGTCGCCGTGAGCCTGCGCGGGGCCCGGCGTGAGCTGGACGAGCGGACCGCGCCGCTCGCCGGGCTCGTCGCGGCGTTCATCTTCGCCGTGCAGATGCTGAACTTCCCGGTCGCCGCAGGGACCAGCGGACATCTCCTCGGCGGAGCCCTGGCCGCGATACTCGTCGGCCCCTACACAGGGATCCTCTGTGTGTCCGTCGTCCTGCTCATGCAGGGCATCCTCTTCGCGGACGGCGGCCTCACCGCCCTCGGCGTGAACATCGGCATCATGGCCGTCGTCACGACCGTCGTCGCGTACGCCGTCTTCCGGGTGCCGGCGAAGGTCCTGCCGAGGACTCGGCGCTCCATCACCGTCTCCGCCTTCGTCGCCGCCCTGGTCTCCGTGCCGGCCGCAGCCGCCGTCTTCACCCTCGTCTACGCCGTCGGCGGCACCACGGACGTGCCGATCGGCTCGGTCCTCACCGCCATGGTCGGCGTCCACACCCTCATCGGCATCGGCGAGGCCACGATCACCGCCCTCACCGTCGGCGCCGTCATCGCCGTACGCCCGGACCTCGTCCACGGCGCCCGCGGCCTGACCGCCCCGCTCAAGCTCCGCGTCAACGGCGAACTCGTCGACGTACCGGCCGCCGAGCCCGCCCGTGCCCCTGTCGCCACGGGCTCCCCCCGCAATCTCCTCCTCGCCGGGCTCGGCGTCTCCCTCCTCCTCGCCGGTGTCGTCAGCTTCTACGCCTCGGCCGACCCCGACGGCCTGGAGAAGGTCGCCGCCGACAAGGGCATCGACGCCAAGGCCGAGGAGCACGCCACCGCCGACTCCCCGCTCGCCGACTACGGCGTCCAGGGCCTCACCGACGCCCGGCTCTCCGGCGGCCTCGCGGGCGTGATCGGCGTCGGCGTCACCGTCGTCGCCGGGACCGGTGTCTTCTGGGCCGTACGCAGGCGCCGTACGAGCGAGGCCGCGTCGCCCTCCTCCGTGGCCGACGTCCCCGGGAAGGCCTGACATGGGCGCGGGCCACGCCCACCGGCTCTACCGGCACGCGCACTCACCCGTGCACGCCCTGCCCCCGCACACCAAACTCGCGGCCGTCTTCGCCTTCGTGGTGGTCGTGGTGTCGACGCCGCGCGAGGCGATGTGGGCGTTCGGGCTGTACGCGGTGCTGCTGGGCGGCGTGGCGTACGCGGCCCGCGTACCCGCCGGGTTTCTGCTGCGGCGGCTGCTGATCGAGATCCCCTTCGTCGCCTTCGCCGTGCTCATGCCGTTCGTGGCACAGGGCGAGCGGGTGGAGGTCCTGGGGATGTCGCTCAGCGTCAGCGGGCTCTGGGGTGCGTGGAACGTCCTCGCCAAGGGCACGCTGGGCGTCGCCGCCTCCGTCCTGCTCGCCGCCACCACCGAGCTGCGCGAACTCCTCCTCGGGCTGCAACGCCTCAAACTGCCGCCGCTGCTCGTCCAGATCGCGTCCTTCATGATCCGGTACGGCGACGTCATCACGGACGAGATGCGGCGGATGCGGATCGCGCGGGAGTCCCGTGGCTTCGAGGCGCGCGGCGTACGGCACTGGGGTGTGCTCGCCAAGTCGGCCGGGGCGCTGTTCATCCGCTCCTACGAGCGCGGCGAGCGCGTCCATCTGGCCATGATCAGCCGGGGGTACGCGGGCACCATGCCCGTCATCGACGAGGTGACCGCGTCCCGGGCGCAGTGGTCGTACGCCTTCGCCCTCCCCTTCACCGCGCTCGTCGTATGTCTGCTGGGATGGACTCTGTGACCCCCTCCATGGACCCTGTGACCGCCACGACCGCCGCCGGGGCCGCTGCCCGGGCCTCCGTCCCGTCCCTCGAAGTCGCCGGGCTCGCCTTCGCCTACCCCGACGGCCACCAGGCGCTGTTCGGCGTCGACTTCAGCATCGGCCGGGGCGAGCGGGTGGCGCTGCTCGGGCCCAACGGCGCCGGCAAGACCACCCTCGTACTCCACCTCAACGGCATCCTCACCGGGGGCGCCGGGACGGTGACCGTCGCGGGGCTGCCCGTCGGCAAGCGGCACATGGCCGAGATCCGGCGGAAGGTCGGCATCGTCTTCCAGGACCCCGACGACCAGCTCTTCATGCCGACGGTGCGGGAGGACGTGGCCTTCGGGCCCGCGGCTGCCGGGCTCAAGGGGGCCGAGCTGGAGGCCCGCGTGGACAAGGCCCTCGAACAGGTCGGCATGGTCGAGTTCAAGGAACGGCCGCCGCACCACCTCTCCTTCGGGCAGCGGCGACGCGTGGCCGTGGCCACCGTGCTCGCCATGGAGCCGGAGATCCTCGTACTCGACGAGCCGTCCTCCAACCTCGACCCGGCCTCGCGCCGCGAACTCGCCGACATCCTGCGGTCGTTGGACGTCACCGTCCTCATGGTCACCCACGACCTGCCGTACGCCCTCGAACTGTGCCCCCGTTCGCTGATCCTGAGCGAGGGGGTCATCGCCGCCGACGGCGCCACCGGTGAACTCCTCGCCGACGACGCGCTGATGCGGGCGCACCGGCTGGAGCTGCCGTTCGGTTTCGACCCGCGATCGGTGGACGCCGGGCCGCTTCGCTGACGGCTCCCTGATGGTGCCTGATGGTGGAGGTGGCCCGTCGATGGTGGCGGTGGGCCGTCCGTGACAATGGGGCGCGTGACGAACCAAGAGGATGCCGCCTGGGACGGGTCGCTGCTCCTCGACGAGCATCTGTGCTTCGCGCTGTACGCCGCCCAGCGCGCGGTGACCGCCGCGTACCGTCCGCTGCTCGACGAACTCGGTCTCACCTACCCGCAGTACCTGGTCATGCTCTGCCTCTGGGAGCGCGGCGAGACCACGGTCAAGGACCTGGCCCTCGCCCTGCGCCTCGACTACGGCACGGTGTCGCCGCTGCTGAAGCGGCTGGAGTCGGCCGGGCTGCTGCGCCGCGAGCGGTCGGTCCGTGACGAACGGTCGGTCCATGTCGCCCTCACCGGGCGCGGCGAGCAGCTCAAGGAGCGGGCCTCGGGCATCCCGGCCACGCTGGCCGCGACCACCGGGTTGCGCGGCGACGATGTGGCCCGGCTGCGCGAGGAGTTGTGGGAGCTGGCGGTACGGGCCGGGAGGGCGGCGGGCCGCTGAGCGGTGACCTTGGATTACCCATGGTTACTACCCCCTGGTAACCCGGCGGCGCCTACCGACCGGTACCTTGTGCACGATGTATTCGTGCACTCGTGTCCTGGGGGAGGCCGATCAATGACTGACGGCGCGGCTGTCGACACCCGTCCGCTGAAGATCATGTACGTCGCCGAGGCCACCGCGCACGGCGGCCGGGACGGTTACATCACCAGCCAGGACGGCCGCATCGACCTGAAGGTCGCGATGCCGCCGGAGCTGGGCGGCGACGGCAACGGCACCAATCCCGAGCAGTTGTTCGCCGCCGGGTACAGCTCCTGCTTCCACAACGCGCTCGTGCTGGTCGGCCGCCGGGAGGGCTACGACCTGACCGGGTCCACCGTCGCGGCGAAGGTCGGCATCGGCCCCAACAAGCAGCGCGGCTACGGCCTCGCCGTCGCCCTCAGCGTCTCCCTCCCCGTCATCGACCAGGACATCGCCGCCAAACTCGTCGACGCGGCCCACCAGGTCTGCCCGTACTCCAACGCGACCCGCGACAACATCGACGTCACGATCGTGCTGGGCTGACCGCCGAGCGAGGAATCCCGGCCCGTGTGTGTACGTTGCACCCGTCATCGTGGCGAGTGGACGGACAGACGGACAGGGAGTACGGGCGTGGACGTGAACGGCGTGGTGGCCGAGGGCTTCGAGCCGGTCAGGGAGGCGTTCGTACGGAACTTCGAGGCGCTGGGGGAGCGGGGCGCGGCGGTCGTCGTGTACCGGCACGGCCGCAAGGTCGTCGATCTGTGGGCCGGCACCCGGGACGTGGACGGCACGGACGGCGACCGGCCCTGGCAGCCGGACACCGCCCAGATCATGCGCTCGGCGACGAAGGGCGTCGCCGCCGCCGTACCGCTGATGCTGGCCGAGCGCGGGGAACTGGACCTGGACGCGCCGGTGGGACGGTACTGGCCGGAGTTCAAGGCGCACGGCAAGGACGGGGTGCTGGTCCGGCACATACTGAACCACCGCGCCGGGCTCCCGCTGCTGGACCGTCCGCTCACCCCGGCCGAGGCGCTGGACCCGCGCCGGGGCCCCGAGGCGGTCGCCGCGCAGACCCCCGTGTGGGAGCCCGGCACCGACCACGGCTACCACCCGCTGACGTACGGCTGGCTCCTCGACGAGGTCGTGCGGCGCGTCACGGGCCGGGGCAGCGGTGAGTGGATCGCGTCCGAGATCGCCGGGCCGCTGGGGCTCGACCTGTGGCTCGGGCTGCCGGAGGCGGTCGCGGCGGCGGGCCGGGTGGGGCGCGCGGGCCGTCTGGAGGCCGCGCCCGAGCCCGCCGGCGGACTACGGCTCCGCCCGAAGCGCGCGGTCACCGAGGCCTACGACGACCCGGACTCCCTCACCCGTCGCGCCTTCGCCGCGATCACCCCGTTCCCGGACCAGAACGACCCCGCCTACCGTGCCACCGCCCTCCCCGCGACCAACGGCATAGCCACGGCGGAGGGACTGGCCCGCTTCTACGCCGCGCTGCTGGGCGAGGTCGACGGCGTACGACTCCTCAGCCCCGCGACGATGGAGGCCGCCCGAGCCGAGGAGTCCGCCGGCCCCGACCGGACCCTCGTCATCAACACCCGCTTCGGCCTCGGCTACATGCTCCACGGCAGCGCCTCCCCCCTCCTCGCCGCCGGTTCCTTCGGCCACCCCGGCCGCGGCGGCCCCCTCGGCTTCGCCGACCCCGAGTCGGGCATCGCCTTCGGCTACGTCACGAACGGCTACCGCAAGACGGTGACGGCGGACCCCCGCGCACAGGCGCTGGTACGGGCGGTGGGACGCGCGCTTCAGAGGTGAGGGGGCGCGCTCGTACGGGGCGGCGGTGAGGGGCGCTGGTCCGGCGGCGGTGGGG
>NZ_AEJC01000055.1 GCF_000317595.1 Streptomyces ipomoeae 91-03 | reverse complement strand
GGGCATCCCGTCCGGAGCCCCTAACGGAGCCCCCGGCGGCACCCCGCCCTCCGGCGCCCCCACCGCCGTACCGTCCCCGTCCGCGTCCGCCAACTGACGGGAGCGCAGCACCCC
This sequence comes from Streptomyces ipomoeae 91-03, assembly GCF_000317595.1. Classification (GTDB taxonomy): domain Bacteria; phylum Actinomycetota; class Actinomycetes; order Streptomycetales; family Streptomycetaceae; genus Streptomyces; species Streptomyces ipomoeae. The sequence continues at coordinate 15,796 of NZ_AEJC01000055.1, read as the reverse complement.
ATGACCACGACGACACCCGCGCGCCGAGGCCGCCGACGCGCCCCCTCCAAGCTCCAACGCGCCACCGGCAAGGCCGCCGCCCTGCAGAAACCCCGGGTGATCCTCGCCCTGCTGCTTCTGCTCGGACTGACCTGCGTGATGCTGCTCGACGGCTATCTGCGCGCCGAGGTCGGCGGCGACCAGCGCGTGCGCACCGGCGCCGGCTCCAGTGACGTACCCGAGGACATCCTCGAAGGCGGACCGATCCTGACCTTCCGCGGTGGCGCGGCCCAGACCCAGTCCGTGCCGGACAAGACCATCGCGCTCACCTTCGACGACGGCCCCAACCCGACCTGGGCCCGCTTGCGCCGACGTGAGTCTCAGGCGGTCGTTTCGCCGGGAGTGGCTTCGCCGCTGCTCTCCGGAGCGCTCGCTGACATGCTGTCGGACGGCGACGAGGTGCCGCCCGTGGTTCCGTCGGTCGTCCCGCCGTCAGTACCGCCGGTCGTTCCGTCGGTCGTCCCGCCGTCCGTGGTCCCGCCATCCGTACTGCCGGTCGTCCCGCCGTCCGTGGTCCCGCCGTCGGTACCACCGGTCGTTCCGTCGGTCGTCCCGCCGTCCGTCGTTCCGCCGTCCGTGGTCCCGCCGGTCGTTCCGCCGTCCGCGGTTCCGCCGGTCGTCCCGCCTGTCGTTCCCCCGCTGGTCCCGCCGTCGGTACCGCCCGTGGTTCCGCCGGTCGTCCCGCCGTCGGTACCGCCCGTGGACCCACCCGTGGAGCCACTGGTCGTCCCGCCGTCCGACGAAGTGGACGGGTCCGAGGGCGACGGCTTGGCGTCGTCCGACGGCCCCGCCGTATCGGTGGGCGTCGGGTCGTCCGCCGTGCCGTACGTGCCGTCCGGCCCCGGGTCCGTCGGTTCCGGGAGCACGCCGGGGTCGTTGTTGTCGGGGTTCTTCTTCGGCTCTTCCGCGCCGAGCCGGCCGTTGTCGGTGCCCTCGCTGACGGAGGGGTTGACGCCGATCTTCTCGGAGGGGGTGTCGGTGTTGTTGTCGGACGTGGCGCCGAGGGTCACGACGGTGCCGAGGACGGCGGCGAGGAGGGCACCGGCCCCGACGGCGGCGAGGTTGCGCCGGGCGCCGAGGACGACGCCCTTGAGGCCGCCGGCCCCGGGGGCGGGTGAGACGGCGCCGGGGCGGTTGGTGACCAGCGTCGCCTCGGCACCGGTCGTCGCGGGGGCACCCATGGACGCGAAGCCCGTCGGTACATACCCGGAGGGCACGCCGCCCGGCGGTGACGCCGACTCCTCGTGCCGGGCGTCCGGCACCTCCTCCCCCGCCGCCGTACGCCCGCCGGGCGGCGTGGCCCCGGAGCGGTCGGCGACCAGGGCGAGGGCGCGGCGGCCGGCGACCGTGCCGCGCTTGTCGGCGAGGGCGCCGCGCAGCGCGATGGACGCCTCCAGCTCGGCACGGGCGCGGTCCAGCTCGCCGAGGCAGAGCGCGAGGACGCCGAGCTCGTGGTGGAAGTACGCCTGGTCGCCGGTCTCCTCGGCGAGCCGGGCCGCCTCGGCGCCGGCGTGCAGCGCCCGGTCCCAGGCGTTCCAGTGCAGCCCCGCGGCGAACGCGGGCGCCGCCTGCCGGGCCAGCCGCACCGCGACGCTCTCCTCGCCCTCCCCGGCCGGCTCGGCCGGCGTCCCGATCACGGTGAGCGCGGCGAGCACGGCGTCCGCCTCGGCGGCGACCCGCTCGGGCGTGACCGAGGGGTGCCCGGCCCACCAGGCGTAGTGCTGGGCGGCCGTACGGGCGCGTTCCTTGATGTCGTCGGCGTACCCGGCGGCCTCCAGCTGGGTCCGCACCCCGGCCGCGAGCCGGTAGCGGGCGCCGACCGGGGTGACCAGGGCACAGCCGCGGAGTTTACCGAGGGCAGAGTCGGTGTGGGTGTCGCCCACCGGGGCGGAACGGTGCGCAGGATGCGGGACGTCGCCGCCGAGTGCGACCTCGAAGCGCAGGGTCTCGCGCGCGGACTCGTTGAGCCGGGGGGCGAGCAGTGCGGCGGGCGCGGCGCCCTCGGCGAGCGACGGCAGGGGGACCGTGTGGTCGTCCGCGGCGGTGTCGTAGGGCGGGTCGACCGGCGGGGCGTCCGCGAAGACGCCGAACTCGTCGACGGCGTCCGCGCCGGCCCGCAGCCGGTCCCGTTGCCTCAGCAACGCCCCGGCCTGGGTGAACCGCAGCGGCAGCCCCTCGGACTCGAAGAGCAGGTCACCCGCCCAGTTCACCTCCTCCTCGGTGAGGTCCCGCCCGACGGCCCGCGCCAGCAGCTCCAGGCTGCCCGCCCGGTCGAAGCCGCCGAGCACGATCTCCTCAAGGGGCGCGTCGGCGGACGGCAGGGGTACGTCGGGGGTGGCGGCGAGCAGGAAGGCGCACTCGGGGGTCGCGTCGAGCAGCTCGTCGAGCGCGGCCCCGCCGAACTCCAGGTCGTCCAGGACGACGACCGCGCCGATGTCCCGTACGACGTCGAGGATCTGCTCCTGCGTGGGCCGGAACAGGGGCGCGCTGTACACGGCCGCGAACAGGTCGTACAGCAGGTCGCCCGGCGAACGCCGGTGACCGCTCAGCCGTACGACACCGTCGGGCGCGAGGTCCGCGCAGTCCTCGGCGACGGCGTCGAGGAGCGTGGTGCGGCCGGAGCCGGCGGCGCCGGTGAGGCGGACGGAGCGGCCACGCGCGAGGAGCCGTACCAGCCGTTCTCTCTCGTCGTCGCGCTGGAGCAGGGGCAGCCGGGGCAGCGAGGGGCCCGGCGGTACGGGCGGCCGGGCGGCCCGGTCGCGTTCGGCGGACGCGTGCTTCTCAGGTCGGCCGGGCAGTTCGCCCGGCGGGCAGTTCTCTATCTCACTGCCGTCGACGGGGTTGACGGTGAGCAGGAAGTCGCCCGAGACGAGCTGGACGGTGCGGGCGAGCGCGGGTGTGTGCGGCGCGAAGTCCTGCGCCAGCGCATCCCGTGGTGGACGCTTGGCGTGCGCCTGTCCGTCGTCATGGCCGTACTCTTCGGGTCCCCGGTTCATCGGGTCCATAAGTTCTAGCCCCCCAAAAGCGTCTCGTGTGCTGGAGCCCCTCCCGGCCTGGCCGCACACCGCGCTGTCGCTTCTGGTCCGGAACCCGCTCGAGGGTTGCTGGCAGCGGGCAGCCGAACCCTAAACCTTCGCACAGTATCTCCGACAGTCCGGGGTGCCGCGCCGCCCGACACATCACAGTCTCGTGAGGATTGCACGGAGCGTTCCGCTTACGGGGCCGTTGAGAAGCTGAGGGTGTTTTGTGGTTGATCGCTCCCCCACTCTCGGCTTCGCACGAACGGGGGGACCCCCCTCGCGGCGGAGCCGCACGGTGTCACGGCCCCGCGCCCCTTCAGGGGCACGATCGGGCCCCGACCCGGGATACGAACGAACCCGCCTTCTTGTTCACCATCGCGCCGAAGATCCATCGGGCCCGTTCACACGTGGGGCCCTCGTTCACACGCGAGGCAGTGACTCCAGGCCGATGCCACCCTCGATCGCCAGGATCCGGTGCAGTCGTGTGGCCACGAGCAGCCGCTGCATCTGCGGTGGTACACCGCGCAGCACCAGCCGCCGTCCGCACCGTCCCGCCCGCCGGTGGGCTCCCATGATCACGCCGAGTCCGGTGGCGTCCCAGGAGTCCAGCTCTGACAGGTCGAGCACCAGGTCGCCGGCTCCGTCGTCGACGGCCGAGTGCAGGACCGTACGGGCGTCCGCCGCGCTGCGTACGTCGAGGCGGCCCCCGACGACCAGCTCGGCGTGGTCGCCCCTGATGTACATAAGCGCTCCCCGTGAGTGCGTCTCGTACTCCGTGATGTGGGTGATGCAACGTCTGACGGCGTTTGACACCACCAGGTTGCCGTCTGTGAGCGAACCGATACCGAATTCACCTCAAGGGGTGAGGCCCTGGAGGCTCATGCGTTAACACGCGTCCGGAGTGACCTCCATGACGCGTGGTCGGCTCTCAGTACTTGTAGAAGCCCTGTCCGCTCTTGCGTCCGATGTCACCGGCGTCGACCATCCGGCGCATCAGCTCCGGTGGGGCGAACTTCTCGTCCTGGGACTCGGTGTAGATGTTGCTGGTGGCGTGCAGCAGGATGTCGACGCCCGTGAGGTCGGCGGTGGCCAGCGGTCCCATCGCATGGCCGAAGCCCAACTTGCAGGCGAGGTCGATGTCCTCGGCGGTGGCGACGCCCGACTCGTAGAGCTTGGCGGCCTCGACGACGAGCGCGGAGATGAGACGGGTCGTCACAAATCCGGCGACGTCGCGGTTGACGACGATGCAGGTCTTGCCGACCGACTCGGCGAACTCGCGTGCCGTGGCGAGCGTCTCGTCACTCGTCTTGTAGCCGCGGACCAGTTCGCACAGCTGCATCATCGGCACCGGCGAGAAGAAGTGCGTACCGACGACCCGCTCCGGGCGTTCCGTCACCGCCGCGATCTTGGTGATGGGGATGGCGGAGGTGTTGGAGGCGAGCACGGCGTCTTCCCGTACGAGCTTGTCGAGCGACCGGAAGATCTCGTGCTTGACCTCGAGCTTCTCGAACACGGCCTCGACGACGATGTCCGCGTCGGCCACGGCGTCGAGGTCGGTGGTGGCGGTGATCCGCGCCAGCGCCGCCTCGGCGTCCTCCGCCGCCAGCTTGCCCTTGCCGACGAACTTGTCGTACGACGCCTGGATGCCGCCGATGCCACGGTCCAGCGCCTCGTCGGTGACATCGCGCAGGACGACGTCCCAGCCCGCCTGCGCGGACACCTGGGCGATACCGGATCCCATGAGCCCGGCTCCGATGACGGCGAGCTTCCGTGCCACTGTGCGACTCCCTGGTACGCGCTGTCGATGATGGGGATCCCCCCGACTCATGGGGCCGCCCTCCCGCTCATGGGGGCCGCTCCCGCTCGAGCGAGGTCGAGAGCAGGGGAGAAGCCGAGAGTGGGGAGGAGCCGAGAGTCGGGGAGCCTCTCCGGCGGACACTAGCGCTCGTGAGGGGCCGTGTGACCGGTTAGTAACGCGAGTCACGCCTCATCCGACGGAGATCACACCGGAGGCGCGCGTTCGGGGGCTCGTACGGCTTGCCGGAGCGCCTCCTCGCTCAACGGTCCCGCCCGGTCGTCGGGACGGCGGGGGCGTAACTACGCTGGCCACATGGTCAATCTGACGCGTATCTACACCAGGACCGGCGACAAGGGCACGACGAATCTCGGGGACATGAGCCGGGTGCCCAAGACGGATCTGCGGATCGCCGCGTACGCGGACGCCAATGAGGCGAACGCGGTGATCGGGACGGCGATCGCGCTGGGCGGGCTGGACGAGGAGATCGTGAAGGTCCTCACCCGGGTGCAGAACGACCTCTTCGACGTGGGCGCCGATCTGTCCGCGCCGGTGGTCGAGAACCCTGAGTTCCCGCCATTGCGCGTCGAGCAGTTCTACGTCGACAAGCTGGAGGCGGACTGCGACCGCTTCAACGAGCGGCTGGAGAAGCTCCGCTCCTTCATCCTCCCGGGCGGCACCCCGGGCGCGGCCCTCCTCCACCAGGCCTGCACGGTCGTACGACGGGCCGAGCGGTCCACGTGGGCGGCGCTGGAGGTCCACGGCGAGACCATGAACCCGCTGACGGCCACCTACCTCAACCGCCTCTCCGACCTCCTGTTCATCCTGGCCAGGACGGCGAACAGGGACGTGGGCGATGTCCTCTGGGTCCCTGGCGGCGAGCGCTGACAAGACCCACCCCCGGCCGGGGGCCCGGGGGTCGCCCCCCGGAAAACGCGGCATCCTGGCCAGGACGGCGAACAAGGAGGTCGGGGACGTGCTGTGGGTGCCGGGCGGAGACCGCTGACGCCGGTGCGGTACCGCGCCCCTCAAGGGGCGCGGGGCTGTGACATATGCGGCTCCGCCGCACGGGAGCGACCGGCCGCGGACGGCCCGCGGTTTCGGAACGGCGCTACGGCAGCTTCGCGGGCTCCCGCTCCGGGCTGTCCTTCTCCCCCTCCGGTGCCTTCTTCGGCCAGATCAGGTACGCCAACGCCACCAGCCCATGGATCCCGGCGGCCCTGAGCGCCGCCCCCTGGAACGACCTCAGCGACTCGACGTCGCCGTCGCCGCCCACGTACCAGACGGCACCCTGGAGCAGTGCCAGCGCGACGGCCGCCGCCAGTACCGTACGGAGCCACAGCTTGCCCTCGTGCCGGGCCCTGGCCCTGCCGTACTTCGGCGGGGTCGGCGGCCTGGGCCCGCCGCCCAGGCGATGCGCGGCGTGGCCGTCGAGCCAGTGGATCGTGTAGTGGCCGTAGCCCACGGTGAAGCCGATGTACAGCGCCGCGAGGCCGTGCTCCCAGCCGGGCTCGGCGCCGTTCTTCAGGTCGATCGCGGTCACCACGAAGAGCACCAGCTCCAGCATGGGCTCGCACAGGAGCAGCACCACGCTCGTCCGGCGCCACTTCAGCAGGTAGCGGACGGCCAGGGCCAGCGCCAGCAGCACCCAGAAGCCGACCTCGCAGGCGATGATCAACGCGACGATCATGACTGGCTCCTCTCGGTCGCCCTCCCAGGCTCCCGGCGCCCGGCGCCGGATTCGTCGTCGGCGGTGACGAAAGCGCGGTACATCGAAAGATGCAGTCCAGGACCGTCCGCGGGCATCAGGCGCCGGGCGCCCGCCGCGTGTTGGATGGGGTCATGGCCGCCATGCTGCCCCGCCCCGACCGTTTCGACGTATCCGTCGCCCTCGCCGGACTGCTCGGCGGGCTGCTGCTGTGGGGCCTCGGCCTCGCCACCCGCCCGGCCGACGAGGAGATCGTGCTGCTCCACGGCCGCTGGTGGATCCTGCTGCCGCTGGTCGTGACGGCCGGCTGCGAGGCACTGCGCCGCATCCTGCCGCGTACGGCCCTGCTGATCGGGTGGGCCGCGCTCACCGTGGACACGGTCACCCAGGGCAACATGCTCACGGTCCTGATGTTCACGGACCTGGTGTACGCGGCCGTGGTGTACGGTCCGCCGGCCACGGCCCGCCGGGTGCCGTGGATCACCGGGCTGCTGACCGTGGCCGCCACGATCGTCCCCGTCGCGGTCTGGTGGCAGCCGGAGGCGCTGCTCGTCGGCGTGGTCATCGGCCTGGTCGGCTTCATGCCGGCCGCCACCGGCTGGATCGTCCGCAACCACCGCGACGCCGCCGAGGCCGCCCGGTTGCGGGCCGAACAGACCGCGCTGCTCGCCGAGATGGACCGCTCCCAGGCCGTGGCCTCCGAACGGGCGCGCATGGCGAGGGAGTTGCACGACATGGTCGCCAACCACCTTTCCGCGATCGCGATCCACTCCACGGCCGCGCTCTCCCTCGACGACCCGGACACTTCCAGGCAGGCCCTCGGGATCATCCGCGAGAACAGCGTCGAGGGGCTCGCGGAGATGCGCCGGCTGATCGGCATCCTGCGGGATTCGAGCGGCGACACCGAGCCGGCCGCCGCGCCCACGCTCGACGGGCTCGGCGCGCTCGTGGAAGGCGCCCGCACCAACGGCCTCGACGTCACGCTCGACGCCGACCACGCCGGCACCCTCCCCGCACCGGTCGAACTGGCGGCCTATCGCATCGTCCAGGAGTCGCTGACCAACGCCCTCAAACACGCCTGCCCCGGTCGGATCACGGTGGTGTTGCAGCAGTCGGACGGTTCCCTCGACATCGCCGTGACCAGCCCGTACGGCGACCGCGACGGGCCGAGCGCGCCCGGTTCCGGCGCCGGTCTGGTCGGGATGCGGGAGCGGGTCGCGCTGCTGGGCGGCATCTTCGAGGCGGGCCCCACGGTGGATCCGGCGTCCGACGGGGGCAAGCTCTGGGCCGTACGCGCCACCCTTCCCGTGGTGGAGGGGGAACCCGCGTGATGTACGCGCCTGCCCCGGAAAGGGATGGCCACATGGTCCACACGATCCACGCGCCGGTCGTCGAAGGAGAACCCATATGATCCGCGTGCTCGTCGCCGAGGACCAGTCCGCCGTACGGGCCGGGCTGATCCTCATCCTGCGCAGCGCGCCCGACATCGAGGTGGTCGGCGAGGCGGCCGACGGCGAGCGGGCGGTGGCGCTGGCCCGGGAGCTACGGCCGGACCTGGTGCTGATGGATGTTCAGATGCCGCGTCTGGACGGGGTGTCGGCGACCCGACAGGTCGTCACGGAAGGGCTGGCGGACGTGCTCGTGCTGACCACCTTCGACCTCGACGAGTATGTGTTCGGGGCGCTGCGGGCCGGTGCCGCCGGGTTCCTGCTGAAGAACACGGAGGCGAAGGACCTGATCGCGGCCGTGCGGACGGTCGGGCGCGGCGAGGGCCTGATCGCGCCGGCGGTCACCCGGCGGCTGATCGCCGAGTTCGCCGCCAAGCCGGTACGCGAGCCCACGGCCGACCCGTCCGTGCTCGACTCGCTCACCCGGCGCGAGCGACAGGTGCTCTCCTGTCTCGGCGAGGGGCTGTCGAACGCGGAGATCGCCGAGCGGCTGGACATGGCCGAGGCGACGGTGAAGACCCATGTCAGCCGGTTGCTGGGGAAACTGGATCTGCGCAGCCGGGTCCAAGCGGCGGTGCTGGCACAGGAGTTGGGCGTGTAGACGCGAGCGATCGGTTGGGACGGAACGGCCGGGGGCGAGTGGTCCAGACCCATTGACCCCTGGTCCAGACCTTTCTATTCTCGCGACACCGCGGCATGTCATGCCCGCGACCATTCGACCGGCCTGTCATGCCCACGACTAAACGCCACCACCCACACAAGGAGGCGCACATGCGCTTCAAACACAGAGCGGCGGCCGGGTTCGCCGCGCTGCTGCTCCCCCTCGCGGGCCTCGCCGGCCTCGCGGCCCCCACCCAAGCCGCCGCCGCGTCCTCGACGGCCACCGCCACCTACGCCAAGACCCAGGACTGGGGCTCCGGCTTCGAAGGCAAGTGGACCGTGAAGAACACCGGCACCACCACCATCAGCTCCTGGACCGTCGAGTGGGACTTCCCCTCCGGAACGTCCGTCACCTCGGCCTGGGACGCCGACGTCACCTCCTCCGGCACCCACTGGACCGCCAGGAACAAGTCCTGGAACGGCACCCTCGTCCCCGGCGCCTCCGTCTCCTTCGGTTTCAACGGGAGCGGCTCAGGCTCCCCGGCCAACTGCAAGCTGAACGGCGCGAGCTGTGACGGCGGCCCGAGCGTCCCCGGTGACGCCGCGCCCTCCGCCCCCGGCACCCCGACCGCCTCGGACATCACCAACACCTCGGTGAGGCTGAGCTGGCCGGCGGCCACCGACGACAAGGGCGTCAAGAACTACGACGTCCTGCGCGGCGGCACCAAGATCGCCACCGTCACCACCACCTCGTACACGGACACCGGCCTGACCGCCGGCACCGACTACTCGTACACCGTCCAGGCCCGCGACACCGCCGACCAGACCGGCCCGGTGAGCGGCGCGGTCGCCGTCCGCACGACGGGCGGCACCACCCCGAACCCCGCCTCGAAGGTCAACCTCGGCTATTTCACCGAGTGGGGCGTCTACGGCCGCAACTACCACGTCAAGAACCTCGTGACCTCGGGCTCCGCGTCGAAGATCACGCACATCAACTACGCGTTCGGCAACGTCAAGAACGGCCAGTGCGTACTCGACGACGCCTACGCGGCCACCGACAAGGCGTACACCGCCGACCAGTCCGTCAGCGGCGTCGCCGACACCTGGGACCAGCCGCTGCGCGGCAACTTCAACCAGCTGCGCCAGCTGAAGGCGAAGTATCCGCACATCAAGGTGCTGTGGTCCTTCGGCGGCTGGACCTACTCGGGCGGCTTCGGCCAGGCCGCGCAGAACCCGGCCGCGTTCGCCAAGTCCTGCAAGGCCGTGGTCGAGGACCCGCGCTGGGCGGACGTCTTCGACGGCATCGACATCGACTGGGAGTACCCGAACGCCTGCGGTCTGACCTGCGACACATCCGGTGCCACCGCGTTCAAGAACCTCATGCAGGCCCTGCGCGCCGAGTTCGGCTCGAACTACCTGGTCACCGCCGCGATCACGGCCGACGGCTCCTCCGGCGGCAAGATCGACGCGGCCGACTACGGCGGCGCCTCCGCGTACGTCGACTGGTACAACGTGATGACGTACGACTACTTCGGCGCCTGGGCCGCCACCGGTCCGACCGCCCCGCACTCCCCGCTGACCTCGTACTCCGGGATACCGACCGCCGGCTTCGACTCGGCCGACGCGATCGCCAAGCTGAGGTCGAAGGGCGTCCCGGCCCCGAAGCTGCTGCTCGGCATCGGCTTCTACGGCCGCGGCTGGACCGGCGTCACCCAGTCCGCCCCCGGCGGCACGGCCACCGGCGCGGCCCCCGGCACGTACGAGGCGGGCATCGAGGACTACAAGGTCCTCAAGAACTCCTGCCCCGCCACCGGCACCATCGCGGGCACGGCGTACGCGCACTGCGGCAGCAACTGGTGGTCGTACGACACCCCCGCCACCATCGGTACGAAAATGACCTGGGCCAGGAACCAGGGCCTCGGCGGCGCGTTCTTCTGGGAGTTCAGCGGTGACACCGCGAACGGCGAGCTCGTCACCGCGATGCGGAACGGACTGGGCTGACGCCCGGCCTCGGCCCCGGTACCTCACCGCGGGCCGAGGCCTCGACGCCCCCGCCGGGGAGATGGTCCCTCCTGCCTCCCCGGCTTCGCCGCGTGCTCGGGACGCGGGCGGCGGCCATGCGCGGTCGCCGCGCGGTCATGCGGTCATGCGATGACGGTGAACCCGTGTCTGTCGCCGAGCCGGGTCAGGGAAGCCCGGCCCGGCACTCCGTCGGCGTCACGGCCACGGTAGGAGCCGCCCGCCCTGCTGCGCTGCCAGGCGGCGTAGGCCTCGATGGTCCTGGTGCCGAAGGAGCCGTCCACATACCCGCGCTCCAGCAGACCTTCGGCGGCGAGCGCCTCCTCCACCAGCCGGACGTCTGTCGGGTGGGTGCGGTGGCCGTCGGGCGCCGGGGGATCCGTCCTGGCGGCCGCGACGACACGAGCGAGACTCACCCGCGGCCGGGACCCGGCTCCCACGGACAGAACCTTCGCCGTGTCGATGGCTCCCGGGTCGTCGTGGTCGTTGCCGGGGACGTGGCAGTGGCCGAAGTGTCCGCCCTCGGACTGCCACACGGAACGTGAACGGGGTGCCGGATCCCCGTCGTACGGCACGGGAGGGCCCGCCGGCCACCTGTCCGGCACTCCCCAGGAACGGATGGCGGCGAGGATCCGCTGCCATCCGGGCTTGTCCCGAGGGTCCCAGCCGTCGGTCCACGGCTCGGCGGCGCGACCGAGTACCTCGATCTGAACGCAGACCAGGCCTTCGCGGTTGGTGCGACGGGGACCGTCGTTGCGCAGGGCGCGGGCCGAGTGGCCCAAGGGGCCGAACTGTCCGACGCGGTCCGTGACCGGGCAGTAGATGAGGTGCGGTTCGGCGGCCACCCTGATCAGGTAGGACGCCACCGCCTCCAGGTACTTCCCGCCGGCCGGGGACTCGGTGGTGTGGTGCACCACCCGGGGAGGGTTGCGGGGGGTGTCCATCGGACCGCCGATCGCCCCGTCACCGAAGCGGATCGCGGCGGCGATCCACGAGGTCCCCGGGTCCTGGGCGGTTGACCGGACCGCCTCGTCGACCGCTCGGGCCCCTGGTCCCCGCTGCTCCGGGCCCGGGACGGGTGGCGCCGGGTCACCCGGGCGTGCCGGAGTCCGGGCGGTCTCGACGGGCCGGTACCACTCCAGGTCTCCGTCCTCGCGCAGGACGAACACCGAGCCGGGACGGCGCGGATGCTCGACGACATGGCGGGGCGTGTCGGGCAGGGCGGCGATGGCACGCACGGCCCGCAGGTGGTGCGTGTCCACCGTGCCGTGGTACGTGACGGACTGATCGGCATGAATGACGGCGGCGTGGAAGGACGTCATCGCGGACTCGCGGCGCATCAGACGCCGGGCGCGGCAGCGCGCGTGTACGTCAGGCCGTTGCTGGTGCCCGCGGGTGTGGTCACCGTGACGGAGACCGGTCCGGCGGGGCCAGCCGGAGCGACGGTGATGATCTGCGTCGGGGAGAACACGGTGAACGGCGCGGAGACGGCGCCGAACTGGACGCCGGTGGTGGCCGTGAGATTGCCGCCGGTCAGCGTCACGACCGTACCCGCGTGCGTCGGGCCCTCGTCCGGCACGAGCGAGACCAGCACGGGGACATCGAGGAAGACATAGCCGAGGGAGTTGCTGATGCCGCCGGGGGTGGTCACCGTGACCGCCGTGGAACCGGCGGCGTGGCTCGGGGCCACCGCGGTGATCTGCGTGGCGGAGTCGACGGTGAACGAGGCCGCCGCCATCCCGTCGAACAGCACCGCCGTCGCACCGAGGAGGTTGTTGCCGGCGAGTGTCACCGCGGTGCCGCCCGCCGTGGGACCCGAGGGCGGCGCGAGAGCGGTCAGTGTGGGCCGATCGACATAGAAGAAGGACGCGCCGGGGTCGTTGGGGTTGCTGGTACCGCCCGCGGTGGTCACCGTGACGGCCGCGACGCCGGCCGAGTGCACGGGGGTCACCGCGGTGATCTGGGTGCTGTTGTCGACGGTGAACGAGGGTGCCGCCACTCCATCGAAACGCACCGCCGTCGCACCGGTGAGACTTGAGCCCGTCAGCGTCACCGTCGTCCCCCCGGCGACCGGGCCCTGACTCGGCGACACACCCGTCAGGGAGGGAACGGCGATGTAGGTGAAGGCGAGGGCGTTGCTGGTACCGCCCGCGGTGGTCACCGTGACGGCCGCGACGCCGGCCGAGTGCGCGGGGGCCACCGCGGTGATCTGGATGCTGCTGTCGACCGTGAACGAGGCCGCCACCCCATCGAAACGCACCGCCGTCGCACCGGTGAGACTCGAGCCCGTCAGCGTCACCGTCGTCCCCCCGGCGACCGGGCCCTGACTCGGCGACAGGCCCGTCAGGGAGGGAGCCGCGACATAGGTGAAGAGCGCCGCCTGGGCGCTCGTGCCCTGGGACGTGGTGACGGTGACGTTCACGGTTCCGACGCCCGAGGGGGCCACCGCGGTGATCTGGGTGCTGCTGTCGACGGTGAACGACGTGGCGGGTTTGTTTCCGAACCGGACGGTCAGCACTCCGGTGAAACCGGAGCCGATCACGGTGACGGTGGTACCGCCCGAGACCGGCCCCTGGTTGGGACTGATCGAAGAGACCACAGGGGCAGCCATGGGCTGTTGCTCCTTCATACGGGACTGGGCGACCGATGACGCGTGTGACCACGTCATGGCCGGGTTGTGGGGAGAGCCCGTCCGGGCGGAGGGGGGACTGCCGCCCGGACGGAGTTTTCCTCGCCTCCCTGTCACGGAGGCGTCGGACCGGTCAGATGCCGGGGCCGGCGACGTAGGTGAAGGCGCCGGTGGCCGTGGCGGAACCGGCCGGGTTGGTCACGACCACGTCGACCGCTCCGGCGGTGCCGGGTGGGGTGACGGCCGACAGCGTGGTCGCGCTGACCACCGAGAACGGTGCCGGAGTGCCCCCGAAGGTCACCGAGCTGGTGCTGTCGAGGTTGGTTCCGGTGATGGTCACCGCCGTGCCCCCGGAGGTCGGTCCCGAGGACGGGCTGACCGTGCCGACCGTGGGGACCTCGATGTAGGTGTAGGTGAGGCCGTTGTTGGTGCCGCCCGCGGTGGTCACGCTCACCGCCACCGGCCCGGCCGTGCCCGCGGGCACGGTGACGCTGAGCGAGCTGTCGCTGTTCACCGTCGGGGTGGCGGTGTTGGGGCCGAAGGCCACACTGGTGGCCGTCGACAGGCCGGTGCCGTTGATGGTGATGGTGTTGCCGCCGGCGGTCGGCCCGGAGGTGGTGCCCAGGGAGGACTTGAAGGGAGCGGCGACGTAGAAGTACGACACCGGGTTGCTGGTCCCGCCCGGGGTGGTCACGGTGACGTCGACCACGCCGGTCCCCGAGGGAGAGACGGCGGTGACCTGGGTCGGGGAGACGTTGGTGACGCTCGTGGCGAACTTGCTGCCGAACTTCACCGCGCTGGTGCCGGACAGGTTGGTGCCCGTGATGGTCACCAGGGTGCCGCCCCCGGTGGAACCCTGATTCGGAGAGATAGGCATGAGGACACTCCTCGCTCGTTGATGGGGACATGCGAGGAACCGGCAGGAACGGGTCAGCAACTGGCTGTCGCGCCACAGAGGCGGGATCGCCGCCCACAGCTGCGCGTGTCGGTCTCTTCCCGACCCCTTCCGCTGCGGCAGGCGCCACTCAGCGCTACTGCCGCGCCCGGGGTGAACTGTCCGGCACTGCCGCCCGTGAGCACGGGCGGGTTGCACAGCGGTCTCCGCTGTCTCTCCTGGGCAAGGAAAAACCGGCGAATGCTGCCTGTCCGAGCGTTCCCCCGGCTCGGGGATGGGCAGCCCGCCGGTTCACACTCTCAGTGACCCACTTATCCAATCGAGTGACAAGGCCCAGTTGACCGAATCACCCGATCGGGTTAATTCCGGGGTGAACGCCACCTTCGACGACGGGTGTCGCCGTCAGCAGTCGCAGGGGGCTGCCGAAGTTGGCGATACCTCCGACGGACGAGGCGGCGTCATCGAGAACCGAGGTGCCGAAGGTGACCAGTCCCCCGTCCGCGGTCAGCCCGGCGCACTCGGCCGCGTGAATCCCGCCGCCGAGACCGGAAGCGGTGTTGCCGGTGACCCGGCTCGCGACCATGAGGAGTCTCCCTTGTCCCTTGAAGATCCTGGAAGCGTCCGGCCACGGACTCGGCGCCGTAACCCCCGGAGTGAGTCAACTGGCCTGCGACAGCGCGCACTTGACACATTCGCACCGGCATACAGCAGATGGGTCCTCGTCGGTGGAAGCGGTGCTTTTCAACACGGCTCCTCGGCACCGGAAGCGGCAATCACAGCTGGGCCATACGGGTGACATATGCCAAGAGCCTTGCGGCCGTCGCACCGCGAGTGGATTACTGGAATGGATTCAACCGGTGGGCCGCCCATTCTCGCCGGGGGATGCGGCAGTCGGACTACCTGCGGCTTTACTGCAGGAGCCCGGGGCTCACGCCGACATACCGCGATGGGCACCCCCGGTGGAGAAATTGGATCCCGATCAGCCGGTGCCGTCCGCGGCACCGGCTGATGTGGCGGCTCGCATCCCCAGCAGTCCGCTCGCCCACACCACCCCACACCACGACCAGCAACCATCGCTCTCGCAAAACCGCGGCGTGCCGAGGGCGCCACCAAGACCTTGGTCAGGCGACATTCACACGCTGCCCCGGAGGCGCCGCCTCCAGCCACGCGAGGAAACCGGTCAGCGCGTCCTCGCTCATCGCCAGTTCGAGACGGGTCCCGCGATGCAGACACGCGAGGATCACGGCGTCGGAGAGCAGTGCCAGCTCCTCCTCGCCCTCAGGGGTGCGGCGACCGGCCACCTCGATCGCCGAGCGCTCCAGGACGCGGCGGGGGCGGGGGGAGTACGAGAAGACGCGGTACCACTCGATGCGGTCGCCGTTGTAGCGGGCGACACCGTAGCCCCAGCCCTTGCCGTTCTCCTCGCCCTTCTCCGGTTTCTCCGGGGTGTTCCAGCGGAGACTGCAGTCGAAGGTGCCGCCGGAGCGCTGGATGAGTCTCCGGCGCAGTCCGAAGACGAAGAGTCCCACCACCACGAGCGCGATCACCGACCCGCACACAGTCAGAGCGAGGACCATCGACACCGACCTCCTCGTCTCCTAGGTAATGGAACGTAAAAACACCCATATTTGCCTCAGCCGCGG
>NZ_AEJC01000054.1 GCF_000317595.1 Streptomyces ipomoeae 91-03 | reverse complement strand
ATTCGGTATTTCGGACGAGGTTCGCGGCTCTGGGTGCACGGGGCTTTGGGTGTACGCCGGTACGAAGTCGTCAGGTACTTCGTACCGGCGTACGGCTCAAGGGGTGTGTCATGGCCGCAGCAGGACCTTGCCGACCTTCGGATCGCCGGAGCCCACCAGCTCGATGGCCTGCGGGAACTCCTCCAGCGGCAGCTCGTGCGTGACGAGGGGCAGCGGGTCGAGGAGCCCCGCTCCGAAGACCCGCACCGTGTGCGCCCAGGCGTCCGGCGGCGCCCCGAACACGGTGTGCACCTCCAGCTGCCGTACGACCAGATCGGTCGGGTCGAGCCCGTCCGCGCCCGGCGCCGGGATGCCCGTCAGGACCAGCCGGCCGCCGCGCCGCAGGAGGGCGGCGGCGTTGCACGCCGCGTCCGCGGACCCGGCGGTCTCGATGACGACGTCGAAGTCGTCCGGGAGCTCCTGGTCCTTGGTGCGGAAGTCCGTGGCCCCGAACCGCTTGGACAGCTCGGCCCGGTCCGGACGGGTGCCCACGACGAGCAGCTCGGCCGGTGAGGCCGCCTTCAGGAACTGGACGGCGAACATGCCGAGCGTCCCGGTGCCCACGACGGCGACCTTCTCGCCCGGCAGGGCGTTCGCCTTGAGTGCGGCAGCCGCGATGCAGGCCGCCGGCTCCAGCAGCGCCGCCGCCGTGAGGTCCGCGTCGTCCGGCAGGACGTGCAGCAGCCGGGCGGGCAGCGTGAGCGTGGTGGCCATGGCGCCCGGCTGGGTGAAACCGGTCTCCTCGTAGCCCGCCGTGCACAGCGTGGTCTCGCCCGCGTGGCAGCGGTCACACACCTGGCAGTTGCGGAAGCCCTCGCCCACGACCTTGCGGCCCACCAGGCTCGACGGGACGCCGTCGCCGACCGCCTCCACCGTGCCGGACCACTCGTGGCCCGGGGTGAGGGGATAGCGGACGTACCCCTCGGGCCGGTTGCCCTGGTAGACCTCGCGGTCGCTGCCGCAGATCCCGGAGGCGTGCACACGGACCAGGGCCTCGCCCGCGGCGGGCTGCCGGGGCTCGTGCGGGACGAGCCGGTGCTCGCCCGGGCCCTCGATGACGACGGCGCTGCTCACTGGCTCCCCCCGCTGCCGGGCCGGCGGGCGCTCACTTGGTGCCCTTGGGCTTGCGCTGCTCCCAGCCCTCGGCCCACAGGTCGAAGCGTGCCTGCTGCTGCGGGAACTCGGCGGCGGCGTCGACGTCCAGCTCGACCCCGAGGCCGGGCTTGTCGGAGAGGTGGAAGTAACCGTCCACGACCTCCGGGGCCCCCGAGATCACCTTCTTGATCTCCGCGTCCGCGAAGTCGTTGAAGTGCTCGAGGATCTTGAAGTTCGGGGCGGTGAAGCCGACCTGCAGCGAGGCGGCGGTCAGCACCGGCCCGCCCACGTTGTGCGGGGCGACCAGCATGTAGTGCGTCTCGGCGGTGGCGGCGAGCTTGCGGGTCTCCCAGATGCCGCCGATGTGGCCGACGTCGGGCTGGATGATGTCGACGGCCTGGCTCTCGAACAGCTCACGGAACTCGATGCGATCGTGAATGCGCTCACCCGTGGCGACCGGCATGTCCACCTTGGCGGCGACCTTCTCCAGCGCCTTCAGGTTCTCCGGCGGGCAGGGCTCCTCCAGCCACGCGGGCTTGAAGGGCGCCAGCTCCTTGGCCAGCCGCACGGCGGTGGCGGGGGAGAAGCGGCCGTGCATCTCCAGCATCAGCTCGGAGTCCGGCCCGATGGCGTCGCGCACGGCCTCGATCAGGGAGACGGCGTACACGGTCTGCTCGTGGTCCAGCTCGAAGTGGCCGGTCCCGAACGGGTCGATCTTGAGCGCCTTGTAACCGCGCTCCATGACCCCCTGGGCCGCCTTGTGGTACGCCTCCGGGGTGCGCTCGGTGGTGTACCAGCCGTTGGCGTACGCCTTGACCTTGTCGGTGACCTTGCCGCCGAGCAGCTGCCACACGGGGACGCCGAGGGCCTTGCCCTTGATGTCCCAGCAGGCCATCTCGATCACGGCGATACCGGACATCACGATCTCGCCGGCGCGCCCGTAGTCGCCGTACTTCATCCGCTTGACGAGATCCTCGACAGCGAACGGGTCGGAGCCGAGAATGTGATTGGCCTCCGCCTCGTGCAGATAGCCGAGCAGCGCGTCGGTGTGGCCCAGCATGCGGGTCTCGCCGACGCCGGTGAGTCCCTCGTCGGTGTGCACCTGGACGTAGGTCAGGTTCCGCCACGGCGTTCCGACCACGTGTGTGCTGATTCCCGTGATGCGCACGGTACTCCCTGTCCTCTTCGATCGATCTGTTCGAAATATCGGCACTCGTTCGAAATGCTGTCGCGACAGTAGGGACGACGTGGTGTGAGTGTCAATGGGGCGAACACATAACGGTTTGGTGTGCCCTCGGGAGCGGCCCGGATCGAGGGCGTGGCGGGGGTGCGCCGGACGAGCCGCGGACCTCTTTGGAGGCATGTCCATGCCGTCCGTGGCGGTGCTCGCGACGCCCCTGACCAGCAAGAACGGCCTCCGTCCCGCAACTCCCTCCGCTCGTCGCGTTATTCAACCGTGACGACTTCTCTGGCGCAGCCCTCTTGACCGCCGTGAATTGTTAGCGCTCACAATGACGTCCGCATTCACCAGTCGGCTCCGACGGCGTCCAAGGAGGTACGAGCGTCGTGTCACCATTGCTCCAACTCCCCTTGCCACCCGGGGTCGTTGTCCCTGACGGGACCCCCGGGTGAAGCCGCCGACGCCGAACCATCGGCCCACGGCACAGGTCTTATCGGCAGGCGACCGCCAGGGAGGTGCGGCCGTGACCCACTCACAGCTCCGGCCGCCCACCATGGCCGACGTGGCACGCCTGGCCGGCGTGTCGCACCAGACCGTGTCCCGTGTCCTGGGGGACCACCCCAATGTGCGGGAGGAGACCCGGGCCAGGGTGCAGCGGGCGATCGAGGAGATGGGCTACCGTCGCAACTCCTCCGCACGGGCCCTCGTCACCCGGCGCACCCGGACCCTGGGCGTGGTCGCCTCCAACACCACGCTCTACGGCCCGGCCAGCACCCTGTTCGCGCTGGAGGAGGCGGCGCGGGCCGAGGGGTATCTCGTCTCGACGGTCAGTCTGCGCAGGCTGACGGTGGAGACGCTGTCCGAGGCCCTGGACCACCTCAGCGAGGGCGGTGTGGAGGGGGTGATCGCCATCGCCCCGCAGCGGTCGGCGGTCGCCGCCCTCGACGAACTCCGCCGGCCCTTCCCGGTGGTGGCCGTGGGCACCGGCTCCGGCGCGGAGATCCCCAGCGCCAATGTGGACCAGCACCTCGGCGCACGGCTGGCCACCGGCCATCTGCTGGCCGCGGGGCACCGTACGGTCTGGCATCTCGCCGGGCCCGAGGACTGGCAGGAGGCCGCGGACCGGGAGGCCGGTTGGCGGGCCGCCCTCGAAGAGGCGGGTGTGGAGCCGCCGGCGCCGCTGAGGGGTGACTGGAGTCCGCTGTCGGGCTACCGTGCGGGCCAGGAACTGGCCGGCTGGGTGGGCCGTGGGCTGACCGCCGTTTTCGTCGCCAACGACCAGATGGCACTGGGGGTGTTGCGGGCCCTGCGCGAGGCGGGCGTGCGGACCCCGCAGGACGTCGCGGTGGTCGGCTTCGACGACATCCCGGAGTCGGAGTTCTTCGCTCCACCGCTCACCACCGTCCGGCAGGACTTCGCGACGGTCGGCAAACGGGGCATCGCCCTGCTGCTGGACCTGATCGAGGACCGGCCCCCCTCCGGGTCGTCCCGGATCGCCATCGAGCCCCAACTCGTCGTGCGTGCCAGCACTTTTCCGTACCACCCTCTGCCGGGGACCGCTCCTGGCTGAGGTGGCTGCCAAACGTTTGTTGGGGGAGCAGGAGAGTCTGCCAAACGTTTGTTGGCCCCCCACCCGTACGACCGAAATCCCGAACGATGATCGACAGGTTGGACGTAGTGCGGCCGGTCCCCATGAGTACCAGCGGGTCCCACCCAGGGCCGGCTCTTCAAAGGAGAAGACACATGCTCAACAGACGGAACTTCCTCACCGCGGCGGTCGGCGTGGCGGCGGCGGCCGGCCTGACGGCCTGCGCCAAGGAGGACGAGGGCGGCTCCACCGGTAGCTCCTCCTCCGGCGGCAGCAAGGCGATCACCCTCGGCTTCTCCCAGGTCGGCTCGGAGAGCGGCTGGCGCACCGCCAACAGCGACTCGATCAAGTCGGCCGCCAAGGAGGCGGGTTACACCCTCAAGTTCTCCGACGCCCAGCAGAAGCAGGAGAACCAGATCTCCGCGATCCGCAGCTACATCGCGCAGAAGGTGGACGTCATCGCCTTCTCGCCGGTGGTCGTCACCGGCTGGGACGCGGTGCTCAAGGAGGCCAAGGCCGCCAAGATCCCGGTGATCCTCACCGACCGCTCCGTCGAGACCTCCGACGAGTCCCTGTACGTCACCCTGGTCGGCTCCGACTTCACCGACGAGGGCCGCCGCGCCGCCAAGATCCTGGAGAAGGTCCTGGAGAAGGCCGGCCACAAGGGCAAGGTCAAGATCGCCCAGCTGGAGGGCACCACCGGCGCCGCCCCCGCGATCGAGCGCGCCAAGGGCTTCAAGGAGGTCATGGACGCCGAGCACAAGGACGACTGGGAGATCGTCGTCACCCAGACCGGTGACTTCACCCGCGCCGGCGGCAAGCAGGTCATGGCGGCCTTCCTGCAGTCCAACCCGGACATCAACGTGCTCTACGCCCACAACGACGACATGGCCATCGGCGCCATCCAGTCCATCGAGGCGGCCGGCAAGAAGCCCGGCAAGGACATCCTCATCGTCTCGGTCGACGGTGTGAAGGACGGCTTCGTGGCCATGTCCGAGGGCAAGATCAACGCCATCGTCGAGTGCAACCCGCTGCTCGGCCCCCAGCTGATGGAGGTCATCAAGACGGTCCACGACGGCGGCACGGTCGAGCGGTGGATCAAGACCAAGGAGAGCGACTTCATGCAGGACCAGGCCAAGGACGCCCTCCCGACCCGCAAGTACTGACCGACCGCACCCTGACGGCAGGGAGCCCCCGTCCGACCGCTCCGTCGGCGCCGGGGCTCCCTGCGGGCCGATACGAATTCCATGAATTCCCAGAGGAGCACTGCCATGGCAGAGCCGCGGCCCGTCCTGGAGATGACGGGCATAGTCAAAGAGTTTCCGGGGGTACGGGCTCTGTCGGGCGTCGACTTCCGACTCTTCCCCGGCGAGATCCACGCCCTCATGGGCGAGAACGGCGCCGGGAAGTCCACCCTGATCAAGGTGCTGACCGGGGTCTACTCCCTGGACGGCGGCACGATCACCCTCGACGGGAAGTCCGTGCGGTTCGCCAGCCCGCTGCAGGCGCAGCAGGCCGGGATCAACACGGTCTACCAGGAGGTCAACCTCTGCCCCAACCTGTCGGTGGCGGAGAACATCTTCATCGGCCGTGAGCCCACCCGCTTCGGCCGCATCCAGTGGAAGCGGCTGCGCAAGGAGGCCGCCGAACTGGTCGACCGCCTCGGCCTCGACATCGACGTCACCGCACCCCTGTCCTCGTACCCGCTGGCCGTGCAGCAACTGGTCGCGATCGTACGGTCGGTGAGCACCGGCGACGGTGAGGGCGCGGGCACCAAGGTCCTCGTCCTGGACGAGCCGACGTCCAGCCTCGACCGCGACGAGGTCCTCGAACTGTTCCGGCTGATGCGGCGGTTGAAGGACGAGGGCGTCGCGATCCTGTTCGTCTCCCACTTCCTCGACCAGATCTACGAGATCTGCGACCGGATGACCGTCCTGCGCAACGGCACCCTCGTCGGCGAACACATGGTGAGCGAACTCGACCAGGTCGGACTGATCCAGCTCATGATCGGCAAGGAGCTGGACAAGCTGGAGGAACTGCACGAGCACCAGCTGCGCGCCGACGTCGGCGAGACCCTGCTCCACGCCGACGGCCTCGGCAGGACGGGCGGCATCGCCCCCTTCGACCTGGAGATCAAGAAGGGCGAGGTCGTCGGACTCGCCGGACTGCTCGGCTCCGGCCGCACCGAACTCGCCCGGCTGCTCTTCGGCGCCGACCAGCCCGACAGCGGCAAGGTCACCGTCGCCGGCAAGCAGGTCCCGATGAACGCCCCCAACGACGCCATCGGCGCCGGCGTGGCGTTCTGCTCGGAGAACCGCAAGACCGAGGGCCTCGTACCGGATCTGACGGTACGGGAGAACATCATCCTCGCCCTCCAGGCCGCCCGCGGCTGGACCCGCCCCATCCCGGCCGCCCAGCGCGACGAACTGGTCGCCAAGTACATCAAGGCCCTCGACATCCGCCCCGCCAACCCGGAGGCCCGCGTCGGCCAGCTCAGCGGCGGCAACCAGCAGAAGGTGCTGCTCGCCCGCTGGCTGATCACCCAGCCGAAACTGCTGATCCTCGACGAGCCCACCCGGGGCATCGACATCGGCGCCAAGGCGGAGATCCAGAAGCTCGTGGTGTCCCTCTCCGAGGACGGCATGTCCGTCCTCTACATCGCGGCCGAACTGGAGGAGGTGCTCCGGCTCAGCCACACCATCGGGGTGCTGCGCGACCGCAAGCTCGTGGCGCGGCTCACCAACGGCCCGGAGGTCACCACCAGCAAGATCCTCGAGACCATCGCGAGCGGAGAACACCAGTGACCACCACCTCCCGCTGGCGAGCACTGACGCACCACCACCTGTTCTGGCCCGTCGCGGTCCTGATCGTCCTGCTGCTCGTCAACGTCCCGTTCACCCCCGACTTCTTCTCGATCAAGATGACGGACGGCCACCTCTACGGCAGCCTCGTCTCGATCGTGCTCTTCGGCTCGCCCCTGATCCTGGTGGCGGTCGGCATGACCCTGGTCATCGCCACCGGCGGCATCGACCTCTCCGTCGGCGCGGTCGTCGCCATCACCGGCGCGCTGACCTGCTCGTACATCAGCGACCAGGCCGACCAGAACGCCCTGGCCGGGGTGTTCCTCGCCATGGGCATCGGTCTGGTCGCGGCGGTCGTGTGCGGCCTGTGGAACGGCTTCCTGGTCGCCCGCATGGGCATCCAGCCGATCATCGCGACCCTGATCATCATGGTCGCCGGACGCGGTGTCGCCCAGCTGATCACCGACGGCCAGATCATCACCATCAACAGCGAGCCGTACAAGCTGATCGGCGGCGGCTACTGGCTGACGCTGCCCTTCTCCATCTTCGTGGTGGCCGTCGTCGTCGCCGTCACCGTGGCCCTGACCCGCCGCACCGCCCTCGGCCTGCTCGTCGAGTCGGTCGGCGGCAACGCCGAGGCCAGCCGGCTGGTGGGCATCCGGTCCCGCCGTATCAAGATCATGGTGTACGTGTTCTGCGCCCTGTGCGCGGGCATCGCGGGCCTGATGATCAGCTCCAACACCTCGGCGGCGGACGGCAACAACGCCGGTCTGTGGATCGAGCTCGACGCGATCCTCGCCGTGGTCATCGGCGGCACCTCGCTGCTCGGCGGCCGGTTCTCCATCGGCGGCACGGTCATCGGCGCCCTGGTCATCCAGACCCTGACCACCACGATCTACACCATCGGCGTGCCGACCCAGACCAACCTGGTCTTCAAGGCCGTCGTCGTCATCATCGTCTGCCTGCTGCAGTCCCCGAAGTTCCGCGCGAAGGTCTTCGGCACCAGGTTCGGCCCCAAGTCCGGTGCGAAGGGCAGCGGCACACCGGCCGCCGCCACCCCGGCGAAGACCGCCACGACGCCCGAGGCAGCCCCCAAGATGGAGGTGTCGTGATGAGCGCGACCACCCAGACCCCCACGGCACCGGACAGCCGTACGACGTCCAAGTTCGCGGCGCTGCTCGGCGACCGGCGTCTGCCCGTCCTGGTGACCGCCACGCTCTTCCTCGCGATGTACATCGGAGGCCTGAGCCGCTACCAGAACTACGGCTTCGCCGAACCGCAGGTCTTCCTCAACCTGTTCATCGACAACGGCTATCTGCTGGTCGCCGCGGTCGGCGCCACCTTCGTCATCATGTCCGGCGGCATCGACCTGTCCGTCGGCTCGGTGATCGGCTTCACGACCATGTTCACGGCCTGGCTGGTGGAGCGTCAGGGCCTGCCCATCGTGGTCGTCATCCCCATGGCGCTGGCCGTGGGCGCCTTCGGCGGCTTCCTGATGGGCTATGTGATCCACAACTTCGAGATCCAGCCCTTCATCGTGACCCTCGCCGGCCTCTTCCTCTTCCGGGGCCTGTGCCTGGTCATCAGCAAGGAGTCGATCGCGATCACCGACTCCTCGGTGAGCAGCATGGCCCAGGCCCGGCCGTCGGTCGGCGTGGGCGAGCTGTCGATCGGCGCCGTCGTCGCGCTCGTCGTGCTCGCCGTGGCGTTCTACGTCCTGCACTACACCCGCTTCGGCCGCCGCGTGTACGCCATCGGCGGCAACGAGCAGTCGGCCATGCTGATGGGCCTCCCGCAGGGCGGCACCAAGATCGCCGTCTACACGGTGAGCGGCTTCTGTTCGGCGCTGGCGGGTCTGCTCTTCACCCTCTACATCCAGTCCGGCGACCCGCTGCACGCCACCGGCATGGAACTCGACGCCATCGCCGCCGTCGTCATCGGCGGCACCCTGCTGACGGGCGGCTCCGGCTATGTCATCGGCACCCTCTTCGGCGTCCTCGTCCTCGGCCTGATCAAGAGCATCATCCAGTTCGAGGGCACCCTCAGCTCCTGGTGGACGAAGATCGCCACCGGTGTGCTGCTGTGCGCGTTCATCCTGATCCAGCGGGCCATGACGGCGCGTAAGAAAACCTGAGCGGTCGGTACGCGGTCCGGCTGTGATCCGTACGCGGTCCCGCTGTCATCCGTACCAGGTCCCGCTGTGATCCGTACCCGGTCCGTCGCACGTACTCCGTGCGGCGGACCGTTCGTTCGCGACAGCCGTTCGGGCAGTGCCCCATGGCGGAGCAGTGCCACCACGGCAGAAGCGTGGGCGTCAATCGGCGTGCCATCATGGCGAGTTGCCCGACGGGCGGCGGACGACCCCCGGGGCCGGCGACGGTGAGGACGGCCGACATGGATCCCGAACTCGAAGCGTTCATCCCCCTGCTCCCCGTACCGATCTGACCGACCCGGTCGCCTACCGCAAGATCTACGCCGAGCCGGCCGCCACGAGGCCGGCACCGGACACCGCGGGACTCGAGATCGAGCACCGCACGGTGATCGACAACGCCTCGTTGTCCGTCCCCGAGGGACAGCGACTCGCCGTCGTCGGATGGGAGGTGTGGACGTGCGCGCGATCGATCCGGAGGTGTTGATGGCGCGGATCGCCATCGTCTTCCAGAACGTCTACCTCTTCGACGGCACGATCGAGGAGAACGTACGTCTGGGACGCCCCGATGCCACCGAGGCCGAGGTGCGGGCGGCAGCGACCGCGGCGCGGCTGGACGAGGTGACCTCGGCACCGGACCCCGTGAACGAGGCGGCCGTCCACGAGGGCGTCGAACGCCTGATGGCGGGCCGGACGGTGGTGATGGTCGCGCACCGGATGAAGACCGTGCGACGCGCCGATCGCGTCGTCTTCCTGGACGGCGGCCGGGTCGTGGAGGAGGCCAGCCACGACGACCTGCTGCGCAGCGGTGGCCGCTACGCCGACTTCTGGAACACGTCCATGGCAGCGGCTACGTCAACCCGAGTACAGGCTCGGTAACCGCCGGGGAATCGCGGCGAATAATCGGGCTTGACCTCAACTGGCCAAACGAGAAAGGCCACTTCCACACACAACCTTCACAGGAGTCTCTAGGAACGCTCCCGGTGCCGAACTTAGTCTTCCCGCGTCATGGACGACTACTGCCACCCGTGCCGACGGCACCTCAACGGCGCCCTCGCCTGCCCGGGGTGCGGCACCTCCGTCGAAGAGCTACGCGCGTACGCGGACGAGGGCGACGCGCGCCCCGAGGACGCCGAGGACACCTCCGCCGCGTCCGAGGACGAGCCCGGCCGCCGCTCCTCGCGCCGCCGGGCCGCCCGGGAGCGCGGCGGGAGCGCCGGCGCTCGTTCCAGCCGCCGCGACCGCAAGGCGGCGGCCCACCGGCGCCGCCGCAAGCGCATCCTGCTGATCGGCTCCGGCCTGCTGCTGGCCGTGGGCGCCCTGAGCCTGGCCGAACTGGGCATGGAGGCACCGCACTCCGGTACGACGAACCAGGCGTCGGACGAGGAGCCGACGGAGGGCGCGGCCTCTCCCGACGGCGCCGCCGACGCGGAGGACGGCACGACCGAAGGCTCCGCCGAGAAGGACTCCCCGTCGGCCTCGCCCTCCGACTCCCCCTCGCCGTCCGCCTCCGAGACGGAGAAGGACGACAAGGACGAGGACGAGAAGAAGAAGGACCGCGACGAGCAGTCCGCCACCGCCGGCACCCGCCCCGACACCTCCCCCTCGGCCCCCGCCGCGTCCTCCGGCCCCGACCCCACTGACGACCCCGCCGACGAGCCGACCGCCGACGACCCGACGCCCCCCGAGCCGTCGCCGTCGGAGACATGCGAGAAGTTCCTGTGGTGGTGCACGTAAGGGACGGACATGGGAGGGCCGGACAAGGCAGGGGCGAAATTCCGGGACTCCGAATTCCCGGACCCTGGTGCCGATGCGGGGGACCGTCCCATGTCACCCGCGGGGGGCTGCTTAAGGTCATCGAGTGACGAGTAGCAACGAGCCCCGTGCCCATGCCGTCGCCCACCCCCGTCCGGTGACGGCGGCGCCCGGCGACTGGCGGGAACGGCTACGCCTGTTCGGATACGTCGGCCGCCCCGCGACCGACGTCCGCGACCGCCTGGTCCCGCCCTTCCCGGAGCCGTCGACCCACCTCTGGGAGTTCCTGGGTCTCGGCCCGGCACCGGCGTACCGCCTCGCGAGGGCGATGGCCTGGCTGGGCCCGGTGCTCGTCGCCGCCCTGGCCGGAGCGATCCGCTTCTGGCACCTCGACCGGCCGCGGGCCATCGTCTTCGACGAGACGTACTACGCCAAGGACGCCTGGTCGCTGCTGCGGCTCGGCTACGAGGGCACCTGGCCGGACCGCAAGGTCGCCGACCCGCAGATCCTGGCCGACCCTCAGGTGATCCCGCTCACCGACACCGGGTCCTTCGTCGCCCACCCGCCGACGGGCAAGTGGGTGATCGCCCTCGGCGAGTGGATGTTCGGCCTCACCCCGTTCGGCTGGCGCTTCATGACGGCGGTGCTGGGCACCCTGTCGGTGCTGATGCTGTGCCGAATAGGGCGCCGCCTGTTCCGCTCGACACTGCTGGGCTGCCTGGCCGGCACGCTGATGGCGGTGGACGGTCTGCACCTGGTGATGAGCCGCACCGCTCTGCTGGACCTCGTCGTCATGTTCTTCGTCCTGGCGGCCTTCGGCTGCCTCCTCATCGACCGGGACCGGGCACGGGCCCGGCTCGCGGCGGCCCTACCGCTCGACGAGGAGGGCCGCGCACGCCCGGACGAGCACACCGGCGAAAGCGCCGGGACGGGAGCACGCCCATGGCGGCCGGCAGCCGCCCTCTTCCTGGGCCTGGCGGCCTCGACCAAGTGGAACGGCCTGTACTTCCTGGCCTTCTTCATGCTGCTCACCCTGCTGTGGGACGTCGGCGCCCGCCGCGTCGCCGGGGCACGTCACCCGTACCGGGCGGTGCTGCGCAAGGACCTCGGCCGGTCGCTGCTGTCCGTGGCCCCGGTCGCCGTACTGACCTATCTGATGACGTGGACGGGCTGGTTCCTGTCCGACAACGGCTACGCCCGTCACTGGGCGGACGGCCGCGGCGGCACCTGGTCGTGGATCCCGGCCCCGCTCCGCAGCCTGTGGCACTACGAGTACGGGGTGTACCGGTTCAACGTGGGGCTGGACACATGGCACAAGTACGAGTCCAACCCGTGGAGTTGGCCGGTCCTCGGCCGCCCCGTGCTGTTCCACTACGACTCGCCGGAACCCGGGGAGGCCGGCTGCCACGCGATCAACGGCTGCTCACAGGCGATCGTCGCCCTGGGCACGCCGCTGCTGTGGTGGTCGGGATGCGGCGCACTCGTGTATCTGCTCTTCCGCTGGGCCCTGCGCCGCGACTGGCGCGCCGGCGCCGTCCTGTGCGCGGTCGGCGCCGGGTATCTGCCCTGGTTCCTGTACCAGGACCGTACGATCTTCTCCTTCTACGCGGTCGTCTTCGTGCCGTATCTGTGCCTGGCCGTGACGATGACGCTGGGCGCGCTGCTGGGCCCGTCGGGGGCGACGGAGAAACGCCGCACAGGGGGCGTGGTGGCGGTGGGCGTGCTCGTCCTCCTCATCGCCTGGAACTTCATCTACTTCTTCCCGATCTACACCGGCCAGACGATCCCGTACGCCGACTGGCGCGCCAGGATGTGGCTGCCCACCTGGATCTGAGCCCGGCCTCACTGCTCCCCGAGCATCCGCCGCAGCAGATCCCGCAATGACTCCCGCTCCCCGGCGGACAGCCCCGCCAGCGGCTCGCGCGCGAAGTCCAGCGACTCCCGCAGGCTGCGGGCCACTCGCCGCCCTTCCTGCGTGGCGGCGGCCAGCTTCACGCGCCGGTCCTTGGGATCGGGCCGACGCTCGACCAGCCCTCGCCCCTCCAGCCGGTCGACGATCCCGGTGACGTTCGACGGCTCGCACCGCAGTTTCTGGGCGATGCGCCGCATGGGAAGCGGTTCGAGGGAGAGAAGTCCGAGGAGGCGGGCCTGGGCGCCGGTGAGGGCGTGCCCGGCGGCGGCGTCCTCGTACTCCTCGTGGTAGCGGGCCACGACCGTGCCGATGAGTTCGATGACCTCAAGGGTCAGCGGGTCTAGGCGGGGGGTCGTCTTCTGTGGGGCCATGGGACCCAGGCTACCGCGTTACTTGACAACATGAAATATTCAGGAGCATGGTTGTTTCAGGTGCTGAAGTAACCACGCGGTATGTAAGAACAAGCCGGTATCAAGAACAACCCGAGCAACCCGAGCAACCCGAGCAGTCGGAACGACCCGAACAACCAGAACGACCCGCAGGAAGGCCGCCCCCATGTCAGAGACCCCCGCCCTCCCCACCACCAGCCGCGCCTGGCACCTGCTCAGCCGTCCCGTCGGCTGGCCGAAGAACGAGGACTTCGCCCTGGTCGAGGAGGAGATCCGGCAGCCGGGCCCGGGCGAGGTCCTGGTACGGAACAAGTACCTCTCCGTGGACCCGTACATGCGCGGCCGGATGAGCGCGGCGAAGTCGTACGTCGCCCCCTTCGAGCTGGGCAAGGCCATGCAGGGCGGCGCGGTCGGCGAGGTCGTGGCATCGGGGACCGAGGGCATCGCGCCGGGTGACCATGTGCTGCACTTCGGCGGCTGGCGCGAGTACGCCACGATCGCCGCCAAGCAGGCCGTGAAGGTCGACCCGGACGCCGCGCCCCTCTCCACCTACCTCGGCGTCCTCGGCATGACCGGCCTCACCGCCTACGCCGGTCTGCTGCGCACCGCCTCCTTCAAGGAGGGCGACTCCGTCTTCGTGTCGGGCGCCGCCGGTGCCGTCGGCAGCCAGGTCGGCCAGATCGCCAAGCTCAAGGGCGCCTCCCGGGTCATCGGCTCCGCCGGCTCGGACGAGAAGGTCAAGCTGCTGGTCGAGGAGTACGGCTTCGACGCGGCCTTCAACTACAAGAACGGCCCGGTGAGCGAGCAGCTGAAGGAGGCCGCTCCCGACGGAATCGACGTCTACTTCGACAACGTGGGCGGCGACCACCTGGAGGCGGCCATCGGCCTGCTCAACGAGGGCGGCCGTATCACCATCTGCGGCATGATCTCGGTCTACAACAACACCGAGCCCGCCCCCGGCCCCAAGAACCTCGCCCGCCTCATCCAGACCCGCGGCCGTATCCAGGGCATGCTCGTGGGCGACCACTACGACCTCCAGCCCCAGTTCGTCCAGGAGGTCGGCCCCTGGATCCGCTCCGGCGCCCTCAAGTACCGCGAGACGGTCGTCGAGGGCATCGAGAACAACCTGGAGGCCTTCCTGGGGGTCCTCCGCGGCGACAACACGGGCAAGATGATCGTCAAGCTCTGACCCGCACCCATCTCGGGACCCGCGCACGACGCCCCCAACAGGCCCTTCAGGGAGCCCTGTTGGGGGCTTCCCTTCTGCGCGTGATGCCCACCGGGCTGTTTTCGCACGGTGAACTGCCCCTGTGCGGGGCGCGGGTGACCATCGCACCGGACGGTGCGACCGCCCCGGCTCGTGGTGGCTGGTCCGTCACGCTCTGACCGGCCGGGGTTTCGGGGGAGGCATGGGTCCGGGCGGACTGGCAAGACGAGGAGGGAGGGAAGCCTGTTGGACGACGATCCGCTGGAGGAGTGGGCCGCGCGCCGAGAGGCGCGCCGGCCGACGCCGGGAGACCGTACAGCTGTCCCCCTCGGCGACGGCCCCGAGCGAGGCGGGCACGTCGGCTCGGACGCCCCGCGCGGGACGCTGGAGCGGGACGGCCACCAGTGGACGCGGGCGGCGTGGCCGACGACCATGCCACGGCCGTGCGGGAGACCGGCCGGTACGACGCGGCGGAGCGTGTGCCCCTCCCGCGATTCGGCGCCCTGCCGCCCGCCCCGGAGCGGCCGTTCCGGCCCACCGAGGTGTTCCGCCGCCCCTGAGCCTGCCCGGGGAGCGCGGGCCGGCACTGTCGTAGTCCTGGTCACCGCGCCAGCTCGTCGCATACCTCGGTGGTCAGTCTGTCGGCGGCGTCGAGTGCGGCAGTGAGTGTGTCCGGGGTGGTGCCGAGGGCGGAGAGCAGTTTGTGGGCGCGGTCGGCGAAGTCCGCGGGGGCGGTGGTGAGTTCTCCCGCGGATCGGACCGCTCCCTTTTCGTTGAGCAGCCAACTCCGGGCATGGGCATGGAGGGCGTGCACGAGGAGGCCGACCGCGCGGAAGAGGCAGCCGGCGACATAGAAGGTGTCGCCGCGAGCCGCCCCCTTGCGGGCGGCGGCCAGGATGAACGGTGCCTCCCAGCGCGCGTTGTCGACGAGGGCTTCGCGGAGCGGTTCGGGGTAGCGGCGGGTCTGCTCCCGCAGGGCTTGGAGCTCACCGCCGGGGTCGGCGAGGACGCGCCCGAGGGCCACCTCACCGACGTAGGCGTGCGAGTACACCCCGAGGGGGTGGCCGGGCTGGGTGCCGATCTCGAACTGTCCGGCGCGGCACTGCTGCCAGACGCGGTGCACCCGGTCCAGGTCGCGGTAGATCCAGTCGACGTGGTGGCCGTCGACGGTCAGCCAGCCGCCGCCGTCCACCCACGGTCCCCAGCCGCCCGGCTCGGTCACCTCCACCGGCCCACCGGTCAGCTCGGCCGCGAGCCGGCGCAGGGCCGCGGTGTCCAGCGGCTGCCGGTAGTACAGGCCCAGGTCGTAGTCGGAATCGGGACTGTGCGTTCCTCTCGCCCGGCTACCACCCAGACACACACCCACGACGCCGCTGACATCGGTCAGCCGATTCGCGATCTCCGCCAAGCGATCCACGACCCACAGTCTGCGGAAGCGGATCACCGCCCGCGACCGAATTACCTGGCGCCGGAGGCCAACGCGTTCAGCCGTCCAGGTGAACCGCGGAGAAGTCCAGACGTGTGGCAGGGGTCGTCCCATGCCGGCCTCCAGCCCCACTCCGCTCGTGAGGACGCCCGCCCGGCCCGCCTCATGGGCCCGGGGGAAGCGATTCGGCATGGCGTCAGACCTGTCGCGCGCCACCGTCCAGGAGCAACCCCATGGGTGTCATCCGAGATTCCGCGGGGCGGCCCCCGTGACGCCCACCCGTGCGCGTCGTTGCATACGACGGAGTCCGCACCTCTGGACGTAGGGTGCGGACTCTGTCGTGCGTACGGCTTCGCGGCTGGGGCTCAGTTCGCCACGGCCGCCGAGTGCACCGCCCGTACCAGGCCCACGTTCTCCGGGGCCGCCCCGCCCGGGAAGGACATGCGGCGGCGGGTGTAGCCGTAGGCGAGGCCGCTGCGGGGGTCGGCGAAGGCCTGGGAGCCGCCGGCGCCGCTGTGGCCGAAGGCGCCGGCGCCGAGGAAGGGGTACCAGTTCTCGGCGGTCGCCTGGAAGCCGAGGCCGTACGCCTTGGGGGCGCGGGCCACCAGGTCGTGGCCGACGGAGTGGATCCGGCCGACCTCGGCGATCGTGTCGGGCTTCAGCAGCGGCGGGCGGTCGTCCAGCGTGCCGATGGCCGCCGCGTACATCCCGGCCAGTCCGCGTGCCGAGGCGATGCCGCCCGCCGACGCCTGACCGCTCGCCCGTACGGCGGGGGAGTTGGGGAAGTCCGTCAGCTCTCCCGCCCCCGGTACATGGGTGTTGAACGCGATCGAGGAGAGGGTGTGCGGGCCCTGCGGCACCGCGTCCAGCTCGGCCTGCTGGGCGGGCGTCGGCGTCATCGGCTGTACGGTGCGGAAGCGCGGCTCGTGCTCGGTCGGCAGCCCCAGGAAGAAGTCCAGCCCGTACGGGGCGCGGATCCGCTCCTCGTACACCTCCTGGAGCGTGTGGCCCGTCGCCCGCCGTACGACCTCTCCCGTCAGTGCCCCGATGACGAGGGCGTGGTAGCCGAAGGCGATGCCCGGGCGCCAGAACGGGCGCTGGGTGGCGAGGCGCTCGGCGATCAGGCGGTCGTCCGCGAGCTCCTCGTCCGTGAACCCGGCGTCCAGGCCGACCAGCCCCGCCCGGTGCGCCAGCAGCTCCCGCAGGGTCACCGAGCCCTTGCCCTCGGCCGCGAACTCCGGCCAGTAGTGGGCGACTTCACGGTCCAGCTCCAGCACACCGTCCTGGACGAGGAGCGCGACGACGAGGTGGGCGGCACCCTTGGTGGACGAGAACACGCCGTAAAGGGAGTCCCCGTCCATCTGCCCATCCGGACCCGCCCACAGATCGACGACCTGTCGGCCGTGCACGTACGCGGTCAACTGGCCCTCGTAGTCGGTCCGTTCGGCGGCCACGAACGCCGTGAACCGCTCCCGCACCGCCTCGAAGCCCTCGGCGACCGTGCCATGGACGGCGACCGCCCGGGTCTGATCGGTCATTCGCGCTCCCCGCTTCTCATCGACTCACCTGGTTCGGGACACCGTCAGCAACGCCCGGCCCACCTGCGGGAATTCCCCCTTCGGGTGGTCACGGAAGAGGGGTTCCGTGCCGAAGAGGACCGTGTTCGGGCCGCTGATCACGGACGGCTGTCCGGCCGCCGCCCGCGGGCCGCCGGTGCCGTTGTCCAGGGGGCGCCAGTGCCCGGAGACCAGGGGATCACCGGTGGCGTACGACTGGTCGACGGTGACTCCGGGGCCCAGGTCGGTGAACCACACGGGGGCGTAGACGAAGCCGTGGTCGGGTGCCCCGGCGGTGACGGGGCCGCCCGCGTTGGTCACGCGTACGACACCGTTGGCGTCCCCGTTGCCCTCGACCGCCGTCGCCTTCAACAGGCCGGTGGCGGCGTTGAGCGCGGCGCCGGTCGCTCCTCGTCCGACGAGACCGTGGGTGGACAGGAACGCGGTCAGCGACGCGCGGGCGGACGCGTTCAGACCGCCGTACGACAGGCCGGACGACACGAAGAGCACGTCCGCCCGCGACCAGTCGAAGCCCGCGTTGAGGACGGCCGTCGACACCGGGACCACGTCGAAGTTCATCTCGCGCAACGCGAACAGTTCGCCCGCCGTGACGGCGGCGGCCACGCGGACGCGGTGCAACGGGGTGCCGCCCGTCGGCCTCGCCCTCGTCGCGTCGAAGGCCACGTCGTACGACCTGGCGAGCGCCTGGGCCTTCCTGCGGGCCGAGGCGGGGACGAGGGCGCTGCCGTCGGCGGCCTGGCGTACCGGAACCCCGTCCTCGAGGAGGGAGTTGAGAGCGGCGATCTCCTGCGGGGTGTCGAGACGGAGCCGCAGGTCGCCGCGCGGGGCCACGTATCCCACGCGCGCGGCCGACTCGACCGGGCGCAGGGCGACACCCGTCAACCGGCCGGTCCTCACCTCCTCCACCGTCGCGCCCCACAGGCGGCCCAGGCTCCAGCCGGAGATGTCGTACATCACCGACACCTTGTCGCTGATGTCCCGCCCGTCGGCGAGCAGGACGTTGGCCAGGCCGCGCTTGGGCTGGCGCATGTCGACGACGTACGAGCCCTTCGTGTACGACCGGCCGCCGAGCCGGAAGGCGCGGGTCGCGCGGGTGACGCGTACGTCGTTGGCGAGGAGGTGGTCGACCAGGCGCGCGGCGGCCGTGGCGGAGCGCTGCGAACTGCCGGCCGGGATGACGTACGCGCGCGGGAACTCGGTCGTGTAGACGTCCTCGGGGCCGATGCCGGGCACCCCGGGCACGGTCTCCTCGGACACCGGCACCTGGGCGGCCCCCGCGGCACCGCGCCGGAAGACCTCGATCTGGTCGGCGATGAGTGAGGTCCGCTCGCGCCGCACGAAGTCGAGGGTGGCGTCCATGGCGGCGCCCGCCACGTCGACGTTGATGGCGGACCGGCGGCGGAGTTCGGTGACCGGCAGGGTGTCGTACTCCTCGTTGTTCACCGCCAGCGGGATCTCGACGGTGTGCGCGGCGACCGTGCCGTGGAACGCCGCGTACTGCGGGGTGAAGATCGGCGGCCAGTCGTCCCAGCCCTCCTCCGAGTCGCGGAAGGGGATCTGCGCCGGGTCGACGCCGTCCTCGGCGGGCGTGTAGCCGAGGCCGTTGACGGCGGACTCCATGCCGAGGGCGTTGGCGTAGGTGTTCTTCAGGAAGAGGTCGTACTCGTAGTTCTCGCCGTGCGGGGGAGTGGTCGGCTCGATGAGGGTGCCGTTGACGTACCCGTGCAGGTCGAGCATGACGACCGGCTGTTTGTCGATGGAGATCTGCCGCATCGCCCGCGTCTCGGGCTGGGAGGCGGTGACGAAGTCCCGGTTCAGGTCGAATCCGCCCGCGTTCGCGCGGGTCCCCGCGATACGGCCGTCCGGGTTGGCGGTGATGTTGAAGTACAGGCGGTTGTGGGCGAGGAGGTCCTTCGTCCTCGCGTCGGTCGCGGTCGCGAGGCGTTCGATGAGCTTCAGGGCCGCGTCCGTGCCCTCCCACTCGTTGCCGTGGATGTTGTTGTTGAAGAAGACGGGCGCTTTGTACGACTTCTTGAGGGCCGGGTCCTTGGCCGCCGACCTCGGCGCGTTCTCGATGAGTTCGCGCATCGCGGCCTGGGCACGGGCCTGGCGTGCGGTCTCCGGGGCGGTCACGGTGACGAGGTAGAGCCGGTGGCCGCCGGCCGACCGGCCCGCGATCTCCACGCTCACCCGGTCGCCGAGCGCCTGCAGGGCGTTCAGCTTCGGGGCGATGGCGTGGTACGGGGTGAGGCCGAGCTTGATGGACTTGTCGGCAGGGTTCACCGGGTCCGGGGTGAGGACCTGCTCACGGGGGTAGCCACGGGTGCCGCCGCTGCCGCTGCGACTGCCGGAGGCGGCGTCGGCCAGGTCGGTCACCGGTGCGGTGAGGGCCCGCTCGGCCGCGCTCTCCGGGGCCCTGGCGGCGCCCTGCGGCAGCGCGGAGCCCTCACGGACGGGGGGCTTGGGGTCGGCGCCGGCCGGGGGCGGGGCGAGCAGCAGCGCACCGGTGGTGACCGCGACGACGGTGACGCTGAGCAGGGTGGATCTCGGGCCGGGTTTCGGCGGACGCACGCTTCCTCCTGGAGTGGGGTTCCTTGGACGTGCCGGTGCGAGTGACGATCACTGTGCTGTTGGTCTACCTGTTCGACTCCCGGGCAACAAGAGGGCGTTGGTGTCGCTCGGGAACACTCGCGCCTCACCGGCTCCGGTGAGAACCCTTTGGGGAATGAACACTCCAGCGTTTCGGTAAGCATGCGACCATGCGGATGGCTGCGCGATGCATTCACCGTTTGATATGTCCCTCTATGTTTCTGATGTCTCCCTTTATGTCTGATGAGGTGCGGATGTGCTGTGAAGTGGGCCCGGCGGAGAGACGGTTGGGTACGGGGGTGTGGGGCTGATCGGGGTGAGCCAAGAACAGAACGTCTGGTTTCGGCGCTTCCCGTCCGGGGCGCACGCGCATACGGGCATCGACGCGGACTGCGAGCTGGTCTGCTTCCCGCACGCCGGCGGCTCCGCCACGTACTGGCGCCCCCTCGCCGTGGCGCTCGCCCCCGCCGTCGATGTGTCGGCCGTGCAGTACCCGGGGCGGCTCGACCGGCTGCGTGAGGCTCCGCTGGAGGACCTGCATCTGCTGGCCGACCTGATCGTCGAGGCGCTGGGCCCGCCCGGTGACCGGCCGCGGGCACTGCTCGGGCACAGCATGGGGGCCTCGCTGGCGTACGAGGTGGCCGTGCGCCTCGCCCGGCTGCCCGGCGGCGAGCCCGACCTGCTCGTCCTGTCGGGCCGTCGCTCGCCGACCGCCGCCCGCCGGCGCAGCCGGGACCAGCCGCTGGACGACGCCGATCTGGTCGCCCGCATCCGCAGGTTGGGCGGCACGGACTCCCTGGTCCTCGACGACCCCGAACTGCTGGAGCTGGTCCTGCCCGCGCTGCGCGGCGACTACCGGGCCCTCGCCTCGTACGAGGACACCCCGGGCCGACCGCTGTCCTGTCCCGTCGTGGCCCTGACCGGCGACCGGGACCCCGAGACGAGCGTCGAGGAGGTCCGGTCCTGGGCGGAGCACACCTCGGGCGACTTCCGTACGCGGGTGTTCGAGGGCGGGCACTTCTTCCTCAACGACCATGCGAAGGACGTGATCGAACTGCTCCGGGAGCTGCTGCCGACCCGCGCCCGTTGACCGACGCGCGACGCCTCCCGGGGCACCCACGCCCTCGTCCTGTCACCCCCGTACCACCGGCTCCTGTCCGTGGACGGACTATGAGCCGCCTGGATCCGGCCATAAAACGGCCCGCGTTCATTCAAAACTTGACCGGAAGACGAGGCTCATGTGTCACTTGAGGGCGTGGTATTTCGCGATCGACTCGGCGCGTCGACTTGCGGAGACGGGGGCATGGGGGGTTGCGCTGTGACACCTTGGTGTGCCCGTGCAAGGGGACTTGAAGGCGATCGTTTGCAAGAGCGTGTTAAATCTTGTAATGGGGGAAGCGATGCGGTTTCGAATGCTGGGCCCGTTAGAGGTTGTTTGCAGCGATCAGTTGGTCGTCCTGGGCGGAACGAGACAGCGCGCGACACTCGGATTCCTGTTGTTGAACGCCAATCGCGTGGTGGCCAGCAGTGAGTTGATAGAGGCATTGTGGCCGGTGGGTAAAACGCCTCAATCGGCCCGGAAAATACTGCAGAACTCCGTGTGGAGACTGCGTAGGGCACTCTCCCCGGAGGAAGGCGCGGGCTGCTCGGTCGAGCTGTTGAGCCAGGCCCCGGGGTACATGCTGCGGGTCGAGCCCGACCGGACCGATCTTCACAACTTCCGGGGGCTGGTGGAAAGGGGACGCGCGGAACTGGCGGCGGGATCACCGGAGAATGCGTCGGTGTTGTTGCGCGACGCGCTGTCCCTGTGGCGGGGGCCGGTGTTGGCGGATCTGGTGGAGACGGGAATTGACTGGCCGGAGTTGACTTCTGTCCGAAACGCCCGGCTCGATGCCCTGGAGGATTATTTCGAGGCCGAGTTGGCGTGCGGCCGTCATCACCGCATCCTCGGCGAGCTGGAAAAAACGGTTGCCACCGAGCCGTTACGGGAAAGGCTGCTCGGCCAACTCATGCTGGCGTTCTATCGATCCGGTCGGCAGACGGACGCCTTGGACGTTTATCACTGCGCCCGGACCGAAATGGTGGACAAACTCGGACTCGAACCCGGGCACGCCCTGCAGGCATTGCAGCAGGCGATCCTCGTCCACGACCCGGCGCTGATCCCGGCCGGCCTCCGGTAGCGGATCGACCTCCTCGGCACGCTCGACCCCAGGGACCGCGAGGAGCGCAACCCGCACGACCTCGGGCCCACGCTGACGGACGCCCCCGGCGCGCCCGCCGAGGAACGGGGCCGCCGTACCGATGAGGACCGAGGCCGGCGGGCCGAGGAGGACGGGGACCGGCGCGCCGATGCGGGCAGGGATCGCCGTGCCGACGCGGGCAGGGCGCCCGAGGAGCCGGCCGCCGGGCCGCCCGCGCCCCCGCTGCTGCGGACCATGGTGGCCGAGCGCAAGGACGTCAGTGTCCTCATCGTGCGGGCCCAGCTCGGCTCGGAGGACGGCGACGCCGACCCGGAGCGGATCGACGCGGCGGTCGAGAACGCGGCGGCTGTCATCCGTGAGGAGGTCGAGTGCCTCGGCGGTACGGTCGCGGCGTCGATCGGCCCGATCTGGCTCGCCCTGTTCGGAGTGGTCCGCACCGGTGAGGACGACGCCGAGCGGGCGGTGCACGCGGCGATGACCATCCGCGACCGCCTCGGCGTGGCGACGGGCCCGGCCGCCCCGACCACCGCCCGGGGGGTCTGCGTCGTCCAGGCCGCGGTCGCCACCGGCGAGGCGCTCGTCCGCTACCAGCCCGACCACAGCGACGTCCCGCCGTCGGTCAACGGCGCGCTCCTCGACGAGTGCCACACCCTGCTGTCGCTCACCCCCGCCGGTGAGATCCGGGTGTGCGACGACACCCGCCGCGCCACCGAGTTCGCGATCACGTACCACCGCGGCGACTCGTCCCCGGGCTGGCAGGTGGGCGGCTTCCGCCAGGAGTACGTCGCGCTGCACGCCGTACCGGTGATCGACCGCGAGTACGACCTGGACGTCCTGCGCGGTCTGTTGCAGCGGACCCGGCACCAGGCGACGCCGCACATGGTGACGGTGCTGGGGGAGCCCGGCATCGGCAAGACCCGGTTCATCATGGAGTTCGAGCGGCGCGTCGCGGCCAACCCGGAGGACGTACGGCTGCTGGTGGTGCGCAGTCAGCCCTTCGTCGGCGAGGATCCGCTCGCGGTCCTCCACGCCCTCGTGGCCGCCTGCTGCGGAAGCCTCAGGGGCGACTCGGTCGAGACGACGACGGCCCGGCTCACCGCCACCGTCGGGCGGCTCGTCGACTCCGAGGAGGAGCGTGCGTGGCTGCTGTCGTGCCTGACCCCGCTCCTCGACCCCGAGGTCTGCGCGAGCACCCGGGTCGCCGTGAACGATGTGCTGGGGGCGGTGCGGCAGTTGTTGCGGGAGATCGCGGCGCGCGGCCCGCTCGTGGTGGTCTTCGAGGATCTGCACTGGGCCGACGACATCCTGGTCGACTTCGTCGAGGACCTGACGCCGTCCCTGGGGTCCCTGCCCCTGCTGGTGATCGCCACCGCACGGCCGGAACTGCTCAAACGGCGCCCGGAGTGGGGCGGCGGCATCCGGCACAGCCTGACGCTCACCCTGGAGCCGATCTCCGACGCGGCCATCGACCGGCTGCTGGAGTTCCTGACGTCCACCGCGGCCGGCGGTCTCAACACGTCGGCCGGGGGGCTCCTGGAGGCCCTGCTGGAGGGGGCGGGTGACGAACCGGCCGCCCGGCGCGGCCAGTTGCGCCGCATCCTGGTCTCCGGCTCCGCCTCCCTCAGGGACGAGCTGTGCGGTCCCGGCGCGGGCGGCCCGCAGACCGCCGCGCCGGACCTGTGTCTGCCGAGGTCAGCCGGTCACCCGTATCGGTAGCCGAGTGGGCGAGATCAGCTGCCAGGGGTTCTCGAACTCCAGGGAGCCGGTCTCGTCCACCGTGATGTCCGGGTAACGGTCCATCAGGATGTTCAGGGCGACCCGGGCCTCCAGCCGGGCCAGCGGCGCCCCGAGGCAGAAGTGGATGCCCTGCCCGAACACCAGATGGCTGGTGGTGCGGTGGATGTCGAACCGGTCGGGGTCGGGGAACCGGGAGCCGTCCCGGTTCGCGGCCCCGATCCACGGCGTCACCAGCGAACCGGCGGGAATGGTGTGACCGCCCAACTCGGTGTCGGCCGTGGTGATCCGGGCCAGCCGGGGGAACGGCGGCCGTAGCCGCAGCACCTCCTCCAGGGCGCCCGGCAGCAGCGAGCGGTCCGCGCGCACGGCGGCCCCGACCTCCGGATGCCGGTCGAAGAGGAGTACGGCGTTGCCGATGAGGGCCATCGTGGTGGCGTGGCCGGCGAACATCGTCAGACCGGTCACCCCCACGATCTCGCCGTCCTCCAGGTACTTGCCGTCGACCTTGGCGCCCGCGAGCCGGCTGAGCACGTCGTCGGTGGGGTTCCTGCGCAGCCGCCGCACATGCTCCAGCAGATACGCGTTCATCTCCCGTACCGCCGGGACGACCTCGTTGGCCAGCTGCTCCGGGGGCACGGTCGCCGCGTCGACGGTGCCCAGGGCCTCGCCCCAGACCCGGAACAGCGGCTCGTCCTCGACCGGCAGGCCCAGCAGCTCCAGGATCACATTGATGGGCAGGGCGTAGGCGAGCGAGTCGATCAGGTCGAACCCGTCCGCGCCGGCCACCTCGTCGAGCAGCGCGTTGGTGATCTTCTCGATCCGGGGGGTCAGCCCGGTCACGGCCCGCGCGGTGAACACCGAACTGATCACCGAGCGCAGCTGGCGGTGCCGGGGCGGGTCCGTCGTCACCAGATTGCCCATGTCGAAGAAGTCGAGATCGGGCTGCGGCGGATTGAACGCGCGGGCGGTGTCGGAGGAGAAGGTGGTCGTGTCGGCGAGGATCCGGGAGATGTCGGCGTAACCGAACACCTGCCATCCCTTTTCCGGGTCCCGGTACACCGGCCGGGTGTCGAGCATGGAACGGAACCAGGCGAACAGCGACTCCGCCGGATCCTTGGCGACAGTATCCGAAGTTATGCTCATGATTCTGACCCTATCCTCGCGTACTTCGGCGCACGGCGAATTCCGTGGGCGTAAAAGGAATGCGTGAGAGTCTGAAACCGGCAGCGGGCCTCGGCCCGCTGCCGGTAATTCGACGGAGTTACCGAAGACCACCCGGAGACCGCCGGAAGTTCACGGCGAGACCGGGTGCCAGGCCGCCGGTCAGATCACCGACATGGAGCGGTACGACCGGCGGTTCACCTGCGGTGCCCGCAGCGCCGCCGCGCTCGTCAGCCGCTCGATCTCGGCGGCGGTCAGGAGCGTGCCGCCGGCCGCGCGGATGCCCGACTCCACGGCTCCGTCCATGTAGCCGCTCCAGCCGTCGGCGATGTCCCCGCCGGCGAACTTGATCCGGCCGTGCGGCTTCTGCAGGTCGCGGTGGAGCCGGGTCAGCTGGAACGGCTGGCGGAAGGCGCCGACGCCCAGCGCGAACTCGTCCGCGTGCCAGTCGTGGGCCGTGTAGTTGACCAGCTGGGCGTCCGGGAGGATGTCCTTCACCGCCGCCTCGACCTGCCCCCGGTCGTGTACGTCGAAGGTGTCCTTGACGCTGAACGCGACCACGGACTGGCCCTCGTCGAACCGGCCCATGATGCAGATCGGATGCCCCTCCGGAGCCTCCGCGACGAAGCGGTCGGCGGGCTTCTTCAGGTTCAGCCACAGCTTCTTCTCGTGCGGCACGCCGATGCCCGCGGTGGTGGCCGTCCGGTGCGCCTCCGGCAGCTCCGGGGTGAACTTGATCGTCTTCCACACGTTCACCGGTACGGCCATGATGACCTCGGGCGCCGTGAACTCCTCCCCGGCCCGGGTGACGACCCGTACCCGGCTCGCGTCCTGGGTGACCGAGGCCACCGGGGAGTTGAGGCGCAGGGTGGGCGCGGCCTCGGCCAGGATGGCCTTGAGCAGGGAGACCGTGCCGTCCTTGGGGCGGTAGGTGTTGACCCCGTGGAAGCCGTCGAAGTTCCAGCCCGACAGCGCCCACCACTGGGTGAGATGGGTCAGCGCCCCGCGCTTGCTGGAGCCGCCGTACAGCGAGGTCGTGCTGGTGAGGCGGATCTCCTCGTCGGGCGCGTACTTCAGCTGGTCGAGCCGGTCGCGCAGGGAGAACCCGTCGTGCCTGCGCACCAGGTCCTCCCGGTACAGCGGCTCGTACGGGCGCTCGAAGTACTCCCGGTTGCCGTCCTCGAAGAACGGGGTGAACAGCTCCTTCTGGCGGGCGTAGGCCTCGGCCGGGTCGTACTCCGCGAACCCGTCGAGGGTGGGCAGGATGCTTCGCTCGACCCCCGCGTCGGCGACGATCGGCACCTTGTAGCGGCTCAACTCCCGCCACACGTACGGCTGCAGCGGGTCCACCCAGGCCCCTCCGCGCTCGATCTGCTGACCGCGGAACGTGTCGGTCCAGGTCCGCCCCCCGATACGGCCCCGGGCCTCCAGCAGCAGGACGCGCTTGCCCTGGGCCTTGAGCTCGCGGGCGGCGGTGACCCCGGCCAGGCCCGCGCCGACCACGATGACGTCGAACTCCTTGTTCCGTACCGCCGCCGCGGCCGTCGCCGGATACGCGAGGGCCGCCCCCGTGGCGGTGACGAGCGTGGTGGCCCCGGCGGCCTTCAGCAGCGTGCGCCGTGCGGGACGCGTCCCCGTCCGGCCGGAACCTGCCGTCGCGTTCCCCGTGGCCGATATCGGGCCGTGCTCGATGGTTGTACTCACATTTCTCCTTGATGTGTCGCCGGCATGAATGCCGGGCACTCCCCCGGGTCTCGGACTGTGTCCGGAAAGCGCTGCCAAACGTAGTCGAGCAGCGGCGATTTTCGGTCTTCCTCGGGTAATTCCGTTTGGGTGGCGGTAACGGGGCCGACGGGGATCGAAATGTGAGAATCACGTGCAGGTGGAAAACAAAAAACCTCCGGGG
>NZ_AEJC01000053.1 GCF_000317595.1 Streptomyces ipomoeae 91-03 | reverse complement strand
GGACCAGCGGACCACACCGCCCTTGCGGCCGAGTCCGGCGCCCATCACGGACCCGGAGACCGAGTGCGTGGTGGAGAGCGAGAAGCCGAGGTGCGAGGAGGCCAGGATGACCGTGGCGGCACTGGTCTGGGCGGCGAAGCCCTGCTGCGGCTGGAGGTCGGTCAGGCCCTTGCCCATGGTGCGGATGATGCGCCAGCCGCCCAGGTAGGTGCCGAGCGCGATGGCGAGGCCCGCGGAGAGGATGACCCACACCGGCGGGTCGGAGTCGGGGGCGAGGGCGCCACCGGCGACCAGGGCCAGGGTGATGATGCCCACTGTCGTACGACCATGCACAGCTGCGGGCGATTGCCCAGCCGTCGCTCAGAAAAACACCGACCGCCGCTGCACCAGCAACTTGTACAGCGTGTGCTGAATCTGCTCCCGTACCTGGTCCGTCAGGTTGAACATCAGCATCGGATCCTCCGCGGCCTCCGGCGGATAACCATCCGTCGGAATGGGCTCCCCGAACTGGATGGTCCACTTGGTCGGCAGAGGGACCGCCCCCAGCGGCCCGAGCCACGGGAAGGTCGGCGTGATCGGGAAGTACGGGAAGCCGAGCAGCCGCGCCAACGTCTTCGAGTTGCCGATCATCGGGTAGATCTCCTCCGCGCCCACGATCGAGCACGGAATGATCGGCGTACCGGCACGCAGCGCGGTGGAGACAAAGCCACCACGGCCGAACCGCTGCAACTTGTAGCGGTCCCCGAAGGGCTTGCCCAGGCCCTTGAACCCTTCCGGCATCACCCCGACCAGCTCACCCTGCTGCAGCAGCCGCGAGGCGTCCTCCGCGCAGGCGAGCGTGTGGCCGAGCTTGCGGGCCAGCTCGTTGACCACCGGCAGCATGAAGACCAGGTCGGCCGCCAGCAGCCGCAGATGGCGCCCCGCCGGATGATTGTCGTGGACGGCGACCTGCATCATCAGACCGTCCATCGGCAGGGTGCCCGAGTGGTTGGAGACGATCAGCGCGCCGCCGTCCATCGGGATGTTCTCGATGCCCTTCACCTCGACCCGGAAGTACTTCTCGTACACCGGTCGCAGCAGGGACATCAGCACCTGGTCGGTGAGCTCGGCGTCGTAGCCGAAGTCGTCGACCTCGTAGTCACCGGTGAGCCGTTTACGCAGAAACGCGAGACCGCTCGCGATCCGTCGCTCCAGCGCACCGCCGTCCTGTGCCTCGGCGGCCCCCTGGGGCGGCTCCGGCTTCTCCCGTGTCACAGGGACATCATCCGTGCTGGTCGGCAGTCCGGGGAGAGGCTGGACCTCACCGGTCTCACCGGCCTCACGGGCCTCGTGGACGTCGCGTACGACCGCAGCCTCGCCCGTGCGCCGGCTCCCCCCGCCCCGGCGGCGGGACGAACGCTGCACGGCGCCCCCGCGCGTGCGGTCGTCGTCGAACGGAATGACCTTGGCATCCGCCATCGTTGACGCTCTCCTCAGTTGGCGCTCTGCGTCGGGGGGTGGCCACCGCCCAACAGGGGCAGGGGCAGTGCGGCGATCCGGTCGACGGCCCCCGCGAGGGCCTCCGGCGGCAACAGTCCGGGGCCTCGGCTGCGCGCGAAGTCCGCGAAGGTCTCCGCGGTCGTGTACTTCGCACGGTAGCCCAGCGTGTCGCGCATCTGGTTCGTCGCCACGACCCGGCCGTGGGTCAGCAGCCGCAGCTGCTCGGGCGAGAAGTCCGAGACGCCGAGTGTACGGACCATGGAGCCGAACCAGCTGACCGCCGGCATCAGCAGCGGCACCGTCGGCCGGCCGAGCCGCCGCGCACACTGCGAGAGCAGCAGAACGCCGTCGCCCGCGATGTTGAACGTGCCGCTGTTCAGCGTGCCGCGCCGCGGCTCGTGCGAGGCGATCCGCAGCACCTCGATCACATCGTCCTCGTGCACGAACTGCAGCCGGGGGTCGTAACCCAGCACGGTCGGCAGCACCGGCAGCGAGAAGTACGAGGCGAGCGGCGAATCGGCGCTGGGCCCGAGGATGTTCGCGAACCGCAGCACACACACGGCCACGTCGGGCCTGCGCCGCGCGAAACCGCGCACATACCCCTCGACCTCGACGGTGTCCTTGGCGAAGCCACCGCTGGGC
This sequence comes from Streptomyces ipomoeae 91-03, assembly GCF_000317595.1. Classification (GTDB taxonomy): domain Bacteria; phylum Actinomycetota; class Actinomycetes; order Streptomycetales; family Streptomycetaceae; genus Streptomyces; species Streptomyces ipomoeae. The sequence goes on along the minus strand of NZ_AEJC01000053.1, from coordinate 16,190 downwards.
AGCGACTTGGGCGGCGTGGTCTCGGTGAACACGGCCGGGTCACGCGGCGCGGACCCGTAGACGTTCGTACTGGACTTCACGACCAGCCGCTTGACCGACGGAGACTTCTGACAGGCACCCAGCAACTGCATGGTGCCGATGACGTTGGTCTCCTTCAGCGTGGCCCGACCGCCGCTGCCCAACGGCGTCCCCGTGACGTCCAGGTGGACCACCGTGTCGACGTTGTGCTCGGCCAGCACCCGGGCGATGGCGGGGTGACGGATGTCGGCCTGCACGAACTCCGCGCCGCCCAGATGGTGCCCGGGCGACACCGCGTCGACCGCGATCACCCGATCGACCTCCGGGTCACGCTGGATCCGACGTACGAACCGGCCACCCAGCTGACGGGCCACCCCGGTCACGAGCACGACCTTTCCCAAGATCAGCGCCTTCCTTCCCAGCGTCGGCACCCGTAGGCACAACTCTGCTCGTACTCTCCCGCGTTCCCCGTGTGCGGCCACGTTAGCGGGTTGTCGTTGCACTGTGATGACCACGACCCCGCGGACGGCCGACAAAAACGCGGTGACCCCCCACCGAATTCGATGGGGGGTCACCGTGATGCGCTCCAACAGCTCTCGCGCAAGCGTGCAAGGCGTACGGCCCCGTGTGTGCCGGGACCGGTCAGGACCCCTTTTCGGGCCCGGGCCGCCTTACTTCTTGTTGCGACGCTGAACGCGGGTGCGCTTGAGCAGCTTGCGGTGCTTCTTCTTCGCCATCCGCTTGCGCCGCTTCTTGATAACAGAGCCCACGACTACCCTCGCTCACTTCTCATCACTCGGTGTTTGGGCGCCATGGGCCCATACGACCTACGAGGGGCCAGCCTACCCGCCCGAGCGCTGAGGTTGTAATCGAGGTGGAGCCCGGGTATCCCGGAGGCCCCGCAGGACCTCCGGGAGCCCCTCGGCCCCAATGACCGTCAGGCCGTTTCCACCCCCACATAGCTCTCGCGGAGGTATTCGTGAACCGCTTGCTCCGGCACCCGGAAGGACCTGCCCACCCGGATCGCCGGCAGATGACCGCTGTGCACCAGTCGGTACACGGTCATCTTCGACACTCGCATCACCGAGGCCACTTCCGCCACGGTCAGGAACACGACCTCGTTCAGAGGCCTCTCGCCAGCTGCAGCCATGACACACCTGAACCTTCCGCACTCGACGGCCACCGGCTTCCCCTTCCGGTGACTCTTCGTCGCTGCGTGCTCACTCCCCAATGTAGGGGCGGGTGATGCGAGTGGGGAAGAGGGGATGCCATCGGCGGCCTACTGTGACAGACACGCCCGATTGAGTACGTAGCGGGTCAGCGGTCGGTAGTAATCAGACCGCACACCGTCATCAAGTGGAACGACGACGGACACCCGCCCCTCGGCCTCCCCGACGAAGAGCGCCGGATCGTCCGTATCCGCGATCCCGATGGCCTCGAACCCCAGCTGACCTGCCCCGCAGACCCAGCCGTGGTCCCCGACCACGAGTTCCGGCAGCGGCCCGCCGGCCTCCGCGGCAGCCGCCAGAGCGACCCGAACCGGGAGCGGCGAATGGGTGTGCACGCCGGTCGCACAACGGGAGCGCAACGCGGGCGCCTCGCGTACGACGGCGACTCCTCGTGCGTAGTCGAGGTTGTACGTACGTAGACCGAACCGGGTCGTTATGTCGACACGTCTACCCATCGCGGGGGTGAGAACCTCACACCCCGCCGACGACAAGGCGTCCGCCAACGCACCGTAGAATCCGATCAGCCGATGCGGATGCCCGGTTCCGAAGAGCACCGCCCCACCACGCTGAGCAACCACCCCGATCCGCTCCGCGAACCGGTCCAGCGCCTCGATGGTCCTCTCGGGGTCGATCACATCCTGCCCGGAAGTACACCCCGGATCGGCCGAAACCCCGCACCTCTCCGCCATCAACCCGAGCACATCCCGCTGCCGCCAGGCCAGTTCCGGATCAATCCCGATCAAAAACCGAGGATCCCGAGCCGCGAACAGCCGATAACTCCGCAAGCTGGCTTCCCGCGAGGTAGCCACCCGCCCAGCCAGCCCCACAGCCACCAGATGCTCCCGTACCCCCCCAACACTCACCACCCCCCGATGCTGACGCACCCTCGCTCCCTCCACCCCAAAACCCGAAGAGAACCACACAGTTGGCGTAACACCGAAGGCGAGGGCCAGAAACGGGAGGAGCCCTTGATCGGCCGAAGGCCATCAAGGGGCGCGGGGAACTGCGTGACCAGCCCCCACCCACCCGCACTCGTCAGTCAATCCCATCCCCCGAGCTCAAGGGCGCAGCGGGGGCGAAGGGGTGGCGAGGGCGAAACCCCCTACGGCAACAACCCCCGCAACGGAAACACGGCCCGCCGCGCAGCCAACACCGCCTGATCCAACCGATCCGCAGGGTCGTACCCGGCGTCCCACTCCCCCCACCCCACCGGCCACCGCCCATCAGTCATCCGCACCGGCGCCAACTGCCGCGTACGAGCGAAGACCTCCTGCCGCCACCCCTCAGGAATCACACTCTCCGGCGCGATCTCCCGCCCCGCCGCAATCGCCACCAGATGCGTCCAGGACCGCGGCACCACATCCACCACCGCGTACCCACCCCCACCGAGCGCGACCCACCGCCCCTCGGAGTGCTCATGCGCCAGCTCATGCAACGCCACCTGCACCGCCCGCTGCGCATCCAACGACACCGCCAGATGCGCCAACGGATCCTCGAAGTGCGTGTCGGCCCCATGCTGAGTCACCAGCACCTGCGGCCGAAACTCGGCCAGCAGCTCCGGCACCACCGCGTGAAACGCCCGCAACCACCCCGCGTCCCCGGTCCCCGCCGGCAACGCCACATTCACGGCCGACCCCTCCGCCTCCGGCGAGGCCCCCGTCTCCTCAGGCCACCCGGTCTGCGGAAACAACGTCCGAGGGTGCTCGTGCAACGAAATCGTCAGAACCCGCGGATCCTCCCAGAACGCCGCCTGCACCCCGTCCCCGTGATGCACGTCGACATCCACATAGGCGACCCGCTCGGCCCCCAACTCCAGCAACCGGGCAATGGCGAGCGAGGCGTCGTTGTAGATACAGAACCCCGACGCACCCCCCGGCATGGCGTGGTGCAGCCCACCCGCGAAGTTCACCGCATGCAGCGCGTCCCCCCGCCACACGGCCTCCGCCGCCCCCACCGACTGCCCGGCGATCAGGGCGGACACCTCATGCATCCCGGCGAAGGCCGGGTCATCCATGGTTCCCAGCCCATACGACCCATCGGCCCCCGCAGGATCCGCCGACGCGGCCTTCACGGCCGCCACATAGTCCTCACGATGAACGAGCCGCAGCGTCGACTCCCCGGCGGGCTTCGCCGAGACGACCTCCATCTCCCGGTCGAGCCCGAAGGCACTCACCAGGCTCCGGGTCAACGCGAGCCGGACCGGATCCATCGGATGGTCCGGCCCGAAGTCATAGCCCGTTACTGCCTCGTCCCACATCAGCTGTGCGCGGCCGCTCATGCCCGCCACCGTATCGGTCGGGTTGAGTCTCGAACGACCGGGCGTACACCAAAGTGACCAGCACCAACACCATGGGGACGAGCATCGCCCCGCGATAGCTCCAGGCGTCCCCGAGCGCCCCCACCAACGGAGAACCGATCAAAAAGCCCACATAGTTGAAGATATTCAGTCGGGCAACGGCCGCATCCGAAGCCCCGGGACCGTATTTTTCAGAAGCGTGCCGCCCCGCCGCGGCGAACGTCTGCGGCACCAGCACACACAGCCCGAGCCCCAGCAGCGTGAACCCGAGCATCCCCACCCACACCCCCGGTGCCCCCGCCACCACGGCGAACCCGAGCGCCGCCACCAGCGCCCCCACCCGTACGACGGCCACGGCCCCGAACCGCCGTACACCGAAGTCCCCGATGGCCCGCCCGAGCAGCGTGGTCACCATGTACACGTTGTACGGCACAGTCGCCAGCTGCTCACTGCTTCCCAGCACATCCTGCAGATACTTCGCACTCCAGTTGGAGACAGTCGAGTCCCCGATATAGGCGAAGCACATCACCAGACAGAGCGGCAGCAGCATCGTGAAGGCGACGGTCCCGCCCGCCCTCTGGCCCTCGACGGCGTCCACCTTCTCCTCGCCGACACCCCCGTCGACGTACCACCGACTCCCCACGAACGCCGTCGGCAGCAGCACGACCACCACCGGCAGATACGACACGAGCAACGCCAGATCCCAGTGCGCCCCCGCCCACGCCAGCGAGGCCCCGGCTATCCCACCCAGGCTGTACACCGCGTGGAAGCCGAGCATGATGCTCCGCCCGTACGACCGCTGCAGACTCACCCCGAGCATGTTCATGGACGCGTCGAGCGCCCCCACCGCCAGCCCGAACGCGGCCAGCGACACACCGAGCTCGACCATGTGCTCGCCGGCCCCCACCCCCAGCAGCGCCAGGAGCACGACGGGCTGCGCCCACCGCAACACCCGACTGGCCGGGACCTTCTTCACCAGCTGCTCGGTGCAGACGCTTCCCACACCCGCGAGAACCGGCACCGCGGCCAAGAAGGCGGGCAGCAGCGCGTCGGACACCCCGTACCGGTCCTGAATGGCCGGAATCCGCGTCACCAGCAGCGCGAACGCGACGCCCTGGGCGAAGAAGCTGAACGCCAACGCGGCCCGACCGCGCCGCAGCACATCTGTCATGGCCGAACATTAGGGGCCCCGTGCTACTCATGGGTAGAGCATGGTTAAAGGAAGTTGAGGAGTGCTCAACTAAGTAGGCTGACCAGCTCCCGCATATGCCCGAAGAGCCCACGCACCCCGTCCAGCCGTGCGGCCGGCGTCATCGCCGTGAACCCGTACACATCCATCCCGGCCGCCACACCCGCCCGCACCCCGAGCGGACTGTCCTCGACGACCACACACCGCTGCGGGGCCACCCCCATCCGCTCGGCAGCGTACAGAAACAAGTCAGGCGCCGGCTTCCCCCGGCCTACATCCTGCGAACTGAAGACCCGCCCCTCCCCGAACCACCGATCGAGCCCCGTCTTCCGATGCCCCACCCGAATCCGCTCATGACTCCCGGAGGACGCCACACAGTACGGCACTCCGTCCGCCGCCAGCTTCTCCAGGACGTCGTCGACACCGGCCACCGGCTCCAACTCCCGCTCGAACGCGGCGAACACCCGCCGATGAAACACCTCGTCGAACTCCTCGGGCAGCCGTCGCCCCGTGCGTTCATGGACCAACTCATGAACCCGGTGCATGGCCGAACCCATGTAGTCCCGGATGGAGTCCTCGTACGAGGTCGGATGCCCGAGCTCGGTCAGATAGGCGGCCAGCAGCCGATTGGAGATGGGCTCACTGTCGACGAGAACACCGTCGTTGTCGAAGATGACAAGGTCGTAGCGCATAACTCGACGATAAGCGACCACAAAACAGAAAACCCCCGCCGGTTCCCCGGCAGGGGTTTTCTTAATATTTGTTCGGCGGTGTCCTACTCTCCCACAGGGTCCCCCCTGCAGTACCATCGGCGCTGTAAGGCTTAGCTTCCGGGTTCGGAATGTAACCGGGCGTTTCCCTCACGCTATGACCACCGAAACACTATGAAACTGTCAACACCCGCACCGCCACCACCCGGGCAGCGGGGTCGTTCGTGGTTTCAGAACCAACACAGTGGACGCGAGCAACTGAGGACAAGCCCTCGGCCTATTAGTACCGGTCACCTCCACACGTTACCGTGCTTCCAGATCCGGCCTATCAACCCAGTCGTCTACTGGGAGCCTTACCCCATCAAGTGGGTGGGAGTCCTCATCTCGAAGCAGGCTTCCCGCTTAGATGCTTTCAGCGGTTATCCCTCCCGAACGTAGCCAACCAGCCATGCCCTTGGCAGAACAACTGGCACACCAGAGGTTCGTCCGTCCCGGTCCTCTCGTACTAGGGACAGCCCTTCTCAAGACTCCTACGCGCACAGCGGATAGGGACCGAACTGTCTCACGACGTTCTAAACCCAGCTCGCGTACCGCTTTAATGGGCGAACAGCCCAACCCTTGGGACCGACTCCAGCCCCAGGATGCGACGAGCCGACATCGAGGTGCCAAACCATCCCGTCGATATGGACTCTTGGGGAAGATCAGCCTGTTATCCCCGGGGTACCTTTTATCCGTTGAGCGACGGCGCTTCCACAAGCCACCGCCGGATCACTAGTCCCGACTTTCGTCCCTGCTCGACCCGTCGGTCTCACAGTCAAGCTCCCTTGTGCACTTACACTCACCACCTGATTGCCAACCAGGCTGAGGGAACCTTTGGGCGCCTCCGTTACCCTTTGGGAGGCAACCGCCCCAGTTAAACTACCCATCAGACACTGTCCCCGATCCGGATCACGGACCCGGGTTAGACATCCAGCACGACCAGACTGGTATTTCAACGACGACTCCCACCGAACTGGCGTCCGATGCTCACAGTCTCCCAGCTATCCTACACAAGCCGAACCGAACACCAATATCAAACTGTAGTAAAGGTCCCGGGGTCTTTCCGTCCTGCTGCGCGAAACGAGCATCTTTACTCGTAGTGCAATTTCACCGGGCCTATGGTTGAGACAGTCGAGAAGTCGTTACGCCATTCGTGCAGGTCGGAACTTACCCGACAAGGAATTTCGCTACCTTAGGATGGTTATAGTTACCACCGCCGTTTACTGGCGCTTAAGTTCTCAGCTTCGCCACCCCGAAGAATGACTAACCGGTCCCCTTAACGTTCCAGCACCGGGCAGGCGTCAGTCCGTATACATCGCCTTACGGCTTCGCACGGACCTGTGTTTTTAGTAAACAGTCGCTTCTCGCTGGTCTCTGCGGCCACCCCCAGCTCAGGATGTAAAACCCATCACCGGGTGTGGCCCCCCTTCTCCCGAAGTTACGGGGGCATTTTGCCGAGTTCCTTAACCATAGTTCACCCGAACGCCTCGGTATTCTCTACCAGACCACCTGAGTCGGTTTAGGGTACGGGCCGCCATGAAACTCGCTAGAGGCTTTTCTCGACAGCATAGGATCATCCACTTCACCACAATCGGCTCGGCATCAGGTCTCAGCCACACGCACGACGGATTTACCTATCGCACGGCCTACACCCTTACCCCGGGACAACCACCGCCCGGGATGGACTACCTTCCTGCGTCACCCCATCACTCACCTACTAACCGCTTGGACCGGCGGCTCCACCACTCCCCTCAACTCCGAAGAGATCAGGGCGGCTTCACGGCCTTAGCATCACGATGCTCGATGTTTGACGCTTCACAGCGGGTACCGGAATATCAACCGGTTATCCATCGACTACGCCTGTCGGCCTCGCCTTAGGTCCCGACTTACCCTGGGCAGATCAGCTTGACCCAGGAACCCTTGGTCAATCGGCGCAAACGTTTCTCACGTTTGTATCGCTACTCATGCCTGCATTCTCACTCGTCAACCGTCCACAACTACCTTCCGGTGCTGCTTCACCCGGCAGACGACGCTCCCCTACCCATCCCAGCAGGCGTTGGCCCTCACACTGGAATGACACGACTTCGGCGGTACGCTTGAGCCCCGCTACATTGTCGGCGCGGAATCACTAGACCAGTGAGCTATTACGCACTCTTTCAAGGGTGGCTGCTTCTAAGCCAACCTCCTGGTTGTCTCTGCGACTCCACATCCTTTCCCACTTAGCGTACGCTTAGGGGCCTTAGTCGATGCTCTGGGCTGTTTCCCTCTCGACCATGGAGCTTATCCCCCACAGTCTCACTGCCGCGCTCTCACTTACCGGCATTCGGAGTTTGGCTAAGGTCAGTAACCCGGTAGGGCCCATCGCCTATCCAGTGCTCTACCTCCGGCAAGAAACACACGACGCTGCACCTAAATGCATTTCGGGGAGAACCAGCTATCACGGAGTTTGATTGGCCTTTCACCCCTAACCACAGGTCATCCCCCAGGTTTTCAACCCTGGTGGGTTCGGTCCTCCACGAAGTCTTACCTCCGCTTCAACCTGCCCATGGCTAGATCACTCCGCTTCGGGTCTTGAGCGCGCTACTACACCGCCCTGTTCGGACTCGCTTTCGCTACGGCTACCCCACCCGGGTTAACCTCGCAACACACCGCAAACTCGCAGGCTCATTCTTCAAAAGGCACGCAGTCACGAGATGGAAGCAAGCTTCCATCCGACGCTCCCACGGCTTGTAGGCACACGGTTTCAGGTACTATTTCACTCCCCTCCCGGGGTACTTTTCACCATTCCCTCACGGTACTATCCGCTATCGGTCACCAGGGAATATTTAGGCTTAGCGGGTGGTCCCGCCAGATTCACACGGGATTTCTCGGGCCCCGTGCTACTTGGGTGTCTCTCCAACGAGCCGTACAGATTTCAGCTACGGGGGTCTTACCCTCTACGCCGGACCTTTCGCATGTCCTTCGCCTATCCATACGGTTTCTGACTCGTCCCACGGCCGGCAGACCGTGAAAAAGAGATCCCACAACCCCCACGACGCAACCCCTGCCGGGTCTCACACGCCATAGGTTTGGCCTCATCCAGTTTCGCTCGCCACTACTCCCGGAATCACGGTTGTTTTCTCTTCCTGCGGGTACTGAGATGTTTCACTTCCCCGCGTTCCCTCCACTTGCCCTATGTGTTCAGGCAAGGGTGACAGCCCATGACGACTGCCGGGTTTCCCCATTCGGACACCCCCGGATCAAAGCCTGGTTGACGACTCCCCGGGGCCTATCGCGGCCTCCCACGTCCTTCATCGGTTCCTGGTGCCAAGGCATCCACCGTGCGCCCTTAAAAACTTGGCCACAGATGCTCGCGTCCACTGTGCAGTTCTCAAACAACGACCAACCACCCGTCACACACCACATCACGCGGTGCTGCACCGGGGCCGGCATCGTGAAGGGCGAGCAACGCTCGCACCCTCAGACACCCAACAGCGTGCCCGGCACGGTCAGCCGACCAGATCAGCGTTCCACGCCCCCAGCAGGGGCAGTACTAGCGCCTGGTCCGTCCCGACCGTGCCGAATAATCAACGTTCCACCCATGAGCTGACCACCGCCAGACATTCGCTGGCGTAGTGGCTCTGGCTGCCTCGCGGCAGCTAGATGCTCCTTAGAAAGGAGGTGATCCAGCCGCACCTTCCGGTACGGCTACCTTGTTACGACTTCGTCCCAATCGCCAGTCCCACCTTCGACAGCTCCCTCCCGCAAGGGGTTGGGCCACCGGCTTCGGGTGTTACCGACTTTCGTGACGTGACGGGCGGTGTGTACAAGGCCCGGGAACGTATTCACCGCAGCACTGCTGATCTGCGATTACTAGCAACTCCGACTTCATGGGGTCGAGTTGCAGACCCCAATCCGAACTGAGACAGGCTTTTTGAGATTCGCTCCGCCTCACGGCTTCGCAGCTCATTGTACCTGCCATTGTAGCACGTGTGCAGCCCAAGACATAAGGGGCATGATGACTTGACGTCGTCCCCACCTTCCTCCGAGTTGACCCCGGCAGTCTCCTGTGAGTCCCCACCACCCCGAAGGGCGTGCTGGCAACACAGAACAAGGGTTGCGCTCGTTGCGGGACTTAACCCAACATCTCACGACACGAGCTGACGACAGCCATGCACCACCTGTACACCGACCACAAGGGGGACCCTGTCTCCAGGGTTTTCCGGCGTATGTCAAGCCTTGGTAAGGTTCTTCGCGTTGCGTCGAATTAAGCCACATGCTCCGCTGCTTGTGCGGGCCCCCGTCAATTCCTTTGAGTTTTAGCCTTGCGGCCGTACTCCCCAGGCGGGGAACTTAATGCGTTAGCTGCGGCACCGACGACGTGGAATGTCGCCAACACCTAGTTCCCACCGTTTACGGCGTGGACTACCAGGGTATCTAATCCTGTTCGCTCCCCACGCTTTCGCTCCTCAGCGTCAGTAATGGCCCAGAGATCCGCCTTCGCCACCGGTGTTCCTCCTGATATCTGCGCATTTCACCGCTACACCAGGAATTCCGATCTCCCCTACCACACTCCAGTCTGCCCGTATCGAATGCAGACCCGGGGTTAAGCCCCGGGCTTTCACATCCGACGCGACAGACCGCCTACGAGCTCTTTACGCCCAATAATTCCGGACAACGCTCGCGCCCTACGTATTACCGCGGCTGCTGGCACGTAGTTAGCCGGCGCTTCTTCTGCAGGTACCGTCACTTGCGCTTCTTCCCTGCTGAAAGAGGTTTACAACCCGAAGGCCGTCATCCCTCACGCGGCGTCGCTGCATCAGGCTTGCGCCCATTGTGCAATATTCCCCACTGCTGCCTCCCGTAGGAGTCTGGGCCGTGTCTCAGTCCCAGTGTGGCCGGTCGCCCTCTCAGGCCGGCTACCCGTCGTCGCCTTGGTGAGCCGTTACCTCACCAACAAGCTGATAGGCCGCGGGCTCATCCTTCACCGCCGGAGCTTTCCACGCACATCGGATGCCCGAGCGCGTCGTATCCGGTATTAGACCCCGTTTCCAGGGCTTGTCCCAGAGTGAAGGGCAGATTGCCCACGTGTTACTCACCCGTTCGCCACTAATCCCCACCGAAGCGGTTCATCGTTCGACTTGCATGTGTTAAGCACGCCGCCAGCGTTCGTCCTGAGCCAGGATCAAACTCTCCGTGAATGTGTACCGGTAATCCGGTGCGCACACACGAGAGCGGAACCACCGGAGGAATGATCCGATGGTTCACAGCGTCCTCGCTGTGTTTGTTTCAAAGGAACCTCGACCACCGGAAATGTTTCCGGCGGACGGGGTATCAACATATCTGGCGTTGATTTTTGGCACACTGTTGAGTTCTCAAGGAACGGACGCTTCCTTCGTACTCACCCGAGCTGTTCCTCTCGGGCTTTCCTCCGGGCGCTTCCCTTCGGTCTTGCGTTTCCGACTCTACCAGATCTTTTTCCGATCCGATTTCCTCGGTGCTTTCCAGGTTTCCGCTTCCGCGTTTCCCTTTCCGGCGGTTCCGACTCTATCAGATCCTTTCGGGCCTGATTCCCAGTCAGAGGGGGGTTGTCTTTGCGGCTGTTGGGCCGTTCCGACGAGTGAGACTTTAGCGGATTCCGAGCCTCCGAGCTAATCGGGGGCTACGTCCTTTCGAACGCGGATTCCTCATTTCGCAAATACGCATACCAACGGCACGACGACGGATCGTCGTTTGTTGGTGGTTACTTGCGGAATGGCTGTCCGGGGACCGACCAAGGGTCGGCGCTCACGTCGGACAACTCGGAGAACACTACGGATGGGCTCGGGGTGTGTCAACTCGCTGCCGGACGGTCCCCCGGAGGCGTAGCCTGACGTCCATGACTACGCGTACGTGTCACCAGGAGTGGTGGGCCGCCTGACGGCGGCCGTGCTCATGTACGCACTCGACGGCCGCCGCTTCGGCGGCCGTTCTCGTATCTCCCTCCAGAGGGTCGGCCGGCCGGTGCGGCGGCCCTGATCAGGAGGTGGAGAAATGACGCGGGTCTTCAGCGGGGTCAAGCCGACAGGGCACCTGACGCTCGGGAACTACCTGGGGGCCGTACGGCGGTGGGCCGAGGTCGACCAGCACCGGACGGACGCGTTGTTCTGCGTCGTCGATCTGCACGCGCTGACCGTGGACCACGATCCGGCGCGGGTGCGCAGGCTCAGTCGGCAGGCGGCGACGTTGTTGCTGGCGTCGGGGTTGGATCCGGAGCTGTGCACCGTGTTCGTACAGAGTCATGTGGATGAGCACACCCGGTTGTCGTATGTGCTGGAGTGCGTGGCCACCGACGGCGAGATGCGGCGGATGATCCAGTACAAGGAGAAGGCCGCGCGGGAGCGGGACCGGGGTGGGAGTGTCCGGCTGTCGCTGCTGACGTATCCCGTGCTGATGGCGGCGGACATCCTGGCGTACGGGACCGACGAGGTGCCGGTGGGGGACGACCAGACGCAGCATGTGGAGCTGACGCGGGATCTGGCGGTGCGGTTCAACCAGCGGTACGGGCACACGTTCGTGGTGCCGCGCGCGACGCATCCCAAGGTCGGCGCTCGGGTCATGAACCTGCAGGAGCCGACGTCGAAGATGGGGAAGTCGGACGACGTGGCGTCCGGCATCGTCTATCTGCTGGATGAGCCGGATGCCGTGCGGAAGAAGATCATGCGGGCCGTGACCGACAGCGGGCGGGATGTCGTCTACGACCGGGAGGGGCGGCCGGGGCTCGCGAATCTGCTGGAGATCCTCGCTGCGTGCGAAGGCGGGAACCCCGAGGACCTGAGCGGTGTATACGAATCGTACGGAGCCTTGAAGAGGGACACCGCAGAGGCCGTGGTCGAGCTCCTCAGGCCCGTACAGGAGAGGCACAAGAAGTTGTGCGCGGATCCTGTGTACGTGGAGGGGGTGTTGCGGTTGGGTGCGGAGAAGGCCAGAGAGATGGCTCGTCCGAGGGTGGACGCGGCGTACCGGGCGATCGGGCTGTTGGCTGCCTGAGCCGGTCTGCAGCGCCGGGTGCCGTCGAGGGGCCGGGCCCGGCGCTGTGAACGGGGTCAGCTGTTGTTGCCGGATGCCAGTTCGCGACTGCGGTCGCGGGCCGCTTCCAGCGCGGCGATCAGTGCGGCACGCACGCCGTGGTTCTCGAGTTCGCGGATGGCGCTGATCGTGGTGCCGGCGGGGGAGGTGACGTTCTCGCGGAGTTTGACGGGGTGTTCGCCGCTGTCGCGGAGCATCGTGGCCGCGCCGATGGCGGACTGGACGATGAGGTCGTGGGCCTTGTCGCGGGGCAGGCCGAGGAGGATGCCGGCGTCGGTCATGGCTTCGACCAGGTAGAAGAAGTACGCCGGGCCCGAGCCGGAGAGGGCGGTGCAGGCGTCCTGCTGTGACTCGGGGACGCGGAGCGTCTTGCCCACGGCGCCGAAGATCTCCTCGGCGTGCGCGAGGTCGGCCTCGCTCGCGTGGCTGCCTGCGGAGATGACGGACATGGCCTCGTCGACGAGGGCGGGCGTGTTCGTCATGACACGGACCACAGGGGTGCCTGCGGCCAGGCGCTCCTCGAAGAAGGAGGTGGGGATACCCGCCGCGCCGCTGATGACCAGGCGGTCGGCGGGGGTGTGCGGGGCCAGTTCGTCCAGGAGGGTGGCCATGTCCTGGGGCTTGACCGTGAGGATCAGGGTGTCGGCGGTCTTCGCGGCCTCCGGGTTGGTGACCGGGGTGACGCCGTAGCGGGTGCGGAGTTCTTCGGCGCGTTCGGGGCGGCGGGTGGTGACCAGGAGGTCCGCGGGGGCCCAGCCGGCTCGGATCATGCCGCTGAGCAGGGCCTCGCCGATCTTTCCGGTGCCGAGGACTGCGACTTTCTGGGTCATGGTGCGGGTGCCCTCCGGGGGTGCGTCGTCCTGGGGTCATCCTCGCACCAGGGGGTGGGGGGCGGCTCGGGTGTCCGCTGGGCGGGACGTTCGCACGCCGGTGAATGTCGGCCGACGCCGGATGTGTGGCTGTGGATCACGTGGTCCGACGCCTCAGAGTGGCTGCTCCCAAGGTCAGGACCAGGAGTGCGCAGCCGGCGACGATCAGGGCGTCTCGGATGAAGTTGGTGGTCATGTCGGTGTGGAGGAGGACCTCGTTCATGCCGTCGACCGCGTAGGACATGGGGAGGACGTTGGAGATGGCTTCGAGGGCGGGGTGCATGTCGGGGCGGGGGGTGAAGAGGCCGCAGAGGAGGAGTTGGGGAAAGATCACGGCCGGCATGAACTGGACGGCCTGGAACTCGGAGGCGGCGAAGGCCGAGACGAAGAGGCCGAGGGCGGTGCCCAGCAGGGCATCGAGGAGAGCGACGACCAGGAGGAGCCAGGGAGAGCCGGTGACGTCCAGGTCGAGGAACCAGACGGCCAGACCCGTGGCGAGGGCCGACTGGATGATCGCCAGGGTGCCGAAGGCCAGGGCGTAGCCGGCGATGAGGTCGCCCTTGCCGAGGGGCATGGCGAGGAGGCGTTCCAGGGTGCCGGAGGTGCGCTCGCGCAGGGTTGCGATCGAGGTCACCAGGAACATGGTGATCAGCGGGAAGATGCCGAGGAGTGAGGCGCCGATGGAGTCGAAGACGCGTGGGCTGCCGTCGAAGACATAGCGGAGCAGGAACAGCATCACGCACGGGATGAGGACGAGCAGCGCGATCGTGCGGGGGTCGTGGCCGAGTTGGCGGAGGACTCGCGCCGCGGTGGCCGTCGTACGGGAGTGGTTGAGCGCGCTCGGGCGGGGGGCCGTGGCCTGGGGTGTGCGTGCGTGCGCGTTCGACTGCGTTTCCTCGCTCGGCTTGGTGGTGTCGTTCGTGTGGGCGTTCGTCGGGGTGGTCATCGCGCCGGCTCCTTCTGGCGTGCGGCGGTCGCGGTCGCCTCGTCCACGAGGTGAAGGAAAGCCGCTTCGACTGTTTCCGAGTGGGTGCGGGTGCGGAGGGCCTCGGGGGTGTCGTCGGCGAGGATCTCGCCCTCGCGCATCAGGAGGAGGCGGTGGCAGCGCTCGGCCTCGTCCATGACGTGGGAGGAGATCAGGAGGGTGGCCCGGCGCTGGGCGGCGATGGCGTGGAAGAGGTCCCAGAGGTCTCGGCGGAGGACCGGGTCCAGGCCGACCGTGGGCTCGTCCAGGACCAGCAGCTCGGGTGTGCCGAGGAGGGCCACGGCCAGAGAGACACGGTTGCGTTGGCCGCCGGAGAGATTGCCGGCGAGGGCGTCGGCGTGGGAGGTGAGGTCCACGTCGGCGATGGCCCGGGCGACGTTCTCATGGCGGCGTTCGGCGGCGGTGCGGCCGGGGTCGAGGATCGCCGCGAAATAGGCCAGGTTCTGGCGGACCGTCAGGTCGTCGTAGACGGAGGGGGCCTGGGTGACGTAGCCGATGCGTGAGCGGAGCGTGGGGGCGCCGGCCGGGTGACCGAGGACTCGCAGGGTGCCGGTGACCTTGGCCTGGGTGCCCACGATCGAGCGCATCAGGGTTGATTTGCCGCAGCCGGAGGGGCCCAGGAGGCCGGTGATCTGGCCGTGGGGGACTTCGAAGTCGAGGTTGCGGAGGACTGCGCGGAGGCCTCGGGTGACGGTGAGGTCCTTGGCGTGGATGGCTGGGGTGGTGGGTGGCGCGTGGGTGGGTGAGGTGCTGGTTGAGGAGTCCGGTGGTGGGGTCGGGGGCTTCTTCGAAAGGAAATTCATCATGTGATGAATAATGCTCTCGGTGGGCTGGCGGGTCAAGGCGCGAGGGTGAGAAGGGGCGAAGGGCGGCGGTGGGCTCGGCGCGGGTGTTGCGTTGAGGGCGCAGAGGGGCGCAGGCGCACGGCGGGTCGGGGTGACGGCCTTGGCGATCTTCGCCTGCGACCTGTTCGAGGGCAGGTCGGGACCGAGGACCGGGGCGACGCCGGGCCCGAGTGGGGGTGGGGGTGTCAGGGGCGGATGGCCAGCAGTAGGTCCACGTCGTAGGTCTCCTCGATCGTTTCCGTGGGGAAGAGTTCGCGAAGGTGGGCTCGTTCCTCGGTGAAGAACCCTGCCTTGGCCTTCTCGTTCAGGACCAGGAAGCCCGAGTGGCTGGCGATGTTGGCCAGGTGGGTGTCCAGGGAGACCTGGCGGCTCCAGCGGATCCGGCGGCGGGTGAAGTCCAGTTGGCCGGCCGTGTCGGCGAGTGCGGCGGGGGCGCCGGTGCCGCTCTTGTCGATGGGGCTGTCGGGGTCGATGCCGAAGAAGTTGCGGATGCGGGTGGCGGCGTCGGCGATCCAGGGGATGTCGAGGGCGTCGGTGTTCCACCACAGGGCCAGTGCGCCGCCGGGGCGAAGGACGCGAAGGGCCTCCGGGACCGAGCGGGTGGGGTCGGTCCAGTGCCAGGACTGGGCGTAGGTGAGGAAGTCGGTGGAGGTGGTGGCGAGGGGGAGGGCGTTGCCGTCGCCGCGGACCAGGGGGATGTGGGGGTGGGTGCGGCGGAGCTGGGCCGCCATGCCGGCGCCGGGTTCGACCGCGAGTACGTGAGCGCCGCGAGTGTGGAGGAGGGAGGTGGAGATGCCTGTGCCTGCGCCTACGTCGACGGTTCGTGAGCCGGTGAGGGGGCGGGCGGGCGGCGAGGGTTTCGATGGTGTCGAAGAGGGCGGGTGGGTAGGAGGGGCGGACCGCGGCGTACTGGGCCGCGACGGCGTTGAAGGAGTGGGCTCGGGCGGTGTGGGAGGGGTTTGG